>CAYSXI010000197.1:0-9640 GCA_964434955.1 uncultured Pirellulaceae bacterium
ATTTTCAAGTTCGACTCCGGGGACTTCAATGTCAGCGGTGACGTTTTTATCATCCACCTTGAATTGATATTGCTTGACATTTCCCAGGTGAAAGCCGGGTCGCAAAATATAAACCTCTGGCAACTTCGTATCCATTTGTTCAACGTTAAGGACCGCTTCCAACTCTTTGATTTGGCCAGCGTCAATCGCGTTCTTGGAATCCGTCTGAATCACGATCGGGCTAAATGTAAACTTTGGTGTGGGTCGCTTCTTCGCCTGAATCGAAACCCGAATCGACTTTGATTTTCGCAGCAGCTTCAATTCGACCTGTTTTCCTTGCGAACCTTCGATTCCTGCGACCAGGTCACTGACTGAATTCAGCTTCTTGTCATCGAATTCGATGAGGATATCGTGTTTTTCAATTTTGCCTTCGGCCGGACCTTGGGGCACAACATTGACAACCGCAAGACCATTGGAAATGGAAAGCTGATCACAGACCAGAGAACTCGCCGACTCACAGTTGACCCCCAACCAATAATCGCCTGAAACGGTAGGTGGCGAAGGAGAATAGCCTCCGACGATGGTTACACCTTTTGCACCCGGAACTCGCTCGGACAGCTTGCCTTCCTGGATGATCTCCAGCCTCCCACCAACCGGCTGATCCTGAAACTGAAGTTCAAATTCCTGTTTCGGTTGAAGCACTTTTGTTTTGCCGTTTGCGGAGGATCGATAAATCCACTGTTGCTGCCAAACGGAATTGACTGTCTGCCCATTGTGGGTTGTCTGCCGGACAATCACCTGCCGGCCGTTTCCCTTGGGTTTGAAATTTGGATCGTTTTGAACGTCAGGGGTCACCCGAAACGTCGTTTTGACTTTTTCAGCTTTCTCGACCGACTTGGCATCCTGTTTTTCGCCCGCCTTCTGTTTTTCGCCCGCCTTCTGGTTCGGAGCGAGTTTTGATGGTTTCGCGTCTTGTGCGGTTGCGGATCCAATAACGAGGACCATCATCCCGAGACCAAAAATTAGTTTGCCGCTTGTTCGTAAGTTAAGCATTTTTGTTGCACGCATGATTATCACTTTTCAACTTTATTTTTGTCGCTCATTCAGACGGGTTACTGGTATTGCCCCAAACTTCGTCCAAATTTGACTTGATCGACGGGTACGTAGTAGACGGTTCCTTTCTCGTCCATCAACGAAACCATGTTGCGCCGAACTTCGTAAGGCACATTCACATCCTGAATCAATCGATCGACTTGTTCTGGGAGTTGTCCTCGAATGGCTGGCGTCAAATCGTTATCACGACCAACCGAATTGACCAGCGGAATGTCGAACTGTTTCTGTTGTCCCGAATGATTGTCGCGCACGACCAGGGGAAGTGTATCGGAAACGGGCGTCATATTATCGCCCATGACCTTGGAGTCATCTTTTGCCATCGGCGGATTTTCAAACCATTGCTGAGCGCCGATCCCCAGGAAAAACGCCATCATGAAACTGGCTGCGGCAGCGAGAAAAATACCAACCCATTTCCGCGCAGGATTCCTCAACATCGGATCCTCTGCATTCAGCGACTTCTTGGCGGACTCCGATTCTGCTGGCAACATGCCCGCCGTCACGTCGTTTCCCGAGGCGTTGATAATTTCGCCGAAATCACGCGCCAGCGCTTGCTGTTCCAAAAAGGTCAGCGCACATTGCTTCCACCCACCAGGAGATGAATCCAAGCGTTGGATCATTTTGCGGTACTGATCGCCACCCAATGACCCATCAACCAGACGATCGATTTCGGTTTGCTTGATCTTGTTCGGATTCATTTTCAATTCTCGTTTGAATCACTTCTCGGAAGTTACCTGACGGCGACATCGAGCCACCATCCATTGCTTCTCAATTGGTCCAATGCTTCTCAACTGGTCGCGCGTTCGTCGACAACTTTCATGCTTACCAATAGTTGGCGCAGTCGAGCGCGAGCGCGATGCAATCTCGCTTCGACTGCGCTGTGGCTTACCCCCAGATGATCGGCAATCTGGTGGTAATTCCAATTCTCGTAGTATTTCAACATCAGGATCTGTGCGTCACCGGGCCGCAGTTGCTCCACGGCGCGACGAACCATCCCTTGCCTCTCGTCCGCAAGCAGCCATTGCAGGGGAGTTCGGTCGGGGGCTCTTTCCAGGTCGCTCGAATCCTGGCGTTCGGCGTAGCGCTGCGTCAATTTCCGCTTCCGGCCCATCTTGCGGCGATACAAAAGCGTTTGACGGATCGCCAACCGATAAAGCCAGGGCCCTACTTTCGCGGGGTCCTGAATCGGAGCCGATTGCCGAACCGCAGCAAGCGCAATCTCTTGCATCACGTCGTCTACCGCGCCTGGTTCTCCCAACCGCGCAAACACGATCGACTTTAACCAACGGTGGTGTTGATCAAGTTCCGATTGCCAATCAATCACTGCTGTTTGCATCGCTTTTTATGCAGCACAAGTTGCATCACTACCGACAGATTCAAGTGATTCGCCGATCTGAGTCACCCACATGGCCGGTATCCATTGGTTTCTTTGGGGCGGGTTTTCTTGCGTTCCCAATCAATTTTATTACGAATTCTCTGGGCGACGTACCAGTTGTTGTAAGAGGATTGCGACGGGATTAAGATTTTTGGCAGTTTTCAACCCGTTTTTGAGCATTTTTGTCGGATTCCACGATGAAATTATTTGTCCCGGCCGCCGTCGTCGCCGCAGCCTTTTTCACTTTTTCATGGACCCTTGTTGGCCCCACCCTGATTCAGGAGGCGTCTTCACAAGATTCTCAGCCAAATATGTCTGTCTATCAAATCAATATTGGAAAAACCTCCGATTCGCAAACCGTTCAACAATTTCGATGCAAAAACGCCAACGGCTTGGTGATGACTTTGATTGACTACGGCGCGACCATGACCGAGATGTCGACCCCCGACAAAGACGGAAAAATGGCCAACATCATCTTGAAGTGTGATTCGGTCAGCGGTTACGAAAAATGCCAGTCCTACTTCGGCTGTTCCGTGGGCCGCTATTGCAACCGGATCGCCAAAGGAAAGTTTTCGATCGATGGGAAAGAGTTTTCACTGGCAACGAACAATGAGCCCAATCACCTTCACGGCGGAGTCAAGGGATTTCATCGTGCAGTTTGGAAATCGGAAGTCATCCACCGACCAAACCAGGGAGAAGTCGGTGTTCGGTTTACTCACGTCAGCCCCGATGGCGACGAAGGTTATCCCGGAAAATTGACGGCCCGTGTCGATTACATCCTCAACTCTAACAACGAGTTGGTGGTCGACTTCTCAGCGACTACGGACAAAGCAACTCATTGCAATTTGACCAATCACAACTATTGGAATATGGCGGGCGAAGGGTCGGGGACCATCCTGGACCATCAGTTGAAAGTCAACGCGGATAATTTTTTGGCCGTCGATGACACGTTGATTCCAACAGGAGAGATGAAAGCCGTGAAAGGCACCGAACTGGACTTTTCGAATTTCAAAGCGATTGGAAAAGAGATCGCTGCTCTCAGGAAAACTCCCGCAAAAGGATACGACCATTGTTTTGCCCTTAAAGGGTACGACGGAAAATCCATGGTTCAGGCCTGCGTCCTGAAAGATCCAAACTCAGGCCGGATGATGGAAATTTCAACCAACCAACCGGGCCTTCAATTCTATTCCGGAAACTTTTTGGACAAGTCCGAAGGCAGCGGTGGCTACGCCGAAAACTTTGCCCTGTGCCTTGAAACTCAAAAGTATCCGGACACCCCCAATCAAAAGAATTTTCCATCGACCCTGCTCAAGCCGGGTGAGACCTATCATCACAAAACCGTCCACAAGTTTTCGGTCACCAAATGACGTTTCACCAAAACGTCTCATTCAGAATTTGAAATGAGCCTGGTCCAAAATGGCAACATTTTGGACCTTTTTTATTGCCTGGCCGGGGTTTCGGTTTTTCAATTGCCTTACTGCCGTTTCCGTCAACAATTACTTCTCACAATATGAAAGGCTTGCCATGACTTCCGAAAATCAGATTGATATCGCCCCCGTCTACTCGGCTTCCGACTCCGGTCGCGCGCAATGGATTCGACAGTTGTTGGAATCGAACGGAATTGAGGCCTTCGTCGCCGGCGATCATCAAGCGGGACTCCCTGGCCTTGGGATACTGAAAATTGAAGTCATGGTCCGAACGACCGATTTCGAAAATGCCACGAAAATCATTGCCGAGTTGGAATCGGAATCGACGGATGATTCAACGGCCTGACCCCGGGGGCCGAGGTCCTTACACAACGAAATCAACTCGTTAGACTTGGATTGGTTTTTGCGACTCCGTCATTGAGAGAAATATCGTGTCTGGCCCTGAGTTTCCCGTTGGTGAGTTCGTCGCCCGGGCTGATGTTGACGCCCAATTCCGAGCGTCTTTGATTAACGAAATGGAAGAAGCACCCGCTCGTTGGCAGGCCGTTGTCGCTCAGGTGCCGGATACCATACTTGATTCCAAATACCGCAACTGGACCATCCGTCAAATCGTGCACCACGTTGCCGATAGTCACACCAACAGCTACATCCGATTCAAGTGGACGCTCACCGAGAATCAACCACGAATCAAAGCTTACGACGAGGCGGCCTGGGTAGCACTCAAAGACGCCTCGGAGCTTCCTGTTGAACCAGCTCTTCGATTGCTGGAAGGACTGCACCAAAAGTGGTGCCAGTTACTCAGATCGATGAGCGAAGATGACTTTGCAAGAAAGTTTGAGCACCCGGAAACCAATGCCGTTCAATCTTTGAACGAAGTCCTCCAGTATTACCCTTGGCATAGCCAACATCACCTAGGACAAATCGTCTGGCTTTTGAACCAGAACGGTCTTGAAATCAAGCTCGATTTTGATCCCGGCTTGGCGGATTGATCGGTTAGCATCCGCACATGGGACCGCAATTGCCTTTTTCAAGTTTTTCTGCGATCTGCTCACGGAAGATTTTTGAATTGTGCCGAATGTCGGTGGGAAGTTGATCAAAAATATAGAAGCGTTGAATTGAACGGGTGTGTTCGTGTTGCGACGCAAGCTCGGCCAATTCTGCCAACAGCGTTTCTTGCTTATGGGGCGAAAAATCGAATTGATCCTCCCAAGGCTCAACCACAATTGCCGCCTCGGTCCTGAGACCTTCCTTGACGCCGACCAAGGCGCTTCGATAAACCCACTCGTGCGTATTGAAGATTGCTTCGCAGGGGATTGTATAAAGGGTTTCCTTGCCAACTTTGACGCGGTGATTTTTTCGACCGCAGAACCAAAAACGATCCTGCTCGTCCAGGTACCCAACATCACCCAACCGGTGCCAAACACGATTTCCGTCCTGGACTTTATGTAACTGGTTTTGGTCTTCTCGCGTCACATACTTCTGGGTCACCACTGGCCCGGTGACCATCAATTCGCCGACTTCGCCGGGCTCAAGGCACTCGACTTCTGCGATATCGGAGATGGGCCCATCGGCGATCTGGATCACGCGCCACTCAATGAGCGGAAACTTGTTACCAACACAGGTCCCTTTTCCGACTTCCGTTTGGGCAGCCGTTTCCCCCAATACCATGTCCGAGTCAGCGCAAGCCACAGGC
The DNA here is from genome assembly GCA_964434955.1 of uncultured Pirellulaceae bacterium. Taxonomy (GTDB): domain Bacteria; phylum Planctomycetota; class Planctomycetia; order Pirellulales; family Pirellulaceae; genus JANQLU01. The sequence goes on from CAYSXI010000197.1 coordinate 5,585, forward strand.
AAGGATTCTGTGGCTCCGTAGGGAGTGAAAAACTTGGCGCCCTCGCCCACACTTGCCATCACGCGTCGTATTACGTGGGGCGGTACCGGAGCGCCCGCAGAAAGCACCGTTTTGATTTGCGGAATTTTTTTGTTGTTCGTTTCGCAATAACGACTAACCGTATTCCAAAGCGCCGGCGACCCAAAACTTTGATTGGCATTCCAATCACTGGCGGCATCAATCAGGTTCTGGGGATTGATATCCGCCGGGCGCGTAAAATCCATTTCCGGAAACACCGTCGTGCAACCGGTTGAGATATTGAACAACGCAAAAAGCGGGAAAGCGGAAATGTCGACTCCGCCGGGCTCGATACCAAAGTACTCGACGACTTCTTTGGCCTGAAAGATAAAATTTTGATGGCGATAAAGGACACCTTTGGGTGGACCTGTGCTTCCCGTTGTAAAAATGATCGCGGCTTCGTCGTTGGCCGACCAACCTGATTTATCCAAAGTGCTCGGGTCGCATTTTTCCAAACGCGAAAGCCTTTTGCAGAATGGAAAAAAGCCGTTGACGACGACATTGAGTCGCGACTGAGGAAACCGGCTGCGATAAATTGTCCGGGCGATATGCCCCTTGGGAATCGTAATGAAACCATCGGGTTTCGAATCGGCCAGGCATTGAATCAAGTTCTTTTTGCCCATGCCCGGGTCAATCATCATCACCACAGCGCGCGTCTTGAACAGCGCGAACACCAGGCAGATGAAGTCGATACCCGGCGGGACCATCAAGCAGATTCGCTTGCCCGGCCCCATTCCCATTTTCTGAAAACCGGCCGCGATGGCTTCCGACCTGGAATTGAGTTCCGCAAACGTCACTTGGCGGTATTGGTATTTGCCACTTGCGTCACGACCATCGGTCTCGGCGACCGCAACACGATCGCCATATTTTTCGGCGGCGTTGGCAAGGAGCTGGCCGACATTGTTCAGATTCGCGTGGTCCATGAACGTCACCCGTTGATTACGGTTTAGCAATCACCGGTTCGAGACTTTCGCAAGGCCCAACGGCAAGCGTTCGATTTTGGGTAAGCGGATAGAGGCTGGCAATCTCGTTGATTTGCTCGAGAGTCACCCCCTGATAGTGAGCGGCGATTTCTGCAATCGACTCGTATGATTGCCCATTCAACCACTTGGTACCAAGCGAAAATAGCCGAGTCCCCGGTCGCTCACTCGCCAAAATGATCCGCGCAGCGATCTTCCGCTTTGCCAATTCAAGCTCCCGTTCTTCAAAACCATCGCGTTCGATTTTTTCCTGGACCGCGTGAAGCTTTTCCAAGTTTTTCTGGGCCTCTTCGGGAGCACAACAGAGGTAGGAAACCGTCAAGCCGGCACCCAGGTAGTCTTCGAATCCGGCCGCCGCCATTTCGGCCAGTCCACTATCGAGAAACTCCCAATACAAGCGGCTTCCACTTTCACTTCCATAAATGACTGACGCGACGGCACTGGCATAACGCTTTGGATCCTCGCTGGCCGGCGCCGATGCAAGTTGAATGATGTACTCTTGGGTCGATTGGGGTTTGTGCATCAACGAAAAGCCATGCATCGGGTCCGCGGCTGGTGTCGGGCGTTCCGTTTCTGCCGAAACCCAATTCGAAGTCAGCTTCTCCGCCATGCCAACCAAGTTCTTGAAGTCCACATTGCCGGCGGCAACCAACGCCATATTCCGCGGTGAATAACGAGATTCGTGGTAGGCCCGCATCCTTTCCGACGTCAGTCCCTCGACGGTCTGCACGGTACCCAGAACGCTATTGCCCAATGAATGACTTCCAAAATAGTCAGCCATGATTTTTTCGTAGCCACCGTATGGCGGCTGATCATCGTACATCAGGATTTCTTCGATGATCACCTTTTTCTCGGTTTCAAAATCATCTTCGCGAAGACTGGGACGCATCATGTCGCAAAGCAAATCGACCACGCGATCCTGAAACTCAGGAAGCACGGTTGAGTGGTAGACCGTACTCTCGTGGCTGGTTCGCGCGTTCGAGTCAGAACCCATTTCGTCCAACTCGAGATTGACCTGCTCCGCCGTTCGCCGCGGCGTTCCCTTGAACACCATGTGTTCAAGAAAATGACTCACGCCACCGATCTCCGAAGTCTCGTCGCGAGCCCCCGCGCGCACGAACATACCGATCGATGTCGAATAGCTCGCCGGATTGCACTCGGCCAAAATCGTCAAGCCGTTATCAAGCTGTTGCTGTTGAAACTCCACCACGATACTCCAAGGGCTCTGGGCCAAGTGTCACCAAATCAAAATCTTTGAAAGGGTTCTGTTTCAGGTAGTCATTGATTTGGGCGACCGTCAATCCCTGCACGATGTTGTTGATCTCTTCACGACCGCGAATTCGGCCTAACAAAAACCAGTCGCCCGCATTGGCCGAAGCCCGTGCACGACTTGACTCCTGCTGCATCACGAGGGCGCTTCGAATTGCAACTTTGACACGCCGCAATTCGTCTTCATCAATCCCGTCGCCGATCCGATTCATTTCCGAAAGGGTAACATCCAGTGTCTCCTGAGCTCGGTCGGCTGCCGTTCCGGCATACCCCATGACGTAGCCACGATCCGTCAAACTGTGAAGACTCGCGCTAACGGCATAACAAAGGGCTCGCTTTTCCCGAACCTCGGTAAACAAACGTGAACCAAAACCGCCTGAAAGCGCGCCAACCGCCGCGCGTGCGAGAAAGTAGTCCTCATTCGAATAAGGAATCGAAGGGCAAGCGAATGTAATCTGTGTTTGCTGGCTCTCAAAAGGAATGTGATGGATCCCGTGCTCGGGTTCGATCCTGGCCGACGGCTCACAATCAATCGGATTCCAGTCTCCAAGAATCGACTCGACGTGTTTGCACAATTCGTTCCAATCAATTTTTCCGGCGACGCTCAAAATCAAGTTGTTGGGTCGATAAGTCTTCTCGAAACAAGTGCGAATGTCGTCGATTGAGATTGCCGAGACTGATTCCATTGTTCCTACCGAAGAACGTCCGAACGGATCTCCCAGGAAACGTTTTCGGAGCTCCAACATTGCCTTTTGTGAAAGGTCATCCTCGATTCCCCGAATCTCCTGCAAACAAAAAAGCCTGCCGTCTTCCAGTTGATCCTCGGGCAAAAGGGGCCGTCTCAGCATGTCAGCAAAAACCGTCAATGCCTCATGCATTGCGCTCGCCGGCATTGCTCCCGCATAATGTGAATGAAAAATGTTGACCGAACTTGAATCGGAAACGCCCAGCCACTCGAGTCTTTCCAGGAACTCGCGACTGTTCATTTGCCCGCAACCACGCTGAATCATCTCGCAGGTGAAGTTGGACAAGCCGATCTTGTCTGCCGGATCGTAAATGCATCCATTCGCTACGTTGATTGAAAACGCGGCGGACTCCAGCCAGGGCATTTCTTCGCCAATCAGGATGAGCCCATTGTCCAATTCGATCTGATGAATATTCTGTTCGGCCATTAACCGTTCAAGCGTCAAAGGGAATGAAATTCTGCTCGTTGACAAGACCTTAGTTTTACCGGGAAAACCCGCAATCGATAAGCACCCAGCCTCGCGACCGAGGTTGTCCCGATCGGGATGTGCGATTCTTGGCCAATTGCAGATGTCGAATTTCGCGACCAAAATTGGAGCAAATGTTATCGATGCTCGGGTTCCGTTTCGATTGCCCACAGCCCCCAGCCAGGCACAAGCAAACACTTGATTGGCAATTTGACGGTCGGCATGAATCAGTTGATCAACCGCTTCGTCCGATTGCGCCGATGAAAAACTCAACCACGACCAAGACGGTAACTTGCCACCTAGAACTCAGCCTTCCATCCGGAGCCCCATAACAAGAAATGGCCAAGAAAAACACGTTTGCCGGATTCTCCCTGGAGCTGTTTCGTTTTCTGGATTCGCTGGAAAAGAACAACAACCGGGATTGGTTTGAAAAAAACAAACAGCGATACGAGGACCAGGTTCGTGGACCGGCGCTGAATTTTATCGAGGCCATGGCGGAACCGATGTCCAAGATTTCGCCCCATTTCCGAGTGGAAGCC
>CAYSXI010000198.1:0-9624 GCA_964434955.1 uncultured Pirellulaceae bacterium
TTGGGGCCTCTCCAGTGATGCCAATTCTTCGACGAATCGCCCTTTTGGGAAACCGCTTCAATAGCGAGCCAATGAGTCAACGAGAGCGCCATCAAAACGAAAGGAAACATCTTCATCATCAAGCCTTCTCACGCTCCAGTACGTTGTTGATCAATTCACCAACGGAACACATTGCTTTTTCGATCTGCCAATTCGCATGTTGACGATCTCCGACCGAATTCGAGATTCCCCGAACGACGTGAAGCGAGACCCCTGCCAGGAAACAAGCCGATGCAACCGAGTACGACTCCATGTCTTCCGCGGATGCATTCGGGTACCTGGCAACTCGGTTGTCCCGATCGCTTTCGTTTTCGGAGCACAATGCGGTTGTTAGCAATACGCGTTCCAAACGCTCATCGTTCGCATCAAATGTCGCAAGCCGGATAGCCGAGGGAATATCGACCTGCGAAAAGCCCATTTCCTGCGCGCCTCGAAATTCTGTGCCCGAGCCGACGCCAATTCCGTATTGGACGACACTGGAAAACTCGTAGGCTTTTCCAATTTCCGTCGATTCCTCATAGGTCCCAGCGAGACCCGCGAGGATAAAGCGAGTGCCGTGATCGTGCGAAACCAAACGCGCAGTTTGAATGGCCGATTCGACCATTCCAAAACCGACAATTTCCAATTCCCAGTTTTTTGATTCTGGAAAAACTGAATGCAAGACGTCGCGTTCTTTTGACGTCGGGATAAGGATGAGGCTTTTCAAAGCCATCAGGCGACCCTAATTAGGAGTGTATGATCCCGCAACCGACTCGGCCTGCTTTCGACGCAGAGCGACATCAAACAAGATCTTTTCGTTCTTTTTCCAGTTTAGAGCTTCGCGACCGCAAAGGTAACTGGTCAAGACCGACAGGCATAAGCCCACCAGGCAGGCAATGGTCGCCGTTTTCATTTGAGCCACGGGCAACTGCAAGAATTGTACGACGGGGCCAAAGCCATCATCCAACAAAATGGCTGTGCTAAACACGCCATAAAAAAACGAAGCCACCAGCATCAGGATCGAAACGGCCCAAAGCGAAGACCAATCTGCGACTTGAATCAGATAAACCGCATAGACGATATGCAATGCGCCGACAAATATCAGTAGGTATATCCAGCGAGGGGTTACAGCAAGAAACTCTGCTTGATTGATCTTGATCAGAAAAATGATGGCCGGGACGAGGCTAATCAAACCAAGGATGGAAATGCAAAACCCATAAAAACGCGCCAAGGTCTTATGATCTTTTTTGTGTTGGGCAATTCCGCCGCCCGTCTGCTTTGTTTCGACGCCAAGCGGCGCAATTTCGTTTTCCGTCTCAATCTCCGTCTTGGGTCGGTCCAGTTGAATGTCCAACTGCGACAGGTCAATTGCCTCAGCCGAATTCGAAGGCAACTTCCAATCGGAATCTTCATTATTGGAGGCCTCGTTTTCGGAGGCCTCGTTTTCGGAGGCCCCGTTTTCGGAGGCTCCATTTATTGGCTCATGATTTGAGTCGGACTTCGTCATGAATCGATCTTCAATTATTTGGAAATCACAAGTATCAGAACGGTTGAGAAACGCCTTGTCTAAACGAAATGAACACGCGGAGCGTTCGGTTCCAAATGGAATTGGCAAGTTAATCCTATTATGTTTGATTCCACCGCCGAAATCGAATGTTGGATGAAGTTTATCTGTGGCTGGTCGACAGCGAAATTGGCGAAAACCATGCAATGTGGTAATATTTCAAAGAGTACTCACCATATTTTGTTGCCAAACACCCGGGTTTTTCGCGAATGCCGTCTGTTTCTTTATTGCCAAAATTGCTTTGTCTTTCCATTTTGACAATGGTTACCGCCGGCTGTGGAAAGTCAATTTCCCTGGAAGGAACGGTGACCGTCGATGGCGAGCCCGTCAAGAAAGGTTTGATTGTCTTTAGTCCGGACGTCGCAAGTGACAATGATGGTCCCAGCGCATCGGGACAGATTGAGGATGGCAGGTTCCGCTTGGCAAAAGGGCAAACCCCGACGCCCGGTACGAACATTGCCACCGTCAACGATCTTGAAAACAACGTCGGCTACCGGGTCAAAGTCGAAATTCCCGAAGGCGGGGGAGCGGATGTTGCGGTTGAGATTGACAGTTCGACTCAGATCGAATGACTTCAAGCGTTGGCGTCAGGGCGATTCTTGTGCGTCAGGGCGATTCTTGTGGGTCAGGGCGATTCTTGTGGGTCAGGGCGATTCTTGTGGGTCAGGGCGATTCTTGTGTGTCTTGGGTCGCTTCTTCTTTTTCAATCGCCTTGAGCATGTAACTGATGTAGTTGGGCATCAAGTGATCTGAGAATTGATCGATTTGCAATCGCCCAAGTCCCCTCAAGAATCCGCGAAGTCGGTCAGAAGTACGACGCCATCCGGTGATGTCCCGCAAGTCACCATTTCGATCGAAGTAAAGTTCTTTGCCGGTATGACGATACCCAAACCAGGGTGGGGGAACACGCGTCACGATATCGTTATTGTTGACCCAGCGATAAAGTTTCAAGGTCGTGTAGTTGATGTACCTTTTGTTTCCGACACGCGGTGATCCGAACGTGTGGGTTTCCTCGGGAAGCGACTGAATGTGCGAGAGTTTGCAACGTCCCGCGCAAATGGTTGCCATCGCGCCGCCCAAAGAGTGACCTGTAAACCACTGCGTTTTCTGATTGTCAACAATGGCATTTTCGATGCGTGGCCAAAGGTCGTCAACTTCCTGTTTGAAACCTCGGTGCACACGACCAACGGTTTCGGCCAACGCGGTCACCGCATAGGCGTCAGCTTTGATGTCATTCCATTCATTGGGTTCCGTTCCCCGGCAGGAAATAACGCTATCGTTTTCATTGGAAAACCAATAGGCCTGCGATCCGTCTCGCTCGAAAAATTCAAACTTGTCAAAACCGATTCGCTCAACGACTTTTTGAATTTCGGGCGGATCCATGTAGGCGATCGTGGACAGCTCAGCAAAAAGAAGCCCGCGCCGTAGAAAGGAAAGATCAGAAATTGGACGATCAAGATTGGAATGAACCTGGTATTGGTCCGCCTTGGTTTCGGACATCTTGACGCCGATATTCTTCGACATCTTTCCAGCGATTCGGCTCACGGTTGTCTCCATTCAGGTTGTTATTCTAGGGCTCGATTCTATCCCCAGCGAATCAGGCGTCAAACAGAAGGCCAGTCTTGTGAAAGGTGGGCAGTGTCACTTCTTATCGAGTCGAATGATCCCGTCGAAATCGTTTGGTGGCTGTCCAAACTGATTCATGTAATCCATCAGAAATTTGGCCGGTCCCGTTTCGGTGCTCAGCTCGAACAGTTTTTGCCTGGCTTCGTCCCATTCCTTGTCCATGAATTTTTGAAAGGCGTGTTCGTAAAGGACGATATCAAATTTCATCGCCGATTCGGTCGACAAAAGTTGTGCGACGTCCACCACTCGTTCCATGCCCGCGGGCTTAACTTTCGCCAGTCGAACCGCACATAAATCAGAGTTTACATCCGCATTGATTCGGTTGGCGGTTCGTCCATCAATCAAAATGGGAATCCCAAGTTGCTTGGTCAGGCCTTCCAAACGAGAAGCCAGGTTCACGGTGGGCCCAAAGGCGGTCACTTTGACCTGGTCGGATGTGCCAATCCTGCCAGCCACAGCCGGCCCAGAGGCCAGGCCAATTCCGATTCTGAAATCCGAAAGTGCGTGAGCCGATTGTGCCGCGAGTTGAACAAACTCCTCTTCGATGTGAATCGCGGCTCGACATGCGCGTGAGATGCTGTCTTCCTGTTCAAGTGGCCACCCCCAAAAACCCATCACGGCATCCCCGTGAAAGTCGCCGATGACGCCTCCCTCATCCAGGACACGTCGCGTGGTAATTCCCAGCGCCTGGCTAACGCGATCCAGCAGTTCCAGAAGGTTGTCAGCCAATTGTTCGCTGGTTCGAGAGAATCCGCGAAGGTCACAAAACAAAACCGAAATGTCACAATTCTTGGGCGCCAGGGCGTTCTCCAGCGGCTGACCGGCAAACGCATCCATCACGATGGGTGAAAAGAACGAACGCAAGGCTGATTGATTCCGCTCCAACAACTGGACATCGCGCAAGCTGGAAACCATTTTCCCAACCAACTCAGTGAACTTGATGTCACTTCGCATTTCCGACGACACGCGATCGCTGCCAAAATCACCCCGGTCGGTTTCATTGCCCAGAACATAAATCGCGTGCCGATTGCATGCTTGGCCACCAAGCGGCGAAACGAAAGCCCATTGATTGTCGACGTGGACGGTCAAGTTGGAAATCTGACTGTTTGCGCGATCCCAGTAATGAAGAATGGTCTCGCCATTGTTCACCGCACGTTTGATCAGGCGAACGCTGGGCTGAAAATCTTCGTGAGCGATGATTCTGCGGTCCCAGTACAAGACCTCGATCTCGTCGTTGTCGAAAGAAACGATGGCGATTGTATGGGCCGAACGGATACCGGTCATCAGAACGCTGGTTAAGCGAACATACAAATCCGATTCATTGGTGGCACTGGCAATGATTTCCGGCAGGTGGGTTAGCACGGCCAAACGGCGATCCGAATCGGAAAACTGGACTTTCTCGATGTCCTTCTGGGAAAAAGCCCGCTCCGAATCGGGCTCCGGAAATTCCATGGTCGAAGCGGCGACCTGTTCGTTCGAGAAGGTGAAGGTGGTTTGTCCTATAACAAAATGATCGCCCGACTTCATCCGGAATTTGTCGAGCTGAGTTCCGCCATACAAAACTGGATTAACGGCTTTCGGGTCCTTTTCCACAACCAGTTGATCGTCTTCGAGGCGGACACGAATGTGAATTCTCGAAATGTGTTTGTCCCAGGGGACGGAACAAGTCAGCGACGCCCGACCGAGTTCGACTTCGGATTGAGGATCCAGACGTCGCCGCCAGCGTAGTTCCGGTTTTGGTCCTTGGGCAATGAGATCGGCCATGATCGCTTATTGGTCGCCAAAAAAATAACTAAGAGGTATTTGTGGGTCGGCAGTGGGAAACGCGAGTCCCATCATCATAGCGGTTTCTGTCGAAACGGTGGCAGGGGTTGCGACTAGCCAATTTGGTTGTAACGGCTGTACCGGAATCGATGATGAGAAAATGCAACATCTTTGCATAAAGTTTGGCAATCACGGCGCGTGTAGCTATCAGGAGGTATGTTTTTCAGATCGATAAGCTGGAATCCCCTCGCGCGCACCCTTCTGCGTGCATCCATCTTCTACTTGAGTATGAAAAATGAGTATTGCGACCAATTCACAACAATCGAGCTCCGCTGAATTTGACATTCTCAAACAGCAAATCCATCAAAAACTGATTGGTAAGCTCGATTTGAATCGTGTCGGGGAGTTGGAAGGTGATGTCCTGCGACGCGAAATCAGGATGGTCGTCGAGCACTTGTGCGATAGCGAAAACACGCTTCTCAATCGTTCCGAACGAGACCGATTGGTTGACGAAGTCCTGGATGAGACCTTTGGGCTGGGTCCCCTCGAGATGATCCTGAAAGATCCGAAGGTCAGCGATATTCTGATCAATGGCCCGAAAGACATTTATGTCGAGCGTGGCGGGAAGATGGAACGGAGTGCCTGCGAGTTTCGCGACAACTCCCACCTGCTTCAAATCATCGACCGAATCGTGTCGAAAGTCGGCCGACGTGTCGACGAAACTTGTCCGATGGTGGATGCCCGTCTCGAGGATGGTTCCCGTGTGAATGCGATTATTCCGCCGCTTGCTCTGGACGGCGCCGCAATGTCCATTCGGCGTTTTGGTTCCAATCCGCTCAAGCTTGAAGACCTTCTGAACTACAAGGCCTTCACACCGGAAATGGTAATGCTCCTGGAAGGGGCAATGAAGGCTCGTTTGAACATTGTCATTTCCGGCGGTACGGGTTCCGGTAAAACGACGCTCCTGAATACGCTTTCCAGTTTCATTCCCAACGAAGACCGGATCATTACGATTGAGGACGCGGCGGAACTGCAACTTCAGCAGGACCACGTCGTTCGTCTTGAAACTCGGCCGCCCAATATCGAAGGCAAGGGCGCGGTCACCGCAACCGATTTGGTGAAAAACTGCCTGCGGATGCGTCCGGAACGAATCATCATCGGTGAGTGTCGTGGTGCGGAAGCCCTCGACATGCTCCAAGCGATGAACACGGGTCACGAAGGTTCGTTGACCACCACTCACGCGAATACGCCTCGCGACTGTATTGCCCGTCTCGAAACCATGATCCTGATGGCCGGCTTTGAAATGCCAATCAAAGCGATGCGGACCCAGATCGCCAGCGCGGTGGACCTCGTTGTCCAAGCCAACCGTTTGCAAGGTGGTCCGCGTAAAGTCACGCACATCACGGAAATTGTCGGTATGGAAAACGACACGATCGTGATGCAGGACATCTTCCGTTACATGCAGGATGGAATTGATGAAAACGGTCGAGCCACCGGACGCTTTGTCTGTTCCGGAATTCGGCCGAAGTGCATTGATCGACTGGAACAGGCTGGCGTCCGTTTGCCAGCAAGTGTGTTCCAGGAACGCGTCATGCTGGTTGACTAAAAACCCACGAGAAAAACACTCACGAGAATCCAAATCATGGTCCAACTATTAATCTTTGGGTCCGTATTTGTTTGCGTTGCCAGTTTGATTGGTGGCGTGGCAATTTTCCTGCGTTCCCGCGACGACTCGATGGAAAATCGGCTCACCGATTTTGTTCAAAATCGATCACGCGAAAAACAGAAGACGACGGCGGAGGTTTTGCTTTCGCCGATCGATGGCGCTCCCAACCAGATCGAAGCCCTGATTCTGAAGTACTTCAATCTTCGAAAGTACTTGGACCAGGCCGGTATGAAAACTTCCACGGCCCAGTTCCTTGCGGTTGTCGGGGGATTTGCTGGAGCGGGTGCGCTATTCAATGTCGTTGTCGGTATGAAAATGGGTTCACTGGGAGGCGCCGTACTGGGCATCCTGCCCTTTGCCGCAGTTTGCGCAAGCCCGCCATTCCTTTATCTGTGGTGGGTCCGTCGGAAGCGTCTGCAGAAGTTTGGTTCGCAACTTCCCGAGTGCCTCGAATTGGTCTCCCGGGCTTTGCGAGCCGGTCACAGTCTGCCAGCCGGAATTCAACTGGTTGCTCAACAGATGAATGAACCCATCGGTCCAGAGTTTGGCCGATGCTACGAACAACAAAACCTGGGTATTCCTCTCGAAGAGGCGCTTCGTGATATGACGGAACGCGTACCCAACCTCGACCTCAAGTTTTTCGTCACCGCCGTCGTCCTGCAACGACAGACCGGTGGTGACCTTGCAGAGATTCTTGACAAGATCGGAAAGCTGATTCGCGAGCGTTTCCAGATTTGGGGCCAGATTCAAGCATTGACAGGTGAAGGCCGCTTGTCCGGGATCGTCCTTTTGGCACTCCCCCCTGCCCTGTTCCTGGTCATGCTCAAATTGAATTACGACTACATCATGATGCTCTTCAATGATCCACTGGGAATCAAAATGCTGGTTGGTGGCATCATCATGCAAATTCTGGGTGCGGTCGCGATCAAGAAAATCATCACGATCAAAGTCTAATTTCTGTCAATCGAATACAAGCACAATCACACTCCTTTGGTGAATCCAATGTTAATTGCTGCAATCGACTTCGTTACGATTCTTCCATTCGCCCTGTTTGGAGCATTTGCGATCGGCGCCTGGGTCATCTTTGACATGTTCTTCAACAAGAAGACACGGACGGATGAGCTCCTGGATCGTTTGCGCAATCCTCACCAGGATCGAAAGGAAGGGGGGATCTCCAAGGATGGCATCACCAAGATGCTGGAGAAAGCCAGTCCGACTCTTTCGAAACCCTTTCAGCCGAAGAACGAAAAAGAAGCATCCATGCTTCAGGAGCGTTTGACGACGGCCGGTTTCCGAAGTGAACACGCGGTCAAGGTTTACTTGACGCTAAAGACGATCTGCTGTGGAATCGGGTTGCTGCTGGGCGGTGGTATCGCTTTGATCCTTGGTGGATTTACCACGGGTTCATTACTGAAAGCCGGTGTGGCGGTTCTGCTTGGGTTTTTCGTGCCCGACCTGATTCTGATGTTCATTGGAAAAGGGCGTAAGCAGAAGATCTTCCTGGGACTTCCCGACGCGCTCGACTTGATGGTCGTTTGTGTGGAAGCCGGATTGGGACTCGACCAGGCGATGCGAAAAGTCGCCGAGGAACTTGCGGACACTAATCCCGTGCTTGCCACGGAGTTCAAGACGAGTAACCAACAGCTGCAAATGGGCCGCGGCCGCGAGGAAGTTCTCAATGAACTGGGCTCTCGCTGCGGTGTCGACGATTTGAAAGCATTGGCATCGATCATCATTCAGGCCGACAAGTTCGGCTCGAGTATCGCAAAAGCGCTGCGGGTTCAAAGTGAATCGATGCGAGTTCGGCGTAGGCAAATTGCGGAAGAGAAAGCGGCAAAAACTGCCGTCAAATTGATCTTTCCCCTCGTCATATTCATTTTTCCCGGAATTTTCGTTGTACTCGTTGGTCCCGCTGCGATCACGATGGTCAATGAAATGCTTCCAGCTTTTCAAAGATAACGTTACAGACGGATTTTCTCGTCGAAACGTTTCAAAAACGTCAATCGTTTTTCCAGTTTGAATTCCGATAAGGGTTACATCAAATTGCGCGACGGCCTCGTGCTCGCAATTTGAGCGACGGGTTCGGATGATAGACTTGAAGGATTATCGGAGTTAGATCCATGGATAGGATAAAAACGATTTTGACGATTGCCGCGGTCGCCACGACGCTTTCCGCTTGCAACGTAGACGCGCAGATTTTCAAAAGTGCCTCATTCACATCAGGTGGTTCCGGCATTTTCAATGGCGGTGGGGCTGGCATGTTCAATGCCGGCGGGAACGGCTTGTTCAATGGACGCAAGCGACTTCTGCCAACCCGTTCTGAATGGGACGCATTCAAGGCGCACGCAGAGATCGTTCGCCAACGAAATGAAGCTTGGCCAAAGCCATTTCAGTGCCACGATCGTCAATGCTACTTCGCCACCTTCTACCCGATGTACCAGCGTGGTTACGAGATTCAGTCCACGTTGACGGATGCTCACTTTGAAAAGGATTCAAACGAGTTGAACTCCGCCGGCAAGCAAAAGATCGCCGGCATCATGCAAAACTTGCCAGTTCAACGACGTCAGATTTTTGTCTTTGAACAAGGTGATGACGAGCGAACACACGCACGCGTAGCCGCCGTCAAGGTTGCCGTCAACGAGTGGTTTGGTCACATGAATCCGCCGACCGTTTTGACCACGGCTCGCCCAGCACACTTCCAGTCCGGTTTGGAAATCCAACAGTTCAACCAGAACTTCCTTGGCGCACTGCCACAACCTGGAATTGCCATCGGCGGTGGCGGCGGTGGTGGAGCTGGTGCAGGCACCGGCGGAGGCAACTAACTTCAGCTGAAAACACCAAGATCAAGTAAAAGCGGGTCCGTAATCGGGCCCGTTTTTTTTTGCATGTTTCCTGGCGACGGCCAAATCAAGGCTGAGGTTTTGCGGCCTGAACGGAGCGAACCCGTGCGTAGGCATAAAGTGGGTTCTCCGCCGGAACCTCGCGG
>CAYSXI010000199.1:0-9586 GCA_964434955.1 uncultured Pirellulaceae bacterium
CCGCAAGACCAGCCGCAGGCTGACGAAAAGCAAGGGAAAGAAATCGTCACTTGGATTCAGAAGCAACTAAAACAGGTCGCGGCTAGACCGCGCCCCCATTCGGCTGTCGCTCGCAGGCTCACCAATGTCGAATATGAAAATACGATGCGTGACTTACTGGGATTCAAATTGAAATTTCAGGATCGATTGCCCAAAGACCCGATCAAGCCTTATCGCTTCAACAACTCGGCTTCCATGATGCGTTTGGGGCCGGAGCAGATTGATCGTTATCTCGAATGTGCCCGAATCGCCATGGCTAGCGCGATCGTGGATCCGGAGAAGCCGAAGCTGCACAGGACTCGAAGAGAATGGAAACCGATTGGGATTGATCGTGGATTGGGACTCGATGAAATTGGTGTATGGGGAAACCGCCGTGGGTCGCCCGGCCAGGGGATGGCTTTAAAAAGTTTTCCCCGGAAAGGCGAATTTCGAATTCGTATGTCGGCGTCCGCAATTCTCCCCAAAGGGGTTTCCGAGATTCCGCTTCGGCTTGTCATGGGCTACGGCGGGTTAAGTGAAAACCAGTCGACTTACCAAATCGAGCCGGTGGGAACGGTTCGCCTCCGCAACAGTCCGGACAATCCGGAAATTTTTGAGTTCCATGGTCGAATCGAGAATTATCCGATTCGTCCTCCCCGCGGTCACCGTGGGAAGACCATACCCGAATCGATGGCAATCACGCCGCAGAATCTTTGGGATGACGGAACTCTGAATGACGATCGGGATTTTGGAAGGACCAGGAACATCTCGATGCCTCGAGCCGTGGTTCATTGGATCGAATTCGAATCACCGGTCTTGGATGAGTGGCCGCCGCGGCACCATCGACAGATTCTTTTTGATTCTCCACTTCGCGATCAAGATCCGACTTCCTATGCCCGCCAGGTCATTAAACGATTCATGGATCGCGCGTATCGTCGCCCTGCCACACAAGCCGAAGTTGATCGATTTGTCAAAATTCACGAAATCATTTCGCGCGATGTGAAAAGTTTAGAAGCCGCGATGCGCGAGACCCTGTCATTGGTTCTGGTTTCACCCCAGTTTCTTTGTCATACCGTCGCGAACGAGTTAGTTCCGTCTCAGTACGAGTTGGCCTCCCGGCTTTCCTACTTCCTTTGGGGCAGTATGCCCGATTCCAAACTTCTGCAACTCGCCGCACAGGGCAAGCTGAATGATGACAAAACGATTCGCCAGCAAGTTGAAAGGCTCCTGGCGGACGAACGTTCCAAGGACTTCGTCAACAACTTCACGAGACAATGGTTGAGTCTCGAAAAGATGAAGACCGTTCCGATCAACAAAGATCTCTTTCCTCGCTTCCTGTACTACGTTCCCCGCGGTGAACGAGCCGGAACGGAAGAACCTTACCGACCAACCATTCGCGACTACATGATCGATGAAACCGTTGGATTTGTGGGTGAATTGATCAAGCAAAACGAGAGCCTCCTGAATATCGTGGACTCCAAGTTTGCCTACCTCAACCAGCCGCTTGCCGCCCATTATGGGGTCGACGGTGTCGAGGGCATTCACTTCCGTCCCGTGCCAATTCGACCGGAACAAAACTTGGGTGGCTTGCTGACACAGGGATCCGTTCTGATCGGCAACGGCACGGGAACCGCGCCGCACCCGATTTACCGCGCCGTCTTTTTGCGGGAAGCGATCCTTGGTGACGAAGTCGAGCCGCCACCGGCGGAAGTCCCCGCGCTCAGCGATTCTGCCGGCGAATCAGCGGAAACCGCACTTTCGATCAAGGAGTTGTTGGTGAAACACCGGCAAACGGAAAGCTGCAACAGTTGCCATGCTCGACTCGACCCCTGGGGAATTCCGTTTGAAAAGTACAACGCAGTTGGAAAGTATCAGGCGTCCGTACCTAAAGAAGGCACCCGGGTTCAAGCTTTCAATTCGAAGCGTCACAAAAATCTTGAAGGGTATCAGCAATACCTTGCATCGATTAACACGGAAACCGTCGACTCCTCATCCAGGCTTCCCGACGGCGCGACGGTCAAAGGCATGCAGAGCTTGAAAAAACACTTGCTCGAAAACCGAAGTCAGGATGTCGCGGAGAATGTTCTTCGAAGACTCCTTTCCTACGGGGTCGGCAGGCAACTTGATTTCCGCGATCGATTTGAGGTGGAAAAGTTGCTGGAACGTTCGGGAAAAAGTGGACATGGTTTCCGCGAGCTTATCATTCTCGTTTGTCAAAGCGATACGTTTCGACAAACCGCTTTGAACTCAAAAACTTCTAGCCAAGAAGCAAAATCCAAATGACGAAAAAATCATGGCATTTGAATCGGCGTGATCTCATCAAGGGAAGCGGTGTCGCACTGGCGTTGCCTTTTCTCAATGGAATGGCCGGTAACTCGTCGGCGAGTCCTGTCACAACATCGAGTCGAAATGCATTGCCAAAACGGTTGCTTGTCAGCTATTTCGCATACGGAGCTTACATGCCAAATGGCTCCGCCGGGATTCCCGACCCCCGCAAGCCGCATCATGAATGGAGTTGGTGGCCCTGCCGGGACGCAGGTCCACTTTCGTTCAATAAGTCATCGGCTCCTTTCAAGCCACTGAAGGAATACGTCTCATACCTTCGTGGGCTGGATCATCGCGGTGGCTGGTCGATGGGCGGCCATAGTTCAGGTGACGTGTTTGCAACTGGCGCCGACATGACCGGGCACGAGAAAACGAACAACGTTTCGATCGATCAAGTTGCCGCGAAAGCCCTCGGACACCAAACGCGTTACGCGTCGTTGGTGTTGGGTACCGAGGGAGGTACGGGGTCTTATGGTTCGAGCAAGACGCTGTCTCATCGCGGCCCCGGGCGTCCGATTCCATCCATGCACCGACCACAGGAAATTTTTAATCGTTTGTTTCAGCCCTATTCTGGCAAAGGTGTCGAACAAGTTCGCCGAGAACTCAAACGCCAGGCAAGCGTGCTCGACTTGCTGTCCGAACACAGTAAAAGCTACCAGCGGCAACTTGGGACGTCGGACAAAGTCAAAGTTGATGAATACCTGGAGTCGATTCGCGAATTGGAAAAGCGAGTCGAACGCACAAGCAAGTGGACGCATGAAGCGTTGCCCGAATTTGATACCAAGGGTCTGAATCTCGAAGTCAGCCACAAAGATCCGAAGGAGTACATTCGTTGCATGTACGACCTGGTCTACCTCGCGTTTCAAACGGATTCGACACGGTTTGCGACTTTGATGCTCGAAAGCGAGCAGTCCCAAAACAGCGAAATGTGGAACTACGCCACGTACGTTCTGGGCTACAAAGGAGCAACTCACGACATCGCGCACAAACGACCTGCCGAGTACTCCGGGAAATGGGACCAATGGCGGGCCGAACAGCACGCGTATTTTTTGGAAAGGCTCCGCGCTACCCCCGAGGGAGACGGGAATATGCTCGATCGAACGATGGTCATTTGGGGTTCGGCGCATCCCCATGCTTCCCACAGCACGAAAAATTACCCGATCCAATTTGCCGGTGGAAACCAGCTTGGTTTCCAGCATGGAAATTTGCACAGCTTCGAAGGCAAGGACAAAGTTCCCTTGTCCAATTTGTTTGTGTCGGTCCTCAATGCACTCGACGTGAAGACCGAAAAATTTGCGGACAGCACCGGTTCGATGAACCAGTTGATGGGGTAACCGATGCGAAATCTTGCCGTCATCGTTTCGATCTTGCTTGCCTTGATCCCTGCCACGGTTGGCGGACAAAGCAAGAAGCTTTCGGACCCGCTTCCAAGGGTGCTGATTCTTGGTGACTCCATTTATCGGCAGCCCGCCACGGAAGCCACGAAAGCTTTCAAAGGCAAGGCGGAAGTTGTGTTTCCCCAAATTCAGCCCGGAGAGATTCGAGATACAAGGTCCGCCATCAAAAATTTTGACAGGTTCGTTGGAGAAAAAAAATGGGATGTGATCGTCTTCAATTTTGGCCTTGGCGACCTCATCTATCGCAATCCCAACATGAATTCGTTTCGGGTTTTGCCACCCGCCGCCGGAGGCGTAAGAGCGACCACCGTCGACGAGTATCGTAGCAATTTGTCTGAACTGCTAAAGAAATTGGAGGCAACCAAAGCGAAGTTGATTTGGGCCAGCACGACTCCGATTTGCCATTCAGCAACCAAGGTTTTTGAACCGGGTTCGGAGGTCGAATACAATCGGGCGGCCGCAAAAATCATGTTGAAAAACCAGGTCGAGATCGTCGATATGTATGCTCATGTGAAGTCAGTGATCAACATGGATCGCCCGGCGGGACACGGTGCCGATCCGTTTCATTTCGACAAGAAACCAATTCATGAACCAATTGTCAACGCGATCCGGCAAGCACTCCAAGAAATGGAAGCGAAGTCAGGCAGTGAAAATCCGGATTCATTTTCGGGAATTCGATCGGGCAGTTGAAATTGCCCAAAGGCAAAGGCGCGCGAGGGATCGAGATCATTGTCGCCTTCACCGACACAAAAGGTGAGTTGCGTCGGCGTTGGCTGAAACCGGACGTCCGCGATCGTTTTCAAGTCGACTTCGAAGGAGCACTCGCCAGCGTTCGGGTTGTCGCCGGCGTCGACACAACCCTGACTCGTTTCGGCTCGGAAGTTCTCAAGCAAAAGACCAAGGCTAAACTGGTCGATTTGGGTACCGTCGACTTGCAAAAGATGTTGCGCCCTTATCAGGTGAAAGTCGTTTCGACGGAAAAGAAAACATTTCGAATGGCGATGTGGAATGAGCTGCCACCGCGCGACGTCTCCCTCGGTTCAAAACAGTTTCCCGAATACGAATCGGGAAAACCGATTGAGTGGTTGATTCCTGGCGATGCCAAGTCGATCTATTTTCTGGTTGAGGAGCCCGGCGACGGCCAACGCGGTATCCAATGGCGAACTGGAAAACATCATCTTTTCGGTCCATTTTCGGCAGGGCAAATTCCCGCCGAACTCAAGCTCAATTGATACGCGCTATTAATTGGACTCAGGATGCCGCCCAAACAATGAACGGCGGTTGAATTGAGCTGGCGAATTCGAATCGGTTTGCGCTTGAGTCAAGCCGATTCGCAAGTCTCTTTGTCGCCGTCGGATTTGCAACAACCGCAGTGACTCCCGAAGCGGCGATTCATTAAATGGGCGACGACCAGCAGGCAGCCACCAAAAGGCGTGATCCAAGGAGCGAGAACAGAAAGCCAATCTTTCTTTTTCTGCGTTTCATCGGCTGTGATGCTATGGGAGGCTTGGGTGACATTCTTATCGGCCTCACCCTGGCAATGTTCACAGTTTTCACACTCCTGGCAACTCAATTCGTCACCCGTTGCATTGGCCGCAGCGGAGGTATTTGCGTTTGCACAAGATGGGCAGCATTCACCTGCCAATCCAAAAGCGGCAAAGGTGATGAAGACGAGTCCTACCGCGCCAACCGAAATGGGAATCCAATTTCCATGCTTCCGAATGCCCGGCACAAACGCGGCAATCGCGATCAGGAAACAAATCAAGGCCATCCATTTGTGGAACGCTTCGTCCGCCAAAAAGCTCAGGCCCCAAGCCGGCAAATAGGCAATCACAAAAGGCATTGCGGCGCAATGAATCGCACAACCGACCGACGCGATGATACCCATCGAGTCTTTCCAGGTCGAGTTGCCCGTAGATTCATTCGTGGCTTCGATTGCCGTTTGCACCGCGCTCATAGTTAAACCTTCACTTTCTTGCTGCTTCCGTCCGACACGCCAATTTACCTAAATGCAATTCTTTTGCAACTGCAAGTGAGCTGCTCAGCTAAATGCGGTCGGGTTTTCCGCGAATCCTCCGAGGTTTTGGGGATTTGCCGGTTTTTCCGATCCCAATTTTACGGGTACCTCCGGTCGTGGAACTTGGGCGTGATCCATCGTCGATCGATGGGCTATTTGGCAATCCCGGAATCCGGAAAGAATCAGCCCGAACGTGTCCGGAGCCCTACCAACATGTTTGAGTTTCGGTCGGCGAAGAGCTGAGCATAGCTTGGTCGCCGACAAATGATTCGATTCGAGAATACGCTTAAGCTCACGGTAACGCGTTCGACGCGTGACGAAATGATGTTAGGTTGGTAAGATGATGATATCAGTTTTCATTCCGATAACTCTGCAAGATTGATGAATGGCAGATCGCAAAACTTCCCAAACTGATTCCAGCAAACAGGCGCTACGCGATGCGGGGTTGCGGGCAACACCGGCGCGAATTGCGACATTGACTTTGTTGACGGGGGCGGAATCTCCGCTGACACACGCCGAAGTTTCTAGTCAGCTACATGATTTGGGGATCGACAACGCGACTGTTTTTCGCAATCTGAATGATATGGTCACCGCTGGCCTGCTTCGCCGAACCGAGTTGGGTGATCGTGTTTGGCGTTTCGAGTTGGTTGATGAAAAAGGCTGTGCTCACCCGCATTTTGTGTGCGTCGATTGTGGCGAAGTCTCGTGCATGGACGACATCAAGTTGACGGCCGGGAGTATTCGCCACACGCAAGAATTCGGTGAGGTCACCGAAATTCTTTTCCGCGGTCACTGCGGCAACTGTTCTTGAGCACTCGCGAGTTGCTGCGATTTGCATCAAAACTAATCCGAGCTGGATTAGGCATCCATGTCGGCCCTCGCCATCGAGTCTCGGTAAGAGCTCCTTTTTGTACTTGCAATTGAATTGCAAATAGAAGAAACTTGGTCGTTGTCACATTGGTCGGTACAGAAATCAGGCGATCGACCTGAGGCGCGCTTATCCGGCCCCTGCAAAGAAAATGTCAGATTTGAATATGAATGATCTTCCCAAAAAGCTGCCGGTGACCGTCCTCAGCGGATTCCTGGGGGCCGGTAAGACAACGTTGCTCAATCATATCTTGGCGAACCGCGAAGGAATGAAGGTTGCCGTTATTGTCAACGAC
The DNA here is from genome assembly GCA_964434955.1 of uncultured Pirellulaceae bacterium. GTDB lineage: Bacteria > Planctomycetota > Planctomycetia > Pirellulales > Pirellulaceae > JANQLU01. The sequence continues at coordinate 6,921 of CAYSXI010000199.1, forward strand.
ATGAGCGAGGTGAATATTGACGCCTCGTTGGTGCGTGAAGGCAAAGCCAAGTTATCAAGGACGGAAGAACAACTTGTCGAGATGACGAATGGGTGTATCTGTTGCACCTTGCGTGAGGACTTGTTGATTGAGGTAAAACGCCTCGCGTTGGAAAACCGGTTTGACTACCTTTTGATCGAGTCGACTGGAATCAGCGAACCGCTACCGGTGGCCGAAACGTTTACTTTCGAAGACGAGGAAGGCGAATGCCTTTCCGATTGTTCGGAACTGGACACGATGGTGACGGTGGTCGACGCCGCAAATTTCATGAAGGACTTCGGATCATGGGATGATCTAACGGACCGAAAAATTGGTCTCAGCGACGAAGACGATCGAAACATTGTGGACTTGTTGGTTGATCAGGTTGAATTCGCAAACGTCATCATCGTCAACAAACAGGACCTGGTTTCCGATCAACAACTCGCCACGGTGAAGCAGATCATTCGGAAGCTCAATCCGACGGCCAAAATCACTGAGACCACCAAAAGCCAAATTCCACTGGAGCGAATTCTGGGAACCGGCCTGTTCGAGTTGTCGCAGGCAGAGGAAATGCCAGGCTGGTTGGCGGTGCCGCGCGGATCGGAAGAAACCGAAACGGAAGAATACGGGATCTCCAGTTTTGTCTATCGTCGAGACCGCCCATTTCATCCGAAACGACTTTGGGACACGATCAGTTCCGATATGGACGAAGGTTTGTTTATGGGCGTACTTCGCAGCAAGGGCTTGGCCTGGATCGCGTCCAGAAATGAATGGGCCTACAACTGGTCACAAGCGGGCTGCTCAATCTTGTTGGAACCGGCCGGGTACTGGTGGGCCTCGGCACCAGAAGAAGAATGGCCAAAGGACGATGCAGAAATTGCCGAGATTCGTTCAAGGTTTCAAGGTGAGTATGGAGATCGCCACCAGGAACTTGTCTTCATCGGGCAAGATCTGGAGCAGCCGCGCGTTGAACAAATCCTGGATGGCTGCTTGTTGACGGATCAGGAGTTCAATCAAGGTCCGAAGCTTTGGTCAAGCTTCGAAGACCCACTGCCACTGATCGAAGTGGAAATGGAAGCGGAGGAGTCCATTTAAGATGACCATGACCAATCAGGAGCCTTACGATGTTATCGTCATCGGAGGCGGTGCCGCTGGGATCGGCGTCGGAATTGCACTCGCGCATGCCGGCATCGAAAAATTCATGCTGCTGGAAAGACACACGGTCGGTGCTTCATTTGCTTTGTGGCCAGCCGAAACCCGGTTTATCACGCCGTCATTTCCTAGCAACTCCATCGGGATGTTGGATTTGAATTCCATCGCGATTGGAGTTTCGCCCGCGTTCAGTTTGCGAGTTGAGCATCCGACCGGACTTCAATATGCAGCCCATCTTCAGGCCGTTGCTCAGTTTTTTGAATTGCCGATTCAGGAAAATACCAATGTGCTTCGGGTCACGAAAATCGGCGAAGATTTTCGTGTCGACACGCAGGATGAGACGCTGCGAACCAAGCACGTCATATGGGCGGCAGGCGAGTTTCAATATCCAAGTTTGACGGGAGTCAATGGAATGGAACTCTGTCGTCACACAGCAACGGTACCAAACTACCGACAACTTGAAGGCGATGATTTTATTGTCATCGGCGGTTACGAGAGTGGCGTTGACGCTGCTTTTCATCTTGCGAAGTATGAGAAACGGGTTCGTCTGCTCGACAAGGGGTGCCCCTGGAATGACGACAGTTCGGATCCCAGCGTGGCGCTTTCGACTTACTCGATGGAACGGATGCGTGCGAGTTGGTTTAAGGAGCGTGTCGAGTTGATTCCGGACACCTCCGTAGAAAGCGTTTCTCGAAACGGAAATCAGTTTGCGGTCATTGCGGGCGACGGAAAACGGCTAGAAACGAATGTCCAGCCACTTTTCGCAGGAGGTTTTGACGGTAGTCATCAACTGATCGCCGATCTGTTTGAGAAGCGGGACGACGGGTTTCCCTTGTTGAGTGAGAACGATGAGTCAACCCGGGTGTCCGGGATATTCCTTTGCGGGCCTGCCGTCCGTCATGACAACCATGTGTTTTGCTTTATCTACAAGTATCGCCAGAGGTTTGCCGTCGTTGCAAAAGCGATTGCGACGTCCTTGGGGCTTCCGGCCGAACAATTGGAGACCTACCGCCAGTGGGGCATGTACCTCGATGATCTATCCTGTTGTGGCGAAGAGTGTGCGTCATGTTAGGCGAAGGAAGTAGCACCGCCCCGAGCGAAACGTATCCAGCGGAATCAGGCAAAATTGGCCCGGCCGGGAATGGCCAGAATATCGCGGGCGCAACCAATTCGGGGCAAAGCCGACTTTCGAGAGCATTGCGAATCGAGTGGCTGGGGCAAACCGTCGCCAGTCTTTGTTGGATCGTCAGTGTGTTTACCTATGGGCTGAACTCGGTTGGGGATTGGTTGCAGTTGTGTGCCGCCTCAGCATGGTTGATTGCCAATGTCGCCGCGCTCATGACGACCGAGAACGATTAGATGGCTTCCGCCGCCCCTCGCGAGACCAACCAAGGAGCGCGTTCCGGTCAAGGATGGTGCATGCCCCAGACGGTTCGGCGTTTTGGGGGGCAGTTGATGGAACAGCAGCTTTGGTGTTGGGGCAGGGATGTCGAGTA
>CAYSXI010000200.1:0-9520 GCA_964434955.1 uncultured Pirellulaceae bacterium
ATCCCGTTCTTGAACCCGTCGTCGAAATCGGGATCAACATCCCCGTAGTAAATGGTCGCGACCCCGTAGCCGCGTTTAATAATCTCCTTGATCGGCCAACGAGATCGATTGGCTCCTCGCGAAGCTTCTCCAGCCTTGTTTTCTGAAATCCCAAAGTTTCTTCGGTTTCCTACCCAACTGGGGGTGATTTCGATTCGACGATCCCTCGCCACGGTTTGGTTGCCATAAAAGTTATAGCCCAGGAAGACGGGAATTTTTTGAGCCGCGTCAGTCCGCTTGGGCGTCGCCAACAACATGCGAATTCGCACAACTTTTTGGCCGGCTTGAAACCCAAAGACGATTTGTCGAAAAGTGACTTTCACGTTCCCCAGGTCCGCATCAAACGTTTCGGATTGGGTTTCGATTCTCTTCACGGCGTTCAACTGGGGCGGTTCGCCGTACACGTTGCGCTGAAACAGTTCGAGGATCTCCGGACGTCGTTTTTCATTCCAAGTTGCCGAACTCGTCACCCTGGTTCCATCTTCGCAAACGAGCGGATCGGGAAGCACGTATTTCGGGACTTTGGATTCATCGTAGTTGGCTTGGGCCGACAGGAATTCACACAGGCCATCGGTAAAAAAAAGAAACATTGAAAACAGCAAGCAACCGGCGAGCGAAGTTTGGTTCATGGATCCCCCAGAATTGGACTTTGAAGATTAGAAACCATGGCAGCGGGGGCATGCAAGCATTCGGTTGCTCCAAGTCGTGCCAAATCGAGGTTGCGAATGAAGGGTGATTTCGTTAAACGCATGCAGTCAAAATATCTCCGCGAATCGAACTCAAACTGGCTGAAAATGCACCGCCGATTTTCCAGGACCGTCTCGACGTTGCTGTTGCTGACCGCTTTGGCCCTCCACCTCGGTTGCCAAGACTCCCCATCCCAAAACCAAGGCGAGCTGCCTTCGTCAAACAAAGAAAACGGCGAGAGAACATCGACCGAATCTGAGTTGGATGATGGAGCGCTCGCCATCTGGAAGCAATGCACCCAAAACTATGCCAGTGCCAACACCTATCAGGACAAAGCGATCCTGAACTTGCAGTATCGATTGGATGGCCGCTGGATCGAAGAGTTTCACCCTCAATCCGTTGCCTTTGAGCGTGGCCTGGGACTCTCCGTCAAAATGTTTCACGGGCGAATTCAATCCGATCGGAATCGCTTCACCTGCTACATTTACGATTCGGCAACGGGAAACCTGGATGAACAAACCTGGATCCGCGAGAACCTGAAACAGGCTGAGCGCGAAATTTTTTCAGCCCAATGCTGGACGGAACTATTGAGCGACCCGATTGCCAAGCACTTTCTTTCCGGTGAATCCGAAATCCCATTGAGAAAGAATGATGTCGTACCCGACCTATTTCCGCCCGCCATTGGCTTGCTGACCAACCATGGCGAACTCAATTCGGCCTGGTCCAATCCAAAATCGTGTCGGCTGGTCGAACTCGATGACCAGGATTTTCACGTCCTCGATCTGGGCGTCAATGAACTGAGGCACCGCGTTTGGATCGATCGCAACACTTCGTTGATTCAACGAATCCAGTACGACTCTCGCGTTCTAAGCCCGGTTCTCCAGGAATCTTCTGATGTCACCGACCTGAAGTTGATCGTCAACTTTGGGCCGACGTCGATGAACCAAGCTTCAACGAAGGAAATTTTTGAAACCAGGCTTTCGGATCAACAAAAGCCCGTTGAACAATTTGTCAAATTGCCGGAATCATTTCCTTCCCGGCTCATAGGACAACCGGTGCCTGAATTTGATATGCACTCCAACGGCGGAGCTCAAATTGCTTCCCGGCGACTCAAAGGATTGACCACCTGTCTGTTCTTCTTGCAAACCGATTTCATCGAACAGGATTCGTTGAAGAAATACCTGGAGTTGGCGGATCAACTGCGCGATGGCCGGACTCGAATTGCGGTTGTCATTTGCGGACAACCGGACGTGGCAAAAAGAATTCGCGAACAGTGTGAATCCCAGTCGAGGAATGTCACGATCTTCGTTGACCCATACTACGCGAGCATGAAAAATCTTGAAGTCCGCCATACGCCGACCGTGGTCGTGCTTGATTCCGAGACGAAGATTCAGTTTTTCAAGAATCTATCCAACGATCCCTGGAAAAAAGAGGTTTCGACGGCGATCCAACGCATCCGGCGAGGAGAAAATATCGCGGCTGAAATGAAAAAGGACTACCAACGATTTCTGGAATCGTATCACCAAAAAGTCAATCAAGCGAACCCGTTTCGAAACGCGTCAGCCAAAAAACCAGGTGATAACAACTAGCGGTTGATGATCAAAGCCCGCCCCGGGCGACTTCGCAAGCGTTTTTTGACTTCGGTTTTCTTTTTGGCAGCCACTTCTTTCTTGTCACCCTCGGCGTCCTTCTTGGGCTCGCGCTTCGCTGGAGCCTTGGGGGCTGGGTTTCCTCGAAAATCGCCAGCCATTTTGGCGCCGGCCAAATTCGGCAATTTCGCGCCGCCCCCGTTCGCACCATTGTTTGCACCCTTTTTCTTTGCCGCGGCTTTACCGCCACCTTTGACTGGGACGAGATCACCTTCCCCGTTTTTTTCTTTCGCAATCTGGTCAGGCCGCTTCTTGGCCTTTCGGGTTACATTGATATTCAATGCCATCATCAAGTCAGGTTCGCGAACATAGTAGCCAGTCACTGAAACGGCGTCGCCCGATCGTGCGAGGCGAATCTCATCCGAATTAATCACCACCTTGGCGTCTTTGGCAAAAGGAATCACGCTGCGTTTCTTCGTTCGGCCAATGGGATACCGAACGACAATTTCATCCTCCCGCACGGCGGAAATTTCGGCCGACAATCCCACCACTCGCCCGTCGCCTTCAGCTTCTTCGGGGAGTTCTTCAAATCCCCAAACGGTTTGGTTGTCAGGAGTGAACAGAAAGATTTCCTTGACGGGCTCAACAAACTTGTTCGATTTGTCGACTTCCCCGGTCACATAAATCATGAGACGCTTGGTGAGCCAAGACGGTTTTTCGCTCCCGGTCACCGAGACCTGCGTGGAAAGTCCCATTCGTCGCATATTGGCCGGTACGAACTCGATATCCGTCAGTCCATCTTCCGTGCGAATCTTGACCGTGCCTTTGTTTCGATCCAGGCCAACGACCGAACCGGTAATGGTGCGTTCGGTAAGATCCAGACCAAGTCCGGGCAAGCCCTGCGCGTCGGTTACCTGGCAGGCAACGAGCATGCAAATAAAACTTGCTGCGATCGAGACGTTCCGCAAAGTCAAATCGATTGAATTTCGCCGCATGATTCCCAATCACACTAGGAAATGAAAGTGAGGGACAAAAGGAAAGGCGAGGATTCCTGACTAAAGTTTACCGAAATTCGATTTCAGATCAATTTTCGCCCAACAAGCCGAATTCCAAATCGGCGTCCATTTCTCGTTTGCCGAAGCTACAAACGACAGCCGCTAGGCAAATCTACGAAAAAAGCCGCGCATTAACGCGGCCTTTTCCGATTTTCTGATTCAAATATTTATTTCTTGTCCTTGGCCGAATCCGAGCCGCCCTGACTCTCAGGCTTCTTTTCGTTTTGTTCCGCCGCATACTTTAACATCTGCTTTTTCTTGCGACTCATCTTGATCGCATTGACTTCAATTTGCTGTTCGAGCCGCAGAGCTTCGGCTTCCAAGACCTGAATCTGCTTTTGATGAAGTGGAATCAATTCGCCGTCGTACTGCCTTTTCTTGATGTGGACGGAGCTGAGCTGATTCCAAAGCTCGAGCCTTTCATCGACATGGTTCAATTGGGCCGAAATCTTTGCGATCGAAATCGATACCGATTGAACTTGAGACACGAGTGACTGGTCAGAAGAGGTGCCGTCATCCATTTTTTGTTTGTGCTCAATCATTTCGATTTCTGCCCGCGTTACTTCTGCCTGATCATTTCTAACCTGCGACTCGGAAACCAATCCTTTCTCGTGAAGCTTTTTGGCATACTCGAGCTTCTCAACTTTCTGCCGCAACATTTGCTCGAGCAAGCTTAATTTTTTCATCTCGGCAGCTTTGCCGGTCCTGGCCTTTTTGCCAGACAGTTCCAACAACACCTTCTGCTGAGCTTTCAGGCCAACAAGTTCGATTTCCAGGGAAGACTTTTGCGTGGCCAGGTTTTCACCAATCGTTTCAAAAGCGCCTCCCGCACCGATCTTCGAAAGCTGTTCATTCATCGCGTCGCGAACGCTCGTCGCGCGGGCGAGCTCTCGGCGCTGTCGATCTGCGATCGCTTTCACCACGTCGAGTTGCTCCCTCAAGTTGACAAGCTCGCCTTCCTTTTGCTGAAGATAAAGTTTCTTGGCGTCCTCACGGAACCAATCGTTGTCAAAACGAAACTTGTCCAACATCTGCATTTCGTCATCCTGCCCGGGGGCGGGAGAAAGGGCCAAACCAATTACGCCCAAAAAAGTCAACGCTACGACTAAACCTGATCGATATCTCATATCAAAATTGCCTCAAAGAGTTGGTTGTTAGTCTAATTTCTTGCGGGCCAAGTCGGCCCAAGCTGTGTCAGCAAAACGTTCCGTCACCAGCGTGTACTGTTCACGTATCCGATGCCTCGAACGCGAGTTTGGGGGAATGACGTGATCCGTCCGACTGAGCCGGTCGGACAACTCCGCCGTTCGAAACAATACCGACGCAAGAATCTCGTCGGTTTCCATCGGCTCCGCGCGCAAGCGCACCGAAGTTTTCGGGGCTTCTCGTTTCCGCTTGAGTTGGTCCAGACGATTGTTCGTCGAATAGCGATCCACCGCGGCAATTTGCCATTCCAATTCGCGATTGCGTTTTTCCAGATCTTCGAACTTTTCCAGCATCGCCAGTGCTTCCGCATCAGGAGTTCCCGAGCCACCTCCGCCCTTGATACCTGCCTCGGAATTTGCCGCCTTCAAAGAGTCCACGTCGTGAAAAGCGGTTTCCAAAGCCCGAGATTGATCCGAGAAATCAGAAACGAGGAAGTAGCCGACTCCTCCCAGCAATACGCACGCCACAACGGCAGCGAGCAGCAAGCGAGCCTGAGTTTTTTGGTCCTTGGAATTTGCCCACCGACCTTTCTGTCCAGTGCTCAATTCGTCGGCTATTTTTACTTTGTCCTTTTCATCGGCCGGCCGACTTTCGCTCCCTGAATTAGCAAGGCCATTTAGACTTCCAGCTTCCGTGGAAACTGGCGGGAATTCCTGCACGCTCGAATTTTCAGGAATCGATTTAAGCCGTGCACGCAACGAATCGCTCACCGTGACGTCGCGCAGTCGATCACCCAAATCGAGTTCGGACTTTGCATCCGATTCGAAATCTCGTTTTTGCGAGTCGGGATGTTCTTCGTTCCTGTTCATTTTTCTGCGTCAGAATTCATGATTTGGGTTGAGCTTCGTCTGTCTTGGAAACAGATGAAGTATTTTGTCTCTCGAGCACATCCCGCATTCTCTGCTTTCCGCGATGCAATCGAGAAAGCACGGTTCCGCGGGGCTGGTTTAGTAACTGGGCCACCTCCGTAACCGAAAACCGCTCCATCTCCACCAGCAGCACGACTTCCAGGGTCTGGGAATCCAAGTGACTTGCCGCGAACTGAATCGTATCGCGATGTTCGACTTCGTCTCCCCGGTCCACCGGAAGGTCGGATTCATTGATGGTTTCGAGCGGGGCTGCCTTTTTTCGTCGTTGCAACTTGGTACGCATTCGATTGCGGCAAATTGCAAACAACCAGGCTTTCGCCGACTCTGGTTTCTGGAGTTGATCCAACCCCCGCCATGCGTTTTCAAAAACCTCATTGGTGAGATCTTCCGCGTCATGCCAATTGCCGAGCGACCGGTACAAAAACCGGAACACCGATTCCGAATAATCTGCGATCAGCGTTTCGTAAAACGCCCGCCGCTCGGGCTTCGTCATTCGAGGGACTGATCGCCATGGCGGCGATGCATGGTTAAGTTGGCTTGTTTCAGAATCAAGTCTTTGGAAAGACGGATTTGATTGCGAGAAAAAAATCTGATTGTGTTTTTTTATCAAATTCGTTTCGCTTCGGGGAAAAACGCCGGGAATTCCCGGAAAAACCTTTCGAGTTCATGGACTCGCCGAACGGTCTTCAATCGCTAAAATTGAACTCCGTCAATGCCAAATGGTGCATAAAAATTTATTCGTGAAAGCAGTGCCAAATTGATGTTGTCTGGATTTTGCATGTCGGAATACAATTTCCGTCCGTGCAATGGAGGGCACATCAAAACTTGGCGAAATGGATTTCGCCTCTTTTATTTGACACCCGTCAAGCGACCGGTTTGCGACCCAACAAACCATGTCGTTTCTGTGGCCTCCTTTCACCCGCAAGTCACGGAGACCCCAGGTGTCACAAATCGCGGACTTTGATGTCAAAGAACGTGTTCGAGAAGCCAATGATATCGTCGATGTCATCGGCAGCTATCTGGAATTGCGCCGGCAAGGATCCAACTACGTTGCGCTTTGCCCCTGGCACGATGACTCTCGCCCCAGCCTGCAGATCAATCCTTCGAGGAAAACCTGGAAATGCTGGGTTTGCAATATTGGCGGGGACGTTTTCAGCTTCATCAAACAACGTGAGAGCGTTGATTTTCGCGAAGCGCTCGCGATCCTGGCTGAGCGAGCCGGAATCCAACTACGCCAGTTTGGCGGCACCAAAGCGGAGCCGGGCTCGGCAAATGACAAGTCGACCTTGTACGCGGCGATGGAGTGGGCACAACGGCAATTCCAGGATTGCCTCAGACAAGATCCGTTGTCGGCGGACGCAAGGCGTTACGTTTCCGCCCGGCAAATGAATGAGCAATGCCTCAGTGAATTCAGAATTGGCTATGCGCCTGACTCCTGGAATTGGCTCAAGGATCGAGCGCGGAACACCCCCTATTCCGAGGCGGTGCTCGAAGCCTGCGGGTTAATGACCAAGGCGCAATCCAGTGGAAAGCTTTACTGTCCCTTCCGCGGGAGAGTCATTTTTCCAATCCATGACACGCAGAATCGCGTGATCGCCTTCGGCGGCAGAATCTTGCCGAATATTGCGGAGAAAAACGAAAGCGAAAATCGCCCCGCTCCCAAGTATTACAACTCGGTGGAAACACGGCTTTTCAAGAAAAGCGAAACACTTTACGGCCTGAATCTTTTTAGTCAGGCAATCAGCAAACAACGACACATGGTGATCGTCGAAGGTTACACCGATGTCATCGCGGCGTGGCAGGCTGGGCTGGACAACGTCGTCGCGGTCCTGGGCACCGCGCTCAATGAGCGCCACCTGCGGCTTATCAAGCGATTCGCAGACCGAATCACTTTGGTGCTCGATGGCGACCAGGCGGGCGTCAAAAGGGCCGACGAAATCCTCGATTTGTTTGTCGCGGCCGAGTCGGATTTACGAATCCTGACGCTCCCCGATGAGATGGACCCATGTGATTATCTGCAGCAAAAAGGTGCGGCCAGCTTCCGCACTTTACTGGAAGAATCGCCGGATGCCCTGGACTATAAAATCAAAAAAGAAACTTTCGGCATTGATTTGATCAATGACACCCACCAATCGAATCGGGCGTTGGAAAACATTTTGGCCGTGCTGGCACGAGCCCCCGGAAAGTCCTCGGCCGGTCAGGTGCGCCGGGAACAACTGCTGACAAAACTATCTCATCAGTTCGGCATCGACGTCACGCAAATTCGCAACCGTTTGAATTTCCTTGCTGGCAAAAGAAGTGCTACCGCACCCACGCAGCTTCGTGAACCGGCTCCGCAACCCCAACTAAAGTTGGTGGCCAAAGAAAAAGAGTTGCTCCAGATTCTTTGCCAGGATCCTGAAAATTTAGACACGATTGTTGAGAACATTTCGCCGGGCCAATTCGTACAGGGTCCTGCGCGAGAATTGTATGAGCTGTTTTGCGAATGCTACCACCAAGGCCATGATCATGATTTTCAGTCGGTGCTCACCATGCTTGAGAACTCGACGTTGAAACTTTTGCTGGTGGACCTGGACGAAGAAGAATCGCGAAAGCGGGATGTCATGGAGTTCAATCCGCAAAAAAGGCTTGCCGATATTTTGCTCGCTTTCGAGATGGCAGAAATCGAAGACAGTAAGAAAGAAACAGACGCCCGGTTGAACAGTCCCGAACTGGACGACCAGGAAGAGACCGATCTCCTCATGGAAAAGCTGGAGATCGAGCGACGACGTCAAGGTTTGTAATGCGCCCACGGAAGGGTGGCGGCTTTGAAGTCGAATTAGAAGAGTTGATGGAATAACGTTGAAATCTCCCACCCCCCTGGGAACTGATTCAGCAAACAGAATCCGCATCACCCGTATTGGTCAGCGGTCTCCATGGAGATCGCCAAATGCCGGCGGACAATTTGTTGAATGGACGTCATTGCAGTGACTCGGTGTCGATAACGCGATATGGAAATCGCAGGAGGATTGACACGTGCAACATCTTGAAACTGACCTGCAAGCACTTGTTGATAAAGGAAAAAAACAAGGCTTTCTGACCTACAAGGATGTATCGACTTATCTTCCGGATGAATCTCAATCCCCCGATGAGTTGAACAATCTGGTCGTCGCCTTGGAGTCTTACGGAATTGAGCTGACTGAAAAGGCACCTGCCAACATTCAGAACGGCGACGGACCCTCCGCGGACGAACTCAAAGCGGCCGAAGCCGAGTTGAATTCCCTGGACCTCAACGAAAAAATTCGTCGACCGGGTGACGATCCGATTCGGATGTATCTCAGCCAAATGGCCGAAATCCCGCTTCTTTCGCGGGACGAGGAAATTGGTCTGGCCAAGCGAATCGAAATCACGCGGAAACGGTTTCGACGGGCCATCCTGTTTAACGACTATGCACTTCGTGCCACCGTTGCGACTTTGAAACGTGTGTATCGTGGCGAGCTTCCATTTGATCGAACGATCAAGGTCTCGTTGACGGATCAGCTGACCAAAAACCAGGTGACCAAGCGAATGCCCCATCATTTGCGAACGATTGAGCATCTGATTCGCCAAAACGAAAAGGACTTTCGAGTCCTGGTTTCGCAATCCGCGTCTGCGGCCCTGAAACGGGAAACGCGAAAACGGTTCGTGCGACGTCGGCACAAACTGGTTCTCCTGGTGGAAGAACTCAGCCTGCGTTCCCGCCGCGTTGTGCCCCTGATCGATCAATTGAAGAAGATTTCCGATCGAATCGAAAACCTGAAAAAGCAACTCGACATGATTTCGGGCGATCCAAGCCAGGCATTTGAGTGCGAACGAATTCGAACGGACATTCGACGTTTGATGATTCAAACTCAGGAAAGTCCACGCGGTCTCAAGAATCGTTGTGAGCAGGCGAAAAAATATCACAAAGAATTCGAAGCCGCCAAACGCGAGCTATCGGGTGCAAACCTGCGACTCGTCGTTTCGATCGCCAAGAAGTACCGCAATCGCGGAATGAGCTTTCTGGATCTGATTGAGGAAGGCAATTTAGGGCTGATCCGCGCGGTTGAAAAGTTCG
>CAYSXI010000201.1:0-9514 GCA_964434955.1 uncultured Pirellulaceae bacterium
CAATGGAATCGAGAATGCGATCGATCCAGTCGTCGAAGTTCTCTGGCATCGGCAAGCCGACAAATACGTCGTTGCCTCTGGAAGAAATGTTGAGCGACTTGATGGCTTTAAGCGTTTGCTGTTGGACGTATTGATCACCCTCGGATTCCTGGAATCGAATATCGTTGATCATTTGCCCAATCACCGAATGCCAGACAGCATTCATCATCCTTTGTGTTTGCCGGGCGGCGTCTGCGTAATTCGTTTCAAATCGCAAAATCACCAGCCAATTCTTGCGAAAATTTATCTTGGCTTCGACCGAATCGGCGTATTTCAAAACGCGGTAAATCCCCCAGGTTTGCTCCCTCGCGGCAAGGTTTCTGACCGGAGCCATCTCGGAGACGATCACCATATCGTCATGGATGGGAGCGTCCTTGAATTTGTCGAGCCAATTGGCAATCGGTGTTTGAAGGTGGGGCTTCGATTTTTCGTTTTTGATTCGGTGGCTGGTCGAGAACAGAAAGGTGTTGGAATCAATTCGCCAAATGGAGACACCTTTTGAATTCACGTTCTCGAGCAATATTCGGTCGCGGAAGGTGGTTGGTTCTAATTCCAGTTCCAGGAACCGATTCGCAAACTCCTCAATTTGTGAATCGTCGACGGGCTCGCGAAACGAAATGGCCCCTTCGAATTTCTCGAACCACTCGCTGGTCATTTGATCAAAGTCGACTTCCGTGGTGTCAGGGATTCGCCAGTTTGGCAACAGCCCGACAAGCCAGTCGATTTCGGCGAAGTCATCGAGATTCCAACTTGATTCCGCGTCGTGCAGCCCGGCATCAATCAACTCGCCAAATCCAGAAGCCGCAATCGTCTGCGGATTCGCATAGACCAAAGTCATCGAGTTTCGACTCACCAGACGCGATAGCTCTTCGACACGTTGCTCGTGTGTTAACTCGGTGATTTGCAGATCGACCGTTTTTTGGGTTGAATCTTCCATCTTCTTGGGCTGCGAGAAGAGGAGTACCAGGAATGCTGCAAATCCGAACGCAAAGACTGCGATCGCGCCCATTTTGGCATACAACATGGTGAACTCCTGCCCAACGAAGGAAGGTTAAAATCCGCAAAACCGGCAACTAAAGATGAAGCTGCCACCAAAGGGTAGGTCACCGTTTGGGAAAATCGCCAGATTTGGAGCCGAAATCGCTCGTTTTTCAGCTGTATTTGCCCGATTAAAGTCGGGTTTAGCCCTTTTGAGCGCCCCAAAATTCCGTTAGAATCTGAAGCTTCAAATTCGGAGCAGAAAAGATGCAAAAGAATATCCATCCAGAATATAAGCAAATCGTCTTCAAAGATCGAAACGCGGATTTCGCAATTTTGACGCGTTCCACCATGAAAACCGGTGAGGAAATGATCGATTGGGAAGACGGTAACCAGTATCCCGTTGTCTACGTCGACATCTCGAGTGCCTCCCACCCGTTCTATACCGGGAAGCAACAATTTGTTGACACCATGGGTCGCGTGGACAAGTTCCGCAAGAAGTTTGGAACCGGCTACCAGAGCACACAAAAGAAGCCCAAGAAAAAGAAAAAGTAGGGCAATTCTTTGCCGATCAGAATTTTCAAAGCCGGTCATTGGACCGGCTTTTTTTGTGCCCAAATTCTGCCTCAGCCAAGTTTCTGAATCCGGCACCTTCGGATTTCAACCAAAGCAACCAGAATTCGCCTGGAAATCGATCGGGCAAACGAATGTCCTGGCGAACGATTGACCAAGACGGCGTTGGACCGGGAAGTGACTCGCAAAGTAGAAGGCAAAGTCGAAACGCGACTCGTTTGCCGACCGCCTATTTGATCAGTGCCGCATCACCGCGGCTTTGCCCAAGGGCTTTTTTGCCTTTGATCTTGTCAATTGCTTCGACGGCTCGAATCCGCAGCAGCCAATCAAGCTCCGTATTGACCAATTCTTCCAAAGCAGGAAGCGAGTCTTTGGCTTTCGGGCCAATTCGCCCCAAAGCGATCACGGCGAGCTCACGCAGTGTGATTTCCTCAGGATCCAACTCGACATACTTGATCAAGATATTGGTGGCGGACGAAGCATCTGGTCCAATCCGACCCAGCATTTCAATTGCCTGTTCGCGCGTGTTCAACTTGGTTGCCAATTCCGTAAGAATCTTGACGGGCTGTTCTGATTCGCCGCTGATTTTGAAGTAGGCATAGGCCGCATGCGGTTGCGTGTGGAACTTTTCTTCTTCCATCAACTCTTTGATGAGTTTGAGTTGGGATTTTGCGGCTCCGCCCAAGCCCGCAACGCCCTCAAGAACACGTTCTCTTTCGAGCGTGTTGTAGGCCTCCAATCGGGGCGCAAGAATTTTCACAACATCATAATCCTTGCTCACGCCGATTCTCGCGAGTGCCTGGCCGGCCCAACCCCGAGTCGAAGCGTTTCCGTTTTTGACGATATCAATTAGCTTCGTCGCGGCTTCTTTTCCTTCCGGCCCCATCTCGATAATGACTTTACACGCGTAGAGAACGACGTGAATATTTCGGGAATCCAGGCAAGCCACAATTTGTTTGATGGCCGGTTTTGCCTTTGGCCCCATCCCGCGAAGTGCCAACAGCGACGCCATGTTGTAGGCTTCTTTCTTGTCACCAAAATCCGCGTTGTTGATTTTGGCGGAAACCAAGTCGACGTATTTGGCCGAGGGCTGCCCGATCGCAAACGCCATGTCACAGCCGAATCGATAGCGATCAAAATCGTCGCTTTCCAACAACGGTTTCAGGTCATCGAGCAAGCGCGAGTCCGACCTTGTCAGCATGTACTCGGTCGCTTGGCGGATTCCTATTTCTTCAGAACGCAACCCTTTTTCAATGATCGGAACCGCTTCGCTGAGATCGCCTTTGAAATAGGCAAGTTCGACAAACCCTCGAATGTTTTGAGTCGGTGAACGCGACTCCAAAAGATTCATGATTCGGGGCGGGATCTTTTGTTCCTGAAAGACATTATGGAAGGCACCGTTGAGAAAGGGTGTCAACACCACGATCCCGGATATCCAAATGATACGATTGAGTATGGGAAAATCGCCCATTCAAGCTCCCTTGCCCTCGAATTATCTCCAACCACAAGTGTACCGCACACCGGGCTAATTACCAGACATTTGGATTCAACGCCGTCGATTACGCCATTGTTTCAAATATTGTCGACTTCTTTTATGTTTATGGGTAACGCTTTGGTAACTTGCTTCACCAATAACCCGTCAAGAAAATCGAAGTGTAACCCGCTTCGTCCAATCCAAAAGAGGGCAAATCATGGAAGCTTTAACGATCGGCGGCATCCTGGTTGGAATCGTGGTGTTCATCGCCGGCATCATCGCCATTGTCATTTACTTGGACAAGAAACGCCGCGAAGCCCTTGGCGGTTTTGCGGAAGAAATGGGTCTGGATTTTCAGCCAAAAGGCGATGCCGAAATGCAAAGCCAATTCTCGCGTTTCGGATTATTCAACTCCGGTCACAGCAAGAAAATCAAAAACGTGATTCGCGGTGAAACGGACGTGGCAACGATAACCATGTTTGACTACCAGTACACCGTCGGGCATGGAAAACACCAACACACCCACAAACAAACCGTCGTTACCATGGAGTCCAACGATCTCCAAATCCCCAGTTTCACGATGCGCCCCGAAGGCCTTTTCGACAAATTGGGAGGGATACTCGGATTTCAGGATATCGACTTTGAAGAACATCCTGAGTTCTCGAAAATGTTTGTCTTGAAGGGCGAAAACGAAGTTGCGATTCGGGAATTTTTTGATCTCCCGCTGCTGGATTTTTTTGCAAGCCGAAAAGGGATCGCGTTTGAATGCCAACCGGGAATCTTTATTTACTACCGCGGCGGACGAACCGCCAAAGTCCCAGCCCTCAAAGACTTCCTCAACGAGGGATACACAGTCTACTCGACATTTCTCGAGCGACTCGAGCGAAACTAATCCTGGGGCACCTGCCAACGAGCGCCCATCAGCAAAAAGCGAGTCGGACTCCAAGCACAGTCGGACTCCAAGCACAGTCGGACTCCAAGCACAGTAGGACTCCAAGCTTCGCCCCAAAGCCAAGTCCATAAAAAAAGCCCGGACGGGACCGGGCTTGGACCAGCATTGGATTTTAGTTTTTCCGATTCCTGCGGCGCAAGACGGCCACCGCTCCAACCAAAGGAAATACGATCAAAGCGGAAGGTTCGGGAATCGAAACCGAGTAGGCTTCAAGCGCTTCACCGTGCACCTCAACGCCGCCTGCCGACGTTGGAGAAGCCCCGGGAGCAACAAGAATCTGACCGTCACCTTGCTGAACATTTGCAAGGTAAGTCAGTGCGTCATCGATTTCCGATGCGTAAGTAACGGGATCCGCTGCGTTCAATGCTAACAACGCAAACGCGGTCACCTGGGTACTGGCATTGCTGCCATCATTAACATCCGCCGTCGAGTTGAAAACGAAACCGCCGTTGACCGATTGGTAATTCAACAGTTCGTCAATCAAGTCCTGGGTCGAATCGGACGAAGCGTAGCGACCCGCCGTCGGATCAAGATCTTCGCCTGTCACGATGGACGCCCAGATTCCTCCAGCCAAACCGTGCAAATCGAAGTCAGTATCGCCAACGGTTGTCGACTCAAGTGCGGTCAAGATGTTGTCCATGAGATCGTCCCGAATCGAAGTTTCACCGGCTTCGTGTGCTGCAATTGCCGTTTTCGAAAGGTCCCAGGGAGCCAACTCGACCAACCCTTGTCCCGTACGATTCGTGACCACGCCCGAACCGTATCCGGCGGCATCGAGGTTGCTGTTTCCGTAGGACGACGTTGCCAACTTGTCCCAAAACCAAGTCTGGGCGTAATTGGAATACTGATTGTCTCCGCTCGCGACGGAGAGGGCTTCGAGAAACAGCAAATCGTGTGTTGCAAATCTCGGGTCGCCATTGGTCCAAGTTCCGCTTGAAAGACCACCGTATCCACCGACGATAAAGTCGCCTGCTTCAACGGCCGAATTCAGGAATGACGCGTTGCCAGTTCGCTCATAGGCTCGAACCATTCCAAGGGCTGTAGCGCCTTGCGTGTTTGAAAAAATCGTGCCGCCCGAAGTCCAGGGAAACCCACCGTCGAGCGAACCACCGGAAGTGTCTTGCTCGGTCATGAGCCAGTTGCCGCCATTCACGACGAAGGCTTGACCGGAAAGGATTCCCGTAAGTGGAATCATCAACAAAAGCGCCACGACAAAAACGCGCAGCGAACGGAAATGAGAACGAAGACCCATCGTGCAAACTCCAAGAAGCAAATAAGGATGAGGGGTAGGAAGGAGGGCTTGCTGGTTATTCAAGAAACGAACGAACAAACGCCAAGCTCAAGAAGAGAGTATTTTTAACGGATTGCTGATTGGTTGCAACCGAATCCGACATTTTGCAAATAATTGAGTGATTTTTAAGCGGGGAGTGGACATTTAGGAGTCTCAATTTGCGACGCTTGGACTCCACAAACTAGCGCTCTTCGCCAGTCTGCAGCACGGCCAAAAATGCTTTTTGCGGGATGTCGACCGAACCAATCGACTTTATCCGCTTCTTACCTTCTTTTTGCTTTTGCCACAATTTTCGTTTCCGCGAGATATCACCGCCGTAGCATTTCGCTGTCACGTTTTTGCGCAGCGCCTTCACCGTTTCCCGTGCAATGACCCGGGTCCCGATCGCTGCTTGCACGGCGACCTCAAACATGTGGCGGTCAATTTCCTCTTTGAGTTTTTTGACAATGGCGCGCCCGCGACGATCGGAATCACCACGATTGCAAATGATACTCAAAGCGTCGACTTTCTTGCCATTCACAAGAATGTCAATTCGCGTCAAATCGGCAGGCTGGTATCCAATCAGCTCATAGTCCATCGTTCCAAAGCCCCGTGTCGAGCTTTTCAACTTGTCGTGCAAGTCGTAGATGACCTCCGCCAGTGGCAACTCATATGTGAGCATGACGCGGGTTGCCGAAAGATACTCGGTTCCTTTTTGAATTCCCCTCCGCTCCTGACACAACTTCATCACGGCCCCAACGTACTCTTCCGGCTGAACCAAATTCACTCGGACGATGGGTTGTCGAAATTCGGCAATCTCCCCGGAGTCGGGGACTTCCTGGGGACGATGGATCGCCAGCGTTTCGCCCGTCTTGGTGACAACTTCGTAAGTCACGTTCGGAGCGGTTTGCACCAAGTCGATATCCGCTTCCTGCTCCAGCCTTTGCTGAATAATCTCCATGTGCAACATTCCGAGGAAGCCGCAACGAAATCCAAAACCCAAAGCGTCACTTGACTCTGGTTGGAATTCAAAACTGGGGTCGTTGATCGAAAGTTTGGTGAGCGCGTCCCGCAATTCAGAAAAGTCCTGACCATCCGATGGGTACAGTCCACAATAGACCATTCGCTTGGGCTCCTGGTACCCCGGAAGCGGATCCACTTCCGAATGAACCTCGGCAACGGTCTCACCAATCTTGATATCTTCCAAAGACTTGATGTTGCAAATCAGGTAGCCAACCTGACCGGCATGCAATTGTTCGCGCGGTGTTTGCTTCGGGCTGAATTGGCCGAGTTCATTAACGTCGTAGGTTTGTCCCGACTGGACAAATCGAATCTTTTGGCCTTTTCTGACACGGCCATTCATCACACGGACGTAAGTGATCGCGCCCCGATACTCGTCGTAGTGCGAATCGAAAATCATTGCCTGCAGCGGCGCTTCTTTGTCGCCTTCCGGAGGTGGGACCTTGTCGACAATCGCATTCATCAATTTGTCAATATTGATGCCGCTCTTGGCACTTACCTTGACGATATCGTCATCATCAACTCCCAAGGTCTGTTGCATTTCCTGCGCGACCTCGTCCGCTCGCTGATGCTTGAGGTCGATCTTGTTGATCACAGGAATAATCGCCAAATCGTGATCAAAAGCGTTGTATCCGTTTGCAACCGTCTGGGCTTCGACACCTTGAAAAGCATCCACGAGAAGCAATGCGCCCTCGCAACACGCGAGAGAACGGGAGACTTCGTATTGAAAGTCGACGTGTCCCGGCGTGTCGATCAAGTTCAACTCATAGACTTGCCCGTTGTGATTGGCCCGCATCGCGACCGCACGGGCTTTGATGGTAATCCCGCGAGCACGTTCCAGCTCCATATCATCGAGCAGCTGGTCCTGCATCTCTCGTCTTGAAACGGTACCCGTGTATTCGAGCATCCGATCTGCCAGCGTGCTTTTGCCGTGATCAATATGAGCAACGATGCAAAAGTTGCGTATGTACTTGCAATCGAGTTCCTTCATTAAATCCCGCTAGGCTCCACATTGGAATTTCGATTGCGAATATTGCTCCTGGCAATTCCAGCAGCTCCGATGAATCCCGCGTCCCCACCGAGCGAAGCGAAATCAATGGTCAGTTTTTCGGCGACAACCGGAAGGCAAAGCCGTTTCGTTTCCGATCGAATACGATCAAGAAATCGCTGGCCGATGGGCGAATCCGTCCCACCAAAATTCATGGCGCCTCCCAGCACGATTGCCTCGGGGTCAATCGTGTGTGCGACGTTGAGGATTCCGACCGCCAAGTGGTCCGCCGTTTGCTCGACGATCTGAATGGCCAACTCGTCGCCGTTTTCAGCCGCCTCACAAATGGCCAGAGCCGTGAGCTGACCTTGCTCTGATTTCGTTTTCGCCAACAGCGATTCCGGGTTCGATGGAATCGACTCTGTCGCGATGGCAACGACCGCGGTCGCGCTGGCATAGGCCTCAAGATGCCCCAGGCTGCCGCAGGAACAAACGCGTGCGTCCGGCGAAGCGTCGACGATGGTGTGACCGATTTCGGCACCATGACTGTTGACGCCATCGATGGTTCGATCAAAAACAATGATCCCTCCCCCGACACCCGTCCCAAGTGTCAGAAGCACCATCGATTCAAATTGCCGACCGGAGCCAATCCAGTATTCCCCGAAAGCCGCCGCGTTTGCATCGTTGGCATAAGTGACCGGCTTGCCCGTTGCCTCGCTTAGCTTGTCGCGGACCGGAAAATGACGCCAGGCTGGCAAGTTGGGCGGCTCGAGAATCATCCCCTTGGGAATATCCATGGTTCCGGGTGTTCCCAATCCGATTGCCACAATCTGATTTGAATCAAACTCGCTTTCGCGAATTGTTCGTTCAATGGCTTCGGCGATACGATCAATCGCATCTTGCGGGCCACGCTCCGATTCCGTTGGAATGCTTGTTTTCAACAAGACCTCGCCACCATCGGAAACGAAACCGATTTTGATATTGGTACCACCAACATCAACCCCGGCAAAAATCTCAGTTTCTTCGTTTTCGATCATTGAGGATTGGAAGCAACGACGGACGTGAATTCGAACAGTTTGGGCGGTCGGGATCTAATCCCGATGGACTATTTTTGGGCCAAGACAAGTAGAAATCTTAGGAAACCAAGGCAAGATCGGCAATCGTGATTTGCCACCATTCCAGCTGCAAAGTGATTTCGCCGGCAAGCGGCGAGCCTAGTTTTTCTTCCCGCCGCGCCCTGTTGGGAATTTCCACCGCTCAGAAGGCTCGTAGTTGGCATCCATTTTCGCCTCAAGCTCCCTCACCAGTTTTGGATGTTGCCCGGCAAGATTGTTCTCTTCGCCAATATCAGCGGACAAATCGTATAGCCTGGAATCGGATTGAATCGGTTGTTGAATAAGTTTCCACTTGCCACTCCGAATGGCCCGACCTCCTTTTCGCTCGAAGAACGCCCAATAGAGATCGTGCTCCTTTTGTTCGTTCTTGCCGAGAAGAGTCGGCAAAAAAGACACGCCATCGAGATCTCCCGGCAATTGCTCATCGCCACCCAGCAATTCTGCCATCGTTGGCAACACGTCCTGAAACCCGGCAATGTGGTCGGTTTCAGTTTTTGCCTTGATCATGGCTGGCCAACGAACCAGCGTTGGAACGCGAATGCCTCCTTCATGAAGCGAGCGCTTGATCCCTTTCAAGGGACCATTTGAATTTGCAAATTCCGGATTGTTTCCGCCTTCCTGATGCGGCCCGTTGTCAGAGGTAAAAATAACGAGCGTGTTGTCGTCGATTCTTAGTTCTTTCAACAGTTCAAAAAGCTTTCCAATGTCACGGTCCATTCGCCCAATCATCGCCGCGTGGCCTTTCTGCGGTTCCGGCCAGTCCTTGTTGGAGTAGATTCCAAAGTCAGGAACCTCCATTCCTTTTTTCCTCGCTTCATTGTTGGCGTGGGGAATGGTGAGCGACCAATAAAGAAAAAATGGTTGATTGCGTTTCTTGCGCACGAAGTCAAAAGCGAATTCTTTGATCAAATCGTGGCTATACTCCGCCTTGACGCTCGCGACTCCCTGGCCGTAGCGTCCCGGTTTCGGAACGACATTTTTCAACTTCCGTCTCCCATCGCCTTCATTCAAAAAAGCTGGATAGTAGTTGTGAGCATGGGACTGCTCCGCATACCCCAGAAAAGAATCGAACCCTTGCTTGGTCGGATAACCCGTTGTGCCTTCG
>CAYSXI010000202.1:0-9434 GCA_964434955.1 uncultured Pirellulaceae bacterium
CGTCTTTTACCCGGTGAGTGCAGGCGGGTTCCTTGGGCGAATCCTGGGCGGCGGCGAACCCAGTCCTGACATGCGGAATACGATTTGGTTTTTGTTTCGCGGCGACGAAACGCTTCAACTAAAACTTGAAGCGTCCAGCGCAACCGAGTTCGAATTGGAACCGGTCACGCCGCGAAGGCGCATATTCGTGAACCAGTGCTGGCGAGCCTGGTGGCGGGAATACAACAAGGCGTTCGAAAACAACGACGACTATCCCATGGCTTTTGAAGTTTACCTGACCTCGATGTTGGGTGAGCGATTGGGTATGACTCCGACCGCGCGTTCGCTTCGGAACCAAAACCCAAATCAACTCCAACAGACTCTTGATCTCATGTTCGCGGTCGAAAGCGTTCGGGCTCGAACGATTCAGGAGATGATTCATTCGGGCATTACCAGGGAAGAAGCTGAACTGGACTTACCGAGGAATTGTGATTGGGACCCCTGTCCGGTCGCCGCACCAAGCGAACTTCCAAAAATGGAGGCGATTGCCAATTGTGTGCCTCAAGAATGTTTTTACGTCCGGTTCGGAAGTTGGGGAAACCAGCTGTGGTTGAAAAAGCTGATGGCCGAATACGGCGGCGACCTAGGCCGCATGATTCAACTTCGCGGATACGAGTTTGCCGGCCAATCAAACATGCTCGATCAGCTTGCTTTGGAATCGTCGGACCTTGACGACCTTCTGGCAGGTAACGTGGTTCGCGACGTGGCCTTTATCGGCACCGACTTTTACGTCAACGATGGGGCGGCAATCGGTGTTGTCTTTGAAGCGTCCAGCGTGTTGTTCCTGAACAACATGAAATCGCGACGCAAAGCATTCGCCAAAAAAGACAAGAAGGTAACGCTTGAGGAATTTGAGATTGCCGGCGCCAAAGCGACGGTCCTGAGCAGTGAAGACAATCGCATTCGGTCCGTGCTGGTTTCCCACAAAAACATTCACCTGGTTACCAGTAGCCTTTACCTTGCCAAACGTTTTATCGAAGCGTCAGGCGGGAAGGAACGCCTGTCGGATCACCCCGAGTTTCAGCACGCACGTTTGATTTATCCACTGGAACGAAACGATACGATTTTCGCATACTTTTCGGCCGAGTTTTTCCATCAATTGCTGAGCCCCCAATATCAGATCGAACTTCGACGTCGAAGTTCATTGATGGCGGAAGTCCAGATGTTTCAACTTGCGGCGATGATTGCGAAACACGAGGGATTGGACGAAGGCGATGTAAGCGCTTGGATCAAAGCTGGCCTGCTTCCCGAGAATTTCGGCTTCCGGGCGGACGGCGCGCAAATCAGCTACGAGGACGGCAGTTACGTTGATTCCTTGCGTGGCCGGAGAGGTTACTTCACTCCGATTCCGGACATGAAAATCAATTCGATCACGGCAGAAGAGTCACGATGGTTTTCTGAACGGCGAGAGTATTACGAGGAAAACCTGAAGCGCTTCGACCCATTATTCGGTTCGATCAAACGATTTGACATGCCCAATAATCGCGAACGTTTGGTGTTCGATGCAAGGCTTGCCCCCTTTGGAAAGGACAAATACGGGTGGCTTTCCAGCGTCCTTGGCGAACCTAACAAATATGAAATCAAACCGGGCCCCGACGATATTATTCGACTGCAAGCCAGTATCCAGGGCGGTTTACTTTTTCCTCGCATCGAACCGCATCAAGTGTTTGCGGCCGTTCAAAATGACTCGATTCCAGAAACCGATTTGCGACCTGCGAACGTGCTGGACCTTTTCAAGACCTTGCAAACAACCCCCGGATATTTGGGGGCCTTTCCCAAACCGGGTTATCTGGATTTCTTGCCGCAATTGGGTGGCCAACCTGACGAAGCGGGTTTCACCTACAGTCGCCTGTTGAAACTTTGGCGGCTTCAGTTTGACGACTATTCGCTTTTATCCTTCGAGCGAAAGCGGCTCGAAAACGCTCGCGGGCACTTGGATGTCGTCGAGGCCGAACGCAATGCCCAAGTACGACTCGACGTTGGCGATTTACGAAATTCGAAATTGGTCGACTGGGTCAACAGTTTGAATTATCAACGGAGCTGGCAAACTTCCATAACCAATGTTCGATTGATGAACATGTTGATCAGTCAGTTTGGCGTGGAGCCGGAGGATGCAAAAGCCATTGCGGAAGACGTTTTGGGTGTCAAATTGGTGTGCAATTTGGGAGGCCCCTACGGCATCCAGAAATCGGAGAACGGGCGAGCCATTTGGACCTCTTCTTCGTGGCCCGATTTCAATCGCCCCGACGTTCCCGAAAAGTACATGGCGCCGATTTTGACCTGGTTTCGGGGAGCTCGCGTGGAAACCAAACAAATCAAGGGACAGTTCGTCGTCTACGGGTGGCTCGACTTGGAAAGAAAAAAATCGGAGAAAAGTGCTTTGAAACTCCCAAGCTTCAAGGTCTTCAAAGGATTTGGCAAAGTCGAAGAGCTTCCTAAAGCCAAACCGGGTGACTTGCCCAAAGGGCGGTTGGACAACAAGTAAGCTAGTTTTCTTCATACCAATTTTGCCTAAAATCGCCTCGGATTGATGTGCGACGGCAATATCTTTATCGTTGAAGAGAATTACTCGAATTCAGTCGCACCAATTCGGTTGCACGATTCCGTTGGGAAGGCGTTTGAGCCAGCCTTTCGGTTCGGAAGCAAGAAAAGAAGTTTGGATACGCTAGTTTGGATACGCTATGGAATGGGTCGTCGGTCTTCTTGCACTGACCGCACTTGAGATCGTACTCGGAATCGACAACATCGTTTTCATAACGATCGTTTCGAGCAAGCTTCCCGAGAAACTGCAACCACTTGCCCGACGCCTCGGGTTGATGCTGGCGCTGGTCAGCCGGCTTCTCCTGTTGTTCACCCTCAAGTTCATCGTCGACGAATTGAGCAACACCAATCTGTTTAGCTTGACGGATCTCTGGATTCCCGAATGGCTGATCGAAAGGTTCGCGGGAATCCACACGAGCGCCGTGGAAGGCGCTCACGGGCCCAGTACCCACATCATCATTGAACGCGGGTCGGAACTCTATGAACAAAAGATGGCGATTGCAAACGGGATCTCCTGGCGGGACCTGATTCTCGGTTTGGGCGGTGCTTTCCTGATCGGAAAAAGCGTCCATGAGATTCACGACCAGTTCAATCACACCGATGGCGAAGTCAGACCGTCCAAGTACGGTTTTGCTGGCGTCCTCGTCCAGATCGCAATTCTGGATATCGTCTTTTCGCTCGACTCGATCATCACGGCCGTTGGAATGGTCGACAACATCTGGGTTATGGGAACTGCGATTGTGATCGCGGTGATCATCATGCTGATTTTTTCCGAACCGGTTTCGCGATTCGTTTCCACCCACCCAACGTTAAAAATGTTGGCGTTGAGCTTTCTGATTTTGATCGGCGTGATGTTGGTCGCGGAAAGCATCGGTGCCCATCTCGACAAAGGGTACATCTATTTTGCCATGGCTTTTGCGTTGGTCGTCGAGTTCATGAACTTGAGGTTACGAAAAAAAATCGAAACCAAGCCGTCGAAAAAAACCAATTAGACTCGTGAGATGCTTAAATAGCGGAAACACGGCCGGCGAGCTGAAACAAATTTTTCTGCAGAATCGATCAAAATTCAGGGAATGAAAGAAGCACCTTGCCGTAAAGTAGACATCGCTACTAAATTTCCAGCAAATGGGTTTCATCATGTCACTTCATTCCCGCTTTTCGCGAATCCAGGTCGGATTCGCCTTTCTGCTCGCGTTGATGTTTTTGCCAAGCATTGTTCTGGGACAAAACAACGACACACCGAAATCCCAGGACTGGATGGGAACGCTGGACACCGGTCTCGGAAAGTTACGCCTGAAACTTGCGATTGCCAAAGATGGCGACAGCTATTCCGCGGTCATGTACAGCGTTGACCAGGGAAATGCGAAAATGGCGCTCGACTCATTTTCCTTGCAGGATGGGGTCGTCAAGTTCGCGGCCAAAAAATTCCAGATGTCCTACGAAGGCAAAGTAACCGACGATGGCGACTCCATTACCGGTAAATTCACCCAGCTTGGAAGAACATTCGCTTTGAATTTCGAGAAGACGAGTGCAGACGCCAAGTGGAAACATACCGAAAGTTGGACCGGCCTGATGAAAGCTGGCGCCCAGGAATTCGATTTTCAGATTCGAATCTTTGAATCCGAAGCGGGGAAGCTTAAAGGCAAGCTCGACAGTTTTAGCGAATCTGTTTTTGATCTGCCGATTGATTATTCGATGAACGATGGCGTGATGGAATTCAAGGTATTGATTTCCAATGCAACCTACAAGGGAACCCGAAGCGATAACGGTAACGAAGTATCTGGGCACTGGATGCAACGAGGCAATAAACTCGCCCTCAATTTCAAGAAAATTGCGATCAAGGAAACGCGAAAACCGGTTCCGCCTCGTCCGCAAACGCCGAAAGCCCCTTTCCCCTATGATTCGAAGGACGTTTCCTACGACAACAAGAAAGACAAAGTAAAGCTTGCCGGAACTTTGACCACTCCCAAAGGCAAAGGTCCCTTCCCCGCTGTGATCTTGATATCCGGCTCCGGTGCTCAAGATCGCGATTCGACCATTTTTCATCACAAATCATTTTTTGTGATCGCCGATGCGCTGACTCGGAAAGGCGTGGCGGTATTGCGTTATGACGAACGCGGCGTCGGAAAATCAAGCGGCGATATTGGCTCCGCAAACTCGCTTGACCTGGCAAGGGATGTCGAAGCCGGAATCGCTTTCCTGAAACAGCATGAGAAAATTGACGCCGGCAAGATCGGTTTAATCGGGCACAGCGAAGGCGGATACATTGCGCCAATGATTGCCGCTCGAAACAAGTCCGTTGCTTACATCGTCATGATGGCGGGCCCGGGAGTCCCCGGAAAACAGATCGTTCTCAATCAATCACGCCTGATCATGGAAGCGATGGGCCTCAAGAAGGAAGACATCGATCAAAACGTCGGCTTTTCGAAAGCATTGCTTGGCGTATTGGAAGAGAAGCCTCCAGTCGGCGAATTGAAAGAACGATTGGAAAAGCGATTTGATTCGTACCTCGCCACGCTCCCGGATGACGTCCAGAAAAAGCTGGGAGATCTATCCGAACAGAAACAGTCGATCAGCCAAATGTCATCCAATTGGTTCCTGTTTTTTGCCAACCACGATCCAAGAAATGACTTGCGAAAGGTTAAATGCCCGGTCCTCGTGATCAATGGCACGAAGGATCTTCAAGTCGATCCGGATTTGAACCTTCCTGAGATCGAAAAGGCCCTGAAACAAGCCAAGAACGAAGACGTAACGATCAAGCGGCTCGAAAATCTCAATCACCTTTTTCAGAAATCGAAAACGGGCAGGGTCGACGAATACGCCAAGTTGACAGAAACGTTCAACAAGGATGCGTTGAAACTAATCGTCGACTGGGTCCGGGAAAAGACTCGGTAGGAACGCCGAGATTGGACGTCCCTATCGAATGATGCGAAAGCGCTGCAGCCAGCTGACCAGTTTCGACCGTTGCCCAACGTTCACGACAGGATCGGCGGAAGGGACCACCATCTTCACGAGATAGATCTCTGAGCCATCGGCAATATAGAGCTCTTCCGAATGCAAATAAAACCGTTCCTGCATGGTTTCGTTGACGCGAACATAGTCGAGTGACGTTGTTGCTTGAGCGTAAACCGTGTCCCCAATTTTTTGGACCCGGTTCAGCGAATAGTTGACTTGGGGCGACTGCAGGGAACTACTCAAGGACAGGAATGACATGATTTGAAAAAACTTGCCCGCTCGATCAAATTGAAAAGCTTGGTAAGCGACCCGAGTGGAACTGTCTTCCTTGATGACCTTTTGAGCTCCCGCATTCTGGAAAATTGATTTCAAACCCGGCTTCTCCGGTACTGCAACGGCTTGGTTGTCTGTGCCAAGCCCCATGGAACGCGCGAGAGCCTGGTCATCCAATCTCTGAACCGTGACCATCATCCCGACTTGGATCGTCTCAGCTCCCTGCTGAATTTGAACCGGCTTCCCGGATCTCCATACGTGAATTCGATTTCCACCAGCCGCATTCAATGCCGCGCTGTCCAAATGTTCGGCCACCCCCGATTGTTGATAATAACTTCGTTCCGTTTGTTCGCTGTAACTCCAATCCGAGGAATTTTTTTGAGCGTAAAAAGAATCTGTTTTGAAAAATTTGCTCTCGTCCGGGATGGATTGTCGATCACCGGTTTTCAGAACGAGTGATCGAACGTCAATCGCGTCCTCGTCAACCAACTCCATCTGAACGGACGCCAATTGCGCCTTAAGTTCATGAATCTCGTTTTCATGGCTTTGGTTGATCCGGTCGACCTTTTGAGCACCGAAATATTCGACGACACCAAAGATTCCAGAACCAATTGCAATACAGGCGGCCACGAGTGAAACGATCGGTGAATCCTTCCACTTTTCCGTCAAAGACATTCTATTCTCCCATTCGCTCGACACGGGATCATAGGAAATGGAAGAACTCAGGGATAGAGAAGTTGGAGCAGCAAATGAAGCGAAAACGTCGACAAATCCCGTTGGCGGAAGTGCTATCACTCCCCAAACACACCCAAGGAAGGAATCGTTATTTCGGTGAACCAACGGGGATGCCGACAAAAAAACCGGCGTGAACATTCACACCGGTTCAAGGAACTTGCGTTCGAGCCCAGCTGCCTAGGCAGCCGCCAATTGAGCAACATTGACCAAAAACTGTTCCCCGTCGAAATCGATTTGAACGACGGAGTCCTCAACGACTTCGCCTTTCAATAGCTCGGTGGCGAGCGGGTTTTCAATTTTCTGTTGAATCATCCGCTTGAGAGGACGAGCCCCGTAGACCGGATCATATCCGACCTCGGCAATCGCGTCTTTCGCGGCGTCTGAAACGGCAAGCTTCAAGCCCTGCGTCTCAACCCGTTGTGCCAGGTTTGCGATTTGCAAATCGACAATCGAACGAATCTGGTTCTGGTCCAAAGGTTTGAAGACGATTTTTTCGTCGATACGATTCAGCAATTCGGGTGCAAAACGATTCCGCAAACTCTGTTCGACGGCGTCAGCAATCTCGTGATCGCTTCCACCCTCCCGTGTAATTTTCTGAATCAGCTGACTACCGATATTGCTTGTCATCACAATAATCGTGTTGGTGAAGTCAACGGTATGCCCATGGTTATCCGTAAGCCGCCCGTCATCAAGAATTTGCAGCAGGATGTTGTAAACATCATCATGTGCTTTCTCAATTTCATCGAGAAGGACAACGCTGTAGGGTCGACGACGTACGGCTTCGGTCAGCTTTCCGCCCTGTTCATACCCGACGTAACCCGGAGGGGCACCAATCAGCCGACTGACACTGTGACGTTCCATGAACTCACTCATGTCCAAACGAATCATGGCATCTTCGTCGTCAAACATGATCTCGGCGAGCGCTTTGCAAAGCTCTGTTTTTCCGACACCCGTGGGGCCCATGAAGATGAACGAACCGATCGGACGATTCGGATCCTGGAGTCCACTGCGACTGCGGCGGACCGCATTCGAGACGGCAATCACCGCTTCGTTTTGGCCGATCACCCGTCGATGCAGCCGCTCTTCCATGACCAGCAACTTGGCTTTTTCGGTCTCCAGCATTCGGCTGACAGGAATACCCGTCCACGCGGCGACGACCTCGCCAATTTCCTCCTCGGTTACTTGTTCACTCAAAAGCCGTTTTTGCTCCGAGTTGGACGGGACGGCTTTTTCTTCCCGTTCCTGCTCGGAATCGATTTGCTTTTGAAGTTGCTTGCGCTGCATGTCCAGCTCATAGAGCTTGCTGAAGTCAGCTTCACTTGGGGCTCGACCGGAAGCCTGATTTGACTTGATGTCCGATTCCAGCGTTTCAAACTGATGTTCGACTTCCGCCAATTGCTGGCGAACGTTTTGCACATCGGTCATTCCAAGCTTTTCCGCTTCCCATTGCTCGCGCAAACTTGCAAGTTCTCGTTTCTTTTCTTCCATCTCCTGCTGGACTTGTTCAAGGCGTTTCTTGACCGACTCATCGGTTTCGCCTTCGAGTTGCCGCGCGGCAAGTTCCAACTGGGTCAAGCGGCGTTGGACGGTGTCAATTTCCTGAGGCACGCTATCCAGCTCCATCGCCAACTTGCTCGCCGCTTCGTCCACCAGATCAATTGCCTTGTCGGGCAAAAACCGATCCGCGATGTACCGATTCGAAAGTTGAGCTGCGGCAACCAAAGCGGAATCATTGATTTTCACACCGTGGTGTGTCTCGTAACGCTGCTTGAGCCCGCGAAGAATCGAAATCGTGTCCTCAACCGAGGGTTCATCAACGTAGACCGGTTGAAAGCGACGTTCCAGCGCTGCATCTTTCTCGATGTACTGGCGATACTCGTCGAGCGTCGTAGCTCCAATGCAGTGCAACTCACCACGGGCAAGCGCTGGCTTAAGCAGGTTTGCTGCGTCATTGGCGCCTTCGGCTGCTCCCGCTCCAACCACGGTATGCAATTCATCAATGAACAATATGACCTGTCCTTCCGACTCCGTGACTTCGCGCAGCACCGCTTTGAGGCGATCTTCAAATTCACCCCGAAATTTGGCGCCAGCGATAAGTGCGCCCATATCCAAAGCGACAACGCTTTTGTCCCGAAGACTATTGGGTACATCGCGATGAATGATGCGCAACGCGAGCCCTTCGGCTATCGCCGTTTTGCCCACGCCAGGCTGGCCAATCAGCACCGGATTGTTCTTGGTACGTCGCGACAAGACTTGAATCACGCGGCGAATTTCTTCGTCACGTCCGATCACCGGATCAAGCTTCCCTTGTTTGGCCAATGCCACCAGGTCAATGCCGTATTTCTCCAGGGCTTGATACTTATCTTCCGGGTTCTGATCCGTCACACGCGCCGAACCACGCACCTTTTTCAATGATTCCTGGATGTCATTGACCGACACACCATTGAGTTCTAGCAATCGCTGAGCAGAATTCTTCTCACTCGCAATGGCGAGCAGGAGATGTTCCGTCGAAACGAATTCATCGTTCATATTTGTCGCAAGCTGTTCGGAGCTTTGCAGAACCTTCTGGAGATCCTGCCCCACTCCGGCCGGGTTACCGCCGGACGCCGAGGGCAGGCGCTCCAACTCGGATTGAATCATTGACGCGAGTTGCGGAATATCGACTGCCATCTTTTCCAGTAAAGGACGGACAATCCCGTCTGTCTCACTTACCAGCCCTTGCAGCAAATGCAGGGGCACGATTTCCGGGTTCCCGGCAGATGTAGCAACTTGCTGTGCCTGAGCGATTGCGTTTTGTGATTTTTCTGTAAGTTTATTGAAATTGAAGGTCAAGATTCACCTCCTCCTTTTCGTTCTTGCCATTTAGCCAGCCAGCTATATAAAACAGGTAG
>CAYSXI010000203.1:0-9300 GCA_964434955.1 uncultured Pirellulaceae bacterium
AGTCGGCATGTTTTTCATGACGGCACCAAAACTACCAGCGCCGGTGCGAGCCTTGTTGATTTCTTCAAGCAATCGGTCGCCAAGATCTCCCAGGTAGTAGTACATGGTTCCGGCGGGAGTCGAATTGTCGACGCCTTTGTAACGGGAAACATTGTAACCGGGTTGATTCTGGTTTCGATTCGGGCGAGCCGAGATGCGGCCGCTCGTCGCACGACTTGGAGGATCACCAATGACGGGTGGCTGTTGGTTAAAGCTTTTTGGGCTTTTCTCGTAAACGATTCCGTATCCCCATCGAACGGCAACTCGCGGCTGGCCCTTCTCGCCGAGTCCGCTGACCCATTTCATCGGGAACTGATCCAAACCGCCTGGTTGGGTCAGAATGTGGCCATAGATGTACTGAAAAGCCGCGGTTTCGTCGCCGTCGTTGAAGGCTTGTTCAGCAGCCCCAAGCCACGAATTCGAATCGTACTGGGACGAATTGCCATTGTCACTTGAATTGTTGTTGTTAGTTCGGTTGTCCCGAGGACGATCGCCACCTGCAGCACCGCCACCGCCACCACCGGCA
This sequence comes from uncultured Pirellulaceae bacterium, assembly GCA_964434955.1. Lineage (GTDB taxonomy): Bacteria > Planctomycetota > Planctomycetia > Pirellulales > Pirellulaceae > JANQLU01. The sequence continues at coordinate 566 of CAYSXI010000203.1, forward strand.
CTCGGTTGACGAAGGCCACCTCCTCCACCACCGCCGCCACCACCAGCGCTGGGCTGTCGAAGACCGCCACCGCCGCGGTTGTTCGTGCCTCGCGAGCCACCGCCTCGACTTGGAGCATTGCCGCCACCCGCTCCGCCACCACCGGCACTCCGTTGACCAACGCCACCGCCGCCACCGCCACCACCGGCACTAGGCTGTCGAAGACCGCCGCCTCCGCCGCCACCGCCTGCGCTGGGCTGTCGAAGTCCGCCGCCACCTCGTCGTGGAGGTCGCGAGCCGCCACGTTGTGGAGGTGCGTTTCCGCCGCCCATCTGGGCAACATTTTGAGAGCGGTTGGTGCCATCAAATTTGGCACCCTGCTCAATCCAGAGTTTCAAATCGTTGTATTCGTTGTCGCTGAGGGGCGTATTGCCACGCGGAGGCATGGAACCACCACGGCCAACTTCCTTGAACAGGTCGCTATTGGCCGGGTCACCCGACTTCACTACACCGCTGTCCATGATTGCTTTGTAACTGGCCAGGGAAAGGCGTCCTTTTGACTGAGTTACATGGCAATTTCCGCACTTCGAGTTGATCATCGGAGCGATTGTGTTCACGAAGCTGATTTCGCCGTTTCCACTTCCGCTATTGCCACCATTTCCGCGTCGAGGAGGTGGGTTGTTGGATCCGCCAAAGTCTCCGGCGAGTCCAGCACCTGGGCCACCATCGCCACCACTATTTCCACGTCGAGGGGGAGGATTGTTTGAACCACCGCCTCCACCACCGCCACCGACGGCTGGTTGGCGAAGCCCGCCACCGTTGTTTCCACGTCGGTTTCCACGGTTGTTGTTGCCGCGATTATTTCCGCTTCCAAAGTCGCCACCGCGACCATCACCGCCGCTTCCCCCGCGGCCAGGTGGAGGATTGGAGCCACCGCCTCCCCCACCGCCACCACCGACGGCTGGTTGACGAAGCCCGCCACCGTTGTTTCCACGTCGGTTTCCACGGTTGTTGTTTCCACGGTTGTTATTGCCGCGATTGTTTCCGCTTCCAAAGTCGCCAGCGAGACCAGCGCCTGGTCCGCCGTTATTGTTACCGTTTTGGTTTGACTGGTTGTTATTGTTGTTTTGTGGGGGCTGCCCGCCACCGCCTACGGCTGGCTGACGCAATCCACCGCCGGAATTGTTGTTTCGGCTTCCACCGTTTTGATTGCCACCATTGAAGTTGTTATTACCCTGCGGCGACTGAATTCCACCGTTTTGGTTATTCTGGTTCTGGCCGTTGCCGTCAAAGCTGTTGTTGCCTTGGGGCGACTGGATTCCGCCATTGTTGTTTTGGCCATTGTTGTTTTGGCCATTGCCTTGAGGCGTTGGAGCGCCCGGCACGGAAGGTTGGCGAAGTCCGCCAGAAGCATCTGAATTTCCTCCAGATCCGGAGTTGTCAGACTTGGACACCGATTTCGTTTTAGGTCCGCATCCAATGCAAGCGGCAATCATGATGACAGCAAAAGCCGAGACGAAACCACGCATGGTGAATCCTTTTTCAAATGAAATGCGACAAATGAGTTCGCGATTAAAATTGCTGCGAAGGTCAGCTCAAGTGCAGAATTAGAATCTGCCAAAAAGCGTGACGCAAAACGACCGACGCAGGCACCTTGCCTAAACTAAAAGTCTACGTGTTTCCAAGGCAATTTGCCAGAGAATTGACGCGGAAAACGGCCAGTTTGTTCCCGTTCTCACGAATAATTTCGATTTTTGGCAAGGTTTAAATGGCCCGTGGTATTAGAAGGCTATTTCGGAGCCAATTTCACGGATGATGCCGACCGGCGAAACCTTGACGATTGAGGCGGCAAACCGGTCAATTTGCCGTGATCGATCGACCGATTTGTCCCGGTAAAAAACGACCCCACCCGAATTCGGGAACCTGGAAACGAACCACCAGATGGCCGGCCGAATTCCCCGCGGAACGAAACAAACCTCTGAAATGTTTAGCCTTTGTATTTCGATGACCCTGACGGCGGGCGAATTGGCTTACGACGAAGATCAATCGACTCGTAATGTCCATCAGCGACGGCGCTCGGGCGACGGGTCGATTCTTTGCCAGCTCCCACCGGAGTCGCCTGTTTCTGGCTTTTGCTGATCCAAAGCCCCGTGCCGCTTACTTGTTGTCGTTCCTGCTGCTGTTTCTGCCGCTCGGCCATGCGGCGTCGATCGCCCTCCGGATCGTAGCCTGAATCAATTTCCATGTGCTGACCGGACTCATGGGATGGGCGTTTCAGATCGGGGGCCTTGCCTGGCTCGCCGAACTTGTATTTGACGGGGAATTTTTTTCCCACGGGAAACTTCGGTTCGCGCGTACCCTGACCCGTGGCCAGGTCACTCGTGGACACCAGGAGAAAGGCGCAAGCCAATGTTGAACAAGCAAAAATTGAAACGAATTTTGGAAGAACCGAAGAGTGAGACGAGCGAGGAGTGTTGGTGAGTTGCATCGTATCCCTTTCAACTCGGTAGGTGAGTCTAGGCGAAGGGCACCAGAAGCGGCTTGAATTTCGTGCCACCCAGGCAATTCGCTCTAAAGTATTGATACGCGTTTTCTGTTCGCTGTCGACAGATTTTCTTGGGCAATCGGGGATTTTTTGTCGGCCCGAGGCGAAACCCCAGTTGGAAACGAAATTTTGAGCCTGGAGATTTCCCTTAGATACCGCGAATAGAACCGGCCGATTGAGGGGCTCGCACAGAAAAAGGCGAACTACAACGTCCGTTTGCAGCGAGGAAAACTTCCAAGGATTGTGAGGTTTTTACAGTATGCCCGAGCTTCGCCGATGACTTCGGCAAAGCGATTGTCCTTTCGATGCCCGATCGCATCCACGAAAAACGTGTAATCCCAATTGACTTCGAGGCTTGGTCGTTTGTCGATATGCGTCAGATTCACGCCGGATTTTTTGAATACATTGAGTACATCCGCCAAGATCCCTGGGCGATCTTCCGTCGTGAACATGATTGAAGTTTTGTCGTCCCCGGAAACTTCCGTTTCTGTTTTGGAAAGAATCAAAAAGCGGGTAATGTTGTTTTGCCGATCCTCGATTTTTTCAAATAACGGATGAAGTCCGTAAATTTCACCTGCCAACGTCGAGCCGATCGCCGCGGCACCTTCTCCGCCTTCGTCGAAATCTTGTTTGGCTTTTTCCGCAGAAACGGCCGTGCTTTCGGCCGGGATTTTTTCCGCATGCGGATACTGCGTCGCGAGCCAATTGCGACATTGAGAAAAGGCTTCTGGCCGCGAGTAAATCCGTTTGATTTCATGAGGCTGGCAATTCGCCAAAAGGCTAAAGTGAACCGCCAATTTCACTTCGCCATAAATCTTGAGGTCGTTGTGATAGTTGAGGAAAGCGTCCAACGTTTCCGTGATCCCGCCGCCGGTCGAATTTTCGATCGGCACCAGGCCGTAATCGACATGCCCGCGCGCGACTTCGTCAAAAACCCCCTGGATGGCTCGTAGGTTTTCAAACTCAACGCTTGATCCGAAGTGCCGTGTTGCCGCCAAATGACTGTAGGTTCCAACCGGGCCCAAGTAGCCAATGCGAAGCGGTTGTTCGAGCGCGAAGCTACCACTCATCAGTTCCCGATAAACGGCTTCCAGTGTTCGGTCGGGAATTGGGCCCTGGTTCCAGCTCGTGATTTTCTTCAGGACTTCGGCTTCACGATGAGGCGCGTAAATCGGGGTCCCGGTTTCACGCTTGTATTTGCCGATTTCGACAACCAATTCAGCGCGCGCGTTGATCAATTGAATGAGTTGGTTGTCGACTTCATCAATCTTGTCGCGATAGGATTGAAGTTGTTCAGAGTCCATCGTCTGGTTTCCAAGGTTTCCGGAACAGGATTCACTCATTGATAATGAATCAAGACTGATCGGTCGACGCCGGAATCGGGCAAAATCCGACTGTTTTCGCGAGCATCTTGCTAATTATCGCCAAACGTCTCTTACTCCCGGCTACCGGCCCTGAATCACCCGCAAATCAGAGCTTCCATTCAGATTGCGCAAAAAAAAAGCCGCGATCTCTCGCGGCTGTGATTCTCCAAATCGCGTTGCGATTAAAACTCACCCAGCAACAACTGATCGTCAACGGACATCAATCGCTGAAGTGTCTCAAGATTGACGTCGTTTGCGATAAAGTGCGTTGAGCCATCAACAAACGCAAAGTTGCAACCGGCTGGATGGGAAGAGCTGAATGAATCCTGTGTGTCGGTCGACAACAGGGTCAGTGAAGGATCAATGAAACTCACACCGAGCCCAGCGGTTCCGCAGATGTCGCCCGCACCCTGATTTTGCAAGTAACCCAGGCCTGTGAAGGATCGCGCAACAAACAGGTTGGCAGCTCCCGCCGCGTAGGTGTTACCACGAGGACCGTATTCCCATGTTCGCTCACCGATCGCAATGGTGTTCGATTGGCCATCGCGAATTTGTTCAATATCCCGCGTATCACGCATGCAGTTAAACAATCCGCGGCCCTGCACGGCAACGCCAGGGGCAGTCGTTCCAAAAGTGCAACCCAAGTTGGACTGCAGTGGTGGAGCCGGACTGCTCGTGAAGGGAGCGTATTGAGTTTGGTCCAAAAGTCCTGATGCATTTGCACCGACATAGTTCGACGTTGCCATCAGGTATTCAAGGCCCTTGAAGTTAACCGGTCGGGCCGAATTCAAATCGGGTGACGAATCAGAGCCACAACGGAAAATTGACATCTTGGCCTGCATCGCCGCCAATGCGTTTGGGTCTCCCAATGCCACATAGGACGGTTGCGAAGTTGGCGCCAAAATCTCGTAAACGTTTTGCTGTTCCAAGTGTGGAAGTACAAAGACGGTCCAACTCCAAACGGGAGTCACAACATCACCTGTTGCCGGATCATAACCGGGCGAGCCCCCGTAGTCGTTCTTGGCCATTCGAGGAAAGAACTGGTGCGAGCTGTAGTAAGCCTGTGCAGCCAAAGCGATATTTTTCTGCTTGTTCAAGCAAGCGGAACGTCGCGCCGTTTCACGAACGGATTGAACGGCTGGCACTAACAACGCAATCAAAATTCCGATGATTGCAATCACAACGAGAAGTTCGACGAGGGTAAAAGCTCTTTGGCGGGCGCGAAGCATGAGCAGCTCCTGAAAGGTAAGAGAATGGTGCGGACGTGAACTGTCCGCCATTGAATATCCTAGTGGAATTTATCGAATATTACAAACATTTGCTTTAATTACCGAATCGGGGCAGTTTAAATCGCCTTAGAAAGCAGGATCCTGGAATTCTCTCCGATTATTCCAGCAATTCGACATTTAGTGTGGGAATCCGCCCAATTGCAACTACTCGGGCACCAACCTTGTGCCGCAAACGTAGTCCTGGATTCCTCTCTCTGGCGACGCGATCGAGAAAAGTCCTGCTGCTAGCCCCAACGCCATGGCGAAAATGCCTGCCAACAAAACCGCCACAACTTGCAGCGGGTACTTTTCCAAATCGGGGTGAATTTCGGAATTCGCTTTTCGTCGTGGAATCACGTCGCCGGCAAGTGCTGGATTCACTAGATCGTTGTCTACCAAAAGTTGATCTGATTTTTCATTCGCCTGCCTGGCTTGGTTGGCAGCATCCGATTGGGACTTGTCGGATTCCAATCGCTTTGCCTTGCTTTCTTTTCGCCCTTGATCATTAACCGATTCGCTCTCTAGCTCATTCGATTCGTCGCCCTGTTCCTGTCCACCGATTGCGGTGTCCGGCGACCTCTGCGGCAACGCAATTTTTCTTTGTCTTTCGATTTGGTCAAATCCAAGTGACGCGCCGAATACGAAGCTGACAACGACAACCGTGAATGGAAACCAAGACAGCAAATTGCGTAGCCCGCAGCGGAATCGGCTGGCGATCTGGCCGCTCGAATCCTGGATATCGATTTTCATAAATCGAAGCACGGGACTGCTTCGCATTCCGAAGCCGACGCCAAAAAAGGCAATGGAAAACCAGGCGATCAATATGGCCGGTTTCCAGATCGGCGCATAACCAAAAAGTGTGACCCAGAGCCACGTTGCAACCAACATGATTCCAATCAGGGTCGTCCCTTCCGCTCCGAGTGTTACCGCGAACACGCCGAGACGACTATCCCAATTCAGCCGTGGAAGACGCTTGTTTGCGGCTTCGAGTCGTTCGGCAAACCGGTCAACCGTTTCTTTCGACTTACCCTGTTGTCGAAATGAATTCAGAAGGCGGCGAACCGATGTCGGAACGACTTGCTTGGAAAGCACCAAATGAAATGCCTGGTCGATCATCTGGCAAGCTTGGCTTGTCTTTGACTTTCCAACGTCCTGACTCTCCGAATCGTCGGGACCGGAATCTCGGGGAAAACCTTCCGGCGAAGTGGGAAATGGCAATTCAACCAGTCTTCCGTGTCCGTCGCGATCAATAAAAAACTGATCGATGGTTACCGATGGCGGAAGCGATTCTTCCTGCAGGGATGTTTCGATTTCGACCACCAGGTCATGGAGCGCGTGGCGGGTGTTTTCCCAGGTAAAGGCTTTTGCATCCTGGGCGGCAACCGTGAATGGTACGCCATTAACGTACTCAAATGCGTCCCAGCGTCCGGTTTCGTTGACGCCGCCCTGAATCCAGCGCGCCCGACTGGGGCGGTTGATGTTGCACCGCAGTTCGTTGTGATCGTCCGCGGATTCCAACTGGTAAATCATGACCCGCCGGTCCAAGGCCGGGTCCATACCTCGGTAAACGCAGCGGTCGGCTCCTTTCGCCAGTACCCCGTCGACCACGAAAGGGCCGATTTGCTTCCGTTTTTGGTCGGTCAGTGGAATCGGATTCAATCCAGAAAGCGCCTGGATTTGTTTGCGGGTTTCGTCGACCGTGCGCGTGACCCGCGTTCCACTCAAAAAGCCATGAATTCCGCGAAGCCCGTTTGCGTTCCGCATGGTCAGGAGACACATCAAGACCGGAAGCAACTCGGCACTTCTGGCGATGAAAAAAGCGTAAATCAGAAATGAGATTTTGAAGTCCTGGTTGACCTCACCACCGAATTGCCAGCGGAAAATGGCGGCAATCATCGGAATCGCAAAGGCGCCCGGGATGATCAAAGCGCGCAAAAGCCCGCGCCATATCCCGGGTGTGTCACCGTCAAGATTTTCGACACGGAGTCCAAGAATTTTCTTGCCAATTGATCCGCCGAATAAACCCTCGCTCACGGCAAAGTAAGCGAAAATCGAAAGCCAGGAAACAAGCGTCATGCAAATTTGAATAAAGGCAAAGTTGACGCCCTGTTCTTCGCCGGAAGCGATCTGCCCTGCCGTACCCGTTCCCAGGAATACGACAAATCCGATCAACTGAACCACGATGCCGACAATCAAGTAGTCGATCATGTAAGCTGCCGAACGGCGACCAATCTGGGTCAGCGACGTTCCCCGAGTCGAGAAGGGCAACAGGGCTTCGCGCAATTCCGATAGGTCTTCGTAACGATCTTCTGGATCTTTTCGTAAGGTCCGCTCAATGACCTTTTCCAGGTCTCGCGGGACCGAAGGGACCAACGACTTCAAGCCTTCGGGTTGATCCGAAATGATTTGGGCCGTCACGCTCATCGCGTCACCGACAAAGGGTGCTCGATTGGCAATCAAGCAAAACAGCGTTGCTCCGACCGCGTAAATATCCGTTCGTTGATCAACATGATCTCCACGAATCTGCTCTGGCGCTGCGAACGATGGGGTCCCCATAAAGGTTCCGGTGCGTGTCAACTGGACGTCCGTAACGAGGCTTTTTGACAGGCCAAAATCACCAACTTTGATTCGTCCGTCGCTATGCACAAAGCAATTGGAAGGCTTCACATCCCGGTGAATCACATTGAGGCGATGGGCGGCGGCCAGGCCATCGATCACATCCAGGATATGATCGACTGCACGCATGTAAGGGATCCCTTTCTCTGAATCCAAGACATCCTGCAATGTTTTGCCCGGCATTAATTCCATGGCAATGTAGGGGCGTCCGTCCTGCTGCCCCGCTTCGTAAACGAACGTCGTTCGCGGGTGGGAGATTTGAGCTGCCAGGCGAGCTTCACGGACGAATCGATCGACATTTTCTTCGTCGCCGGTCAAGCCGGCCGACAGTAGCTTCAATGCGACCTTGCGACCTGTCTCGATTTCAGATGCTTCGTAAACGATTCCCATTCCACCGCTGCCAATCTGCCGCTCAAGTCGATAGCGACCGACGACTTTCCCGTTTGAAAGCGAGGCCTGGGGAACGGCGTCAATGGCTTTCCGAGTCGGAGCCACGGTCGCCATTTCTTCGGATTGGACACCTGAGGAACCCGCCGGGGAATCCGGTACTTCGGCGACGGAATCTTCGAAGGTTTCGGGCGAGTGCTCGCTCTCCCTTGTGTCCGGAGCCGAAGCGAAAGCATCATCACGATCCGAGCCAGAGCCGGTCGATGTTTCAACCGGCACCTTTACGGTACATCCGCACTGTTCGCAAAATCGTGGCGGCTTTTCTCCAACCCGAATCAGATGGTCACAGCTCGGACATTGAAATTCCAAAGTTAAGCTTTCCGGGTTGCAGCGAAGTTTTCGACGTCGGTGGAGAAAACAGGGTTTGTTGGGGTTCTCAAGGTGGCAATCACCTGAAGTCTTGTTATTCTAATTTGGCAGGGGCCAAATCGACAATCGCGGCATCCAAACGCCCGAAAGTCGGCCTGTCGGAGCATTTGCCGAAGTTTTCAAGGATAACTTGATGGTTCGGCGCCT
>CAYSXI010000204.1:0-9243 GCA_964434955.1 uncultured Pirellulaceae bacterium
GGATTTCGTTTCGCGCGTTGATTTCCACGGCATCGGTCCCGAGCCTCGCGGCAACGTCGATGGCCTTTCGAAGCGAAAGCCTGAGCGACTCTAGTCGAATTCCGGTTTTTAGCCGCAACAATGTTTGAACCTTTCGAGCGAGGTTTGTTCACCAATTCCCTGGCAACTTATATTACGGTAATCCTTGCGGTATCATTCCTGCAATAACGATTCAAGTTACGGGGATCTTGGAAATGACAAAAGTTGCCGATGTTTGTCAATTCATGAATGAGTTTTCGCCCATGGCGCTGGCGGAGGATTGGGACAATGTTGGGCTCTTGATAGGCGATCGAAAGCAGCGAGCCAACCATGTGATGACATGCTTGACGGTCACACCGGAATCCGTTGCCGAAGCGATCGACGAGAAAGCCGACATGATCGTGACCCATCATCCGGTTCCCTTTCAGCCGATCAAGAAAATTACGGCAGATCGAGTCGTCGGGCAATTGTTGATCGATTTGATCCGCAATGACATCGCGGTTTACAGTCCACACACCGGGTTCGACTCGGCGTCCCAAGGGATCAACCAGGCGATTGCGGACCGACTGGAATTACAGGATGTGAAGCCCATTGAGCCGTCGGATCAGCTGGAAGGCTTGGGGAGTGGGCGATTCGGAGTCTGTGCTGAATCCATTGGATTGCAGGAGTTTGCGAGTTCAATCAAGCAACTGTTTGGGCTCTCACATATTCATTTGGTTGGAGAACTTTCGGCTGACGTTTCGAAAGTTGGAATCGCTTGTGGGAGCGGCGGATCGTTTTTGAACGCTGCCAGGAAAGTCGGATGTGACACGATGGTGACCGGCGAAACCAATTTTCACACTTGCCTCGAAGCCAGGGCGACCGGTGTCTCGATGGTCTTGCTCGGCCATTATGGTAGCGAGCGATTTGCGGTTGAAATGTTGGCAAATCGAATTCAAGAGGCGTTTCCGGAAGAGCGGGTTTGGGCCAGTTCGAGAGAGTCCGATCCGGTAAGGTGGGTCTAAACCCGTTGGTGTGAAAGGACTTACGTTATTTTGGTCAGTTGCCATTTGACCGGGATATTGCCTTCTTTAAAATCTACCATTTCAAATACGGATCCTCCGAGCAGCGCCCCTGCTCGAATCAAAAAGACGGAAACTATGGAACAACGATTTCTGACCGCCCTGCCAGTTTTCAATGAGTTGGATTCGGTTGATCGCGTACTCGACGAGGTCAAGCGCTATAGCGAAAACGTGCTAGTTGTTGACGATGGCTCAACAGACGGCACGCATGAAGTTTTGATGCGACGATCCGACATCAGCCTTGTTTGCCACAAGTCGAATCGAGGTTACGGGGCCGCCTTGATAACGGCCTTTGACTTTGCGATTAGCAACGGGTTCGACTATTTGGTGACCATTGACTGTGACGGCCAACACGAGCCGCAGCGAATCCGCAGTTTGGTTGAAACATTGGAAGCGTCCAAGGCCGACATTGTTTCGGGTTCACGTTACCTCGAAAAATTCGACGACAATAGCCAGCCCCCCGCGCAACGTCAGTGGATCAATCAGCAAATCACGGCGGACATCAATGAGCGACTGGGATTCGAAATTACCGATGCGTTTTGCGGTTTCAAGGCGTACCACGTCGAGTCGTTGAAGAAAATGTCGCTGACGGAAACCGGGTATGCGATGCCACTTGAATTGTGGGTCCAGGCAGCTTGTGCAAAACTCCAGATCGTCGAAGTTGCTGTCCCACTCATTTACCTGGATGAAAATCGATCTTTCGGTGGTGATTTGGACGACGCCGTGACTCGGCTCAATTATTATCATCAAGTATTGGATCGAAGTTTTCGACGTCTTCCCAATGACTGTTCCAAGCTTCGCGAACTAGCCGGTTAGTGGTAGGCAAATGAAGCTACAGTATCGTCGACTCCGGGCGCCAAAACTTGATAATCAAGTTTTGATCGACCCGCCTCTCGACGAGTTCAAAAACACGCTGGCCCAGAATCAGTCCAGGATTCGCAACTATCAATTTCAGATTGCCGGCGAGTCGATTGAGACGCTTCGCATCAACGCTCAAGCGGAACTGTTGCGGAAGGCATCCGAATATTCCGGGCGTTACCTGAGCGAAATTCCCGATGCTGCTGGAAGCACCATATTCCTTTCGGGCCATCAGCCGCAGCTGTTTCATCCAGGCGTCTGGTTCAAGAATTTTGTTCTCGCGAGTGTTGCAAATGAGAATGGCGCCGTGGGGATCAATTTCATTGTCGACAATGATCTGGGGACTTCGACGCGGATCCTTGTTCCCGCGAATGATTTGAATGAGCCTCAAATTCGCTCCATCGGTTATGACGTTCCACGTCCGATGCAGCCTTTTGAAGGTCGTGCGATCAACGACTTGGGCTTATGGAGCGAATTCGAAAAACGCGTTAGCGAAACGCTGAGACCTTTTGTTGCGAATCCGATCATTGCGAATTTGTGGCAAGAAGTGACGGATCTTTTGGAGTCGCGAACGGTGGACGGCCCTGCATATGCGATTGCCGCAGCCCGTCACCGATTGGAGCATCGAAAAGGCCTATCGAATCTTGAGTTGCCTCTGAGTTGGATTTGCCAGTCCTGTCATTTTTCAAAGTTGGTCGCGGAGATAGTTGAACGCGGACACGAGTTTGTTCAGGTTCACAATCAAGTACTCGATGAATACCGCCACCTGCATCGAATTCGTAGTTCCGCGCACCCGGTTCCGGCCCTGGCGATAGACGGAGATTGGTTGGAGTTGCCGTTTTGGTGCTGGAGCCAAACACGTCCAAGACGTTCTCCGCTTTGGGTTCGGTTTGAAACTGAGTTCGCGCGATTGAGCAACCGGGATGACGTCGAAATTGAAATTCCGATCGAACGACTGGCAGACTCTTTGAGCGAGTTGGAGACCCAGCAGGGGATTTGCATTCGCCCCCGGGCCTTGATCACAACCATGTATTCCAGATTGGTGTTGAGTGATGTTTTTTTGCACGGGATTGGTGGTGCAAAATATGACCAATTAACGGATTCCATTATCGCCGAGTTCTTTCAGGTCGAGGCCCCCGAATACTTCACAATTTCCTCGACCCATTTTTTGCCAATCGATTTCGAGGCCAAGTCTCAGGCGGATGTCGCCCAAGCGGCAAAAAAGATCCGCGATCATGAATTCCACCCTGAGTATTTCCTGGATGGTGACGACCCTGATTCTCAGGAGTTGATCGAGCGAAAAAATCGGTGGTTGAGCCAGATCCCGCCCAAAGGAGAAAAGAAGGATTGGCACCGCGAAATGGATTCGATCAATGCCGCAATTCGCTCGAAATTGAATATGGATCTGGGGCAGCTGAAAGCAAGCTTGGCTGAAACTCGGAAAGCAGTGCGAAGAACCAATGTCCTTCGCTCTCGCGAATTTAGTTTCTGCCTTTTTCCTGAGTCCATCACCGATCAGTTGGCAGATCTGTCGCGCTTGTAGTTTCTGACTTGATCGAAAAATCTCGCGACCCCATCCGCATAGTCGTCCAGTTGGAAATCGGGAATCGGGTGATGGTGGTCGATCCCTTTGGCGACAAAGGTCGTGCTGTCTCCCAAATAGGCATCGAAAATCAATTGCTGGTATGCGGGGGGAATGAGCGTGTCCATTTCGGAACTAATCGAAAACGCGGGTGCCTGACTGCGTTTTGCATTCGCGATTGCATCCATCGGTTCCGGAACCAAATTGGCGACAAGTCTTGCTCCCAATCCAAAGTTCCACCAGCCGTATCGGCCAACGATGTATTCTCTTAGCGGTACCGGGTTTCGAATGAAAAGGCCGTCGATGGGATAGTTGGCAGCAACATAAAGTGCCGACATGCACCCGAGGCTGTTTCCGACTGCGATCTTAAGTTGGTCTCCAGCCGCTTGAAAAAATGCATTCCAGGATGCCTGGCAAGTTTCGACCATGTTTTTGAGGCTTGGGCGACCGTCACTTCCGCCGTAACCAGGAGGATTCACTGTCCAAACTTCAAAATTATCGTGACTGAAAATTTCGCAGGGGTGTGGGCCGCTTCGCTCCGCACGTCCTCCGGTCCCAGGAAACTTAATCGCAAAAATTCGATTCGATGAGCCGCCGTTCTGTTCCGAAACCCAGGCCTCAAAATTTCCACCCGAGTAAGGAATCGTGACTCGACGACGATCTTCCGGATCAATCGGATCGGCCGTCGCGTCGAAGATCATACGGTCGGCAAGTCCGGAAAAGAAGGCCACGTCGATTCCTTACTTGCCCCAGTTTTCGCGATTGAATTCTTCCGACTTGCCACGGTCGATGGTCAGCGTGTTCCAAGCGTCGCCGACGTGGATCCTCGCGATCATCACGATTTGTCCAACGTGATACGCAATATGCGCGTTGGACCTCGCGACGGCCATCGGCACCGAATGGTCCACGCCTCGAATTTGAACTGTCTTTGTCAAATCGTCTGCAGACAATTCACGCAGTGAATTGAATAGGCAACTCCAACCGCCTTCCCAAAACTCGATGAGTTGCTCGCGACTCTCGAAGTCATCAATGAACTCGGTATCACGATGTCGCCACGATTTTTCCCCGTCGCTGGTCAGGAAATCCGTCCAGCGAGAACGAAGGTTCCCTGAGATATGCTTCATGATCACGACAATGCTGTTGGTCGATTCGTCCAGCGATTCGTGCATCTTGGCATTCGGAACCTGTTCAATCGCGCGTTCCGCAAGCCGCTTGTCATAGGCAAAACTTTGAATGGCGGATTCGATGAATATGTTTCCGAGAGACATGGATCGGTTCGATTCAAAGGCTTGTGGATTGAATCGAGGGACAGATCCATTCGGGGCATCTGTCCCTCCGAGACTAATAAACTAGTGAACACGTTGACCGGGCAGCGCACCTTCGTCGGGAGAAAGGAGGAAAACGTCCTCCCCGCCCGGGCCCGATGCACAAACCATGCCTTCGCTCAATCCGAACTTCATTTGTCTTGGTTTCAAGTTCGCAACCATGACTACCAGTCGCCCGACAAGCTTTTCGGGGTCGTAAGCCGCTTTGATACCGGCGAATACCTGGCGTCGATGTTCACCACCCAAGCTCAAAGTTAGCTTGAGTAACTTGCGAGCCTCGGGAACTTGCTCCGCCGATACGATTCGAGCGACCCTCAAGTCGACTTTCACAAAGTCATCGATCGTGCACTCATCGGCCAAGGGTTCGTCGACCATCGGTTGTCCACTATCGCCGTATTTTGCACCTGGATCCTCCGTCGATTCGGTGGCTTCCAGGGCTTCGGCTTTACTTTCTTCTGTCATTTTCTCAATATCCTTCGATTCAATTCGTTTCATCAAATGTTTGAATTTGTTGACGTTGGTTCCGGTAAGCGGTGTTTGAGCCTGCTCCCAGCTTTGGATTGGGTCGTTCAACAATTCACCGACTTGTTCCGCAAGCGTCGGCAAAACCGGTTGCAGATAAACGACGATTTGTCGAAATAGATTCAACGCAATCGTGCAGACATCCTGTAGCTCCTGCTGCTTTTCTGGATCCTTCTTCAAGTTCCAGGGTTCCGCGTTTTCGACAAAGGGATTGGCTCGATCCGCCAATTCGAGGATCAACCTCATGGCTCGGGCGTAGTCGCAATTTTCGTAAGCGTCAGCAATGGCTTCACCTTGCTCGGCGCCAAACGCAAACAGCCCGCCGTCGTCGGGGTAGGTTTCACTGAGTCCAATGTCTTTGACGAATTTCGCCGTTCGCGAAGCCAGGTTGACGACCTTGTTGACCAAATCGGAATTGACTTTGCTAACAAAGTCCTCCAGGTTCAGATCGAGGTCATCCAGTTTTGGTCCCAACTTGGACGCGTAGTAATAACGCAGGTAAGCGGGATCCAAATGCTTTGCGTAGGTTTCCGCTTTGACAAACGTTCCTTTACTCTTGCTCATCTTCTCACCACCGACGGTAAGGAAGCCGTGGATGTGGACTTTGGTCGGCAAGTTGAAACCGGCAGTCTTGAGCATCGCGGGCCAAAACAGACAGTGAAAGTACTGAATGTCCTTGCCCAGGAAGTGATGGATTTCTGTATCGTCGTTTCTCCACCAGGAATCAAAATCTTCTCCGTGCTTTTCACACCATTCCTTGGTCGATGCGATATAGCCAATCGGAGCATCGAACCAGACGTACCAGAAATGTTGGCCATCCGTGTCCGGGATTTCAAATCCAAAATAGGGCGAAGGCCGAGACACGTCCCAGTCGCGCAATGGCTCGCTCAGGAAATGACCCTTCAAGTAGTTGGCGACTTCATCTTGCAAGTGCTCACCCGACTGGGTCCATTCATCGAGAAACTCGTGAAGTTCTTCAATTTGCACGAAGTAGTGATCCGTTTCTCCCTTGACCGGAGGCGTGTTACTAATCGTGCTGATCGGATCGATCAAATCGATGGGCGAATAAGTGGCGCCGCATTTGTCGCAGTTGTCACCGTACTGGTCCGGCGATTTGCACTTGGGACAGGTTCCTTTCACGAATCGATCGGGTAAAGACTCGCCCGTTTCCGAATCGTAAAATTCGACGACTTTTCGCTTGGCGATCAGGTTCTTGTCCTGAAATGCTTGCCAGATTTGACGGCAAAGCTCACGATTCGTTTCCGAGTGGGTGCTTCCATAATGGTCGTAGCCG
Source organism: uncultured Pirellulaceae bacterium (assembly GCA_964434955.1). Taxonomy (GTDB): domain Bacteria; phylum Planctomycetota; class Planctomycetia; order Pirellulales; family Pirellulaceae; genus JANQLU01. The sequence goes on from CAYSXI010000204.1 coordinate 6,661, forward strand.
ATCTGAAACGCCGCGAAGTCACGCTGATGCGCCTCACTCATTTGCGCGATGAATTGTTCTTCACTGATTCCGGCCCGGCGGGCACTCTTCATGATCGCCGTTCCATGGGTATCATCCGCCCAGAAAAAGCGGCAATTGTGCCCTCGCAATTTTTGAAAGCGTACCCAGATGTCGGTTTGGACATATTCGACCAAATGGCCAATATGTATCGGGCCGTTGGCGTAGGGTAACGCCGCCGTGACTAAAATCTTTCGTTGACTCATAATAATCTCGCAATATCGTAAACAGAGATTTTATCGGAATTCGAAGATTGCCGAAGGGTGGCAGAAGGGGAGAAAAGAATGGCCGTGGCAAACCAAGTCGAAGAATACGCGGTCCATGAACCGGAGGCGATTCTCACGCCCGGGCTACTCATTTTCCGTGAGCCTTTGGCTCACAATCTTCAGGAGATGGTCCGTATCGCTGGAGATCCAGGGCGTTTACGACCGCATTGCAAGACGCATAAGACCCGCGAAATCGTCCAGATGCAGATGGAACTTGGGATCACGAAACACAAATGTGCGACGCTTCGTGAAGCCGAAATGCTGGCGGAGTTGGAGGTTGAAGATATTCTTCTCGCGTATCAATTGGTTGGTCCCAATCCAAGACGATTGTGTCAATTGATAGAGCGATTTCCTCAAAGCAGGTTCGCGTGTTTGGTGGACGACCCGACGGCTTTGCGACATATCTCGGGAGAGGCAACCCAGGCCAATGTCGAAGTGGGCGTTTTTATGGACATTGACAGCGGGATGCATCGAACCGGCATTCAGACGGATGAAGACGCGATTCATCTTTACGAAATGATTAGCACCTCCGCCGGAATCCAGTGTCGCGGCATGCATTGGTACGACGGTCATCATCGACAGAGTGATTACCAGGAAAGACAACGCGCCGTCGAGGCTTCCTGGTCTCCCTTTGTCAAGCTACGGAATCAAATCATGATGTCGGGTTTTGATGTTCCGGCGATCGTTGCGGCGGGGACCGGATCGTTTTCAATTCTGGCGGAAATGGGTGAACCGAACCTGGAATTGAGCCCTGGAACGACGACCTATTTTGATATCGGTTACCAAAAGACGTTTCCGGATTTGAACTTGAAGCCGGCGCTCGGCATACTGACCCGCGTCGTAAGCAAAAGGCGCCACGGTTTTCTGACTTTGGATTGCGGCCACAAGTCCTGTGCGGCCGATCCGCCAGCCGGGGCAAGGTTGTCATTTCCTGCCATTCCCGATGCCGTCGAAAGCAAGCATACGGAAGAGCATCTCGTGATTGAAACGAAACACGCGGAGCAATTCGCCCTCGGTGACGCGATGGTTGCACTTCCCATTCACGCTTGCCCAACTTCCGCGGTTCATGATTTCGCCACGGTCATTGAAAATGGCAAGGCGGTTGAACGATGGGAGATTGCTTCACGCGGAAGAGCGATGCATGGTGAGTGAGCCAGTGGTGAAGTTTGACCGTTAACGGCCTTCAAGTTCCAGATAGAACAACCTTCCAACCATCGCTGCTCGGCCATACCCTGTAATGGCGATCGAATGATCGTCTACAAAACAAAGATTTGACGGCTTTGACCAAAAGCAATGAAGGTCGCAAACCGTATCCGGAATCGGGCGTTTTTTTCCATCATCAAGGTTGACTCGAAGAACCTTGGTGCCGGAGGTGAAATATAGCCTGTCGTCTGGCCCAACCTTCATGCCATCCAGCGGTTGCGGTAGACCACAGGCTAAGATTCGATGGTTTTCAACCTTGCCCGGACCGAGAATTTCGAACATGTGTATCCTGCCTTTTTTTGATTCGGATACGTAAAGGTAATCGGGGTTTCCATTTTCACCTCGGCGGATGGCGATCCCATTGGGGCGTTTCAATCGAAAACAACATTTGGCTGAATGGGCATTCAATTGCAGCGAATAGACACACTCTCTTTTGCCCCAGGGATTGGGGATCTTTGGGTCCGTAAAGAAAAGCTGCTCAAACTTGCTGTCCCAAACCAGATCGTTTGGACTATTGAATCTGTGTTTATCACAAGAGATATCTGAAAGCGTTTCAGTCTTCTCGTCGTCCAAATTTACTTTGACGATTGCGGGCGAATTCGACATGCGGCAACCGTTGAGTTGGCCGGATTCGTCCAATGTCAAACCGTTTATTTTCTGACCCTCAAAGACTTCTTTTGGCTGTGCCTTTCGTGACCGGTTTTTGAGTGCGCTAAGCTCCAGCTGATAGATTTTTTTGGCCAATGGGTCGGTGAATAGCAAATTCTGTCCGCAAACCACGGGGCCTTCGAAAAGATTTGAGAAGATTCCAAAGTCTTTTTGTTGCCAAACTAGGGCCGGTTTCTTCATGGAAATAGACTCTTGTTTTAGTTTTTGTTTATTTGTTCAACTGGACTAATGGCTTTCGATCCAATCGATGTAACGGTCGCGGTTCTTCCAGAATTCCGCCACCGTGACAGGTGCCCAGTGATTGACGCGTTCGATATTGGGCGGGCTGTGCGCGGCCGAGTAAATATTGGGAAACTTTTTGCGAATGAATCGCATCGCGTCTCGGTTT
>CAYSXI010000205.1:0-1810 GCA_964434955.1 uncultured Pirellulaceae bacterium
AACGTTGTCGTCTTTGCCATTTGATTGCTCGTTGTTCGAGCAGCCGGCGATCCCGGCTCCCGCCGCTACGGCCGAAGCGGCAGTGGCTTTGAGGAAATCGCGACGTTTCATGAGAATTCTCCTTGTTTGAGTTGTCAATTTGCAAATTCAAATTGACGGTAGCAATCCTGAACTTCGTCATTAATCTAACCCATTGGTTGCCAAATTGCACCCGCAGCAAGTCCGTTAGACAACCGGAAGCAACGGGCAAAACACGCGTTCCGAATTCCTCGAAAATCGGCTATTCCTTTCTCGACTTGATTGTTTGCGTTTTTCGCGCTGTTAAAATAAGTCGATCGTCTGCCTGCCAAGACGAAATTTCTTTTTGGGGAAGGGGAAATATGAAACGCTCTTTATGCGCGGGGCGCCGAATCAACTCGGTTTCTCGCTCGCTGGTTCTTGCGATCTGCCTGCTGCCGGCGATTGTTCTACTTGGCTCGACGTCCACGTCAGCCCAAAGCAATCCATATGACACGATTTACAATCGCGGTTCGTCTGCCAACCGGGTGGACATCGTATTCATTGGCGACGGTTATCAGGCGTCCGAGCTGGAGACCGATTACGTCCAACACATCGGCGATACGCTGACTCACTTTTTTAGCAACCAGCAACCGCTAACCCGCTACGAAAACTTTTTCAACGTTCACCGTGTCAACGTCGCCAGCAACGAATCCGGGGCCGATAAACCTCTGGACAATATCTATGTCGACACCGCTTTGGATGCGAGTTATTCCTGGGGAGGAAGCGTCGAACGCTGCTTGTATTTCAACACCACCAAGGCCAACAATGCGGTCAACGCGGCGTTTGCGGGAACCGGGATCGACGCCGACATCCGCTTGGGAACCGTCAACGACACCAAGTACGGTGGCTGTGGCGGTTCCTGGGGAGTTTACGCCGGCGGCAATGGAGCGGCTCCCGAAATCGCACTTCACGAAATCGGACATTCATTTGCAAACTTGGCAGACGAATATTTTTACAACAACGATCACTACAACGGCGGTGAGCCCTCGGAGTGGAATGTAACCACGGTCGCAAGCGACGGGAGCGGTGGCGGAAAGTGGGATCGCTGGTACGGCTACGACGATCCCGATACAGACATTGGTCCCATTGGGTATTACGAAGGCGGTCGTTATCACGCGACCGGTATTTATCGGCCGAGCGACAATTCAAAAATGCGGGCGCTCAACCGTCCCTTTGACGCCATCTCGCGGGAAAAATTCATTCACGACATTTATGAAGAAGTCGATCCCATCGATGCGTTTCGGGACAATACGGTTCCCTTGAATGATCCGGGGTCGTTGTGGGTCGACACGATTGACCCATCCGTGATCAATGTCGAGTGGTTCGTGGATGGCTCGTCGATTGGACTGCACGGCGAAAACCTGGATGTGAGCACCCTCGGCCTCGGTCCTGGAATCTATGAAATCGAGGCCCGTGCCTACGACGCGATTCTGGATCATGCCTTCACGGGAAGCTCTCTCGACTGGTGGCGGTTGGATCCTGCCGAATTGGAACAGAGAGTCAGTTGGAGTGTAAGCCTGTCTGCCGTTCCCGAGCCTTCGGCGGCTTTGCTGCTGGTTTTCGCCGGTGGAATGCTCATGGTTTTTTACCGACGTCGCGGAACGTCGGCCACGGCAAAATCGCGCCTTTAGTCGTACGAGCAAGGCCTTAGCTGGCGATGCTCGGCATCTTATTGATAGGAAAGCCCGGAAATCTTCCGGGCTTTTTTTTGTGGGCACCGGTCAAGCAAACCCTACAATCTATACGAGCA
>CAYSXI010000205.1:1910-9021 GCA_964434955.1 uncultured Pirellulaceae bacterium
GAAGCGCAAGCGAGTGGTTCCAACTCTCCAACAAACCATACGAGCACAAAGCGCCAGCGACTGATTCCAACTCCCCAACAAATCCTACGAGCACAAAGCGCCAGCGAGTGGTTCCAACAACTGGCCGCGCTTCATTGGAACGCGACCCCAAACACCATCGCAACTTCAAAATCACTGGGCGAAACGCCGCATCAACAAATTGGCCAAGGGCGGGCAAATCCGATCCAGCCAGACGAGGGCTTTCCCACCCGCCGAGAGAATAATCTCGCTCTTCCCCCGTTCGATGGCCCGAATCGTCTTTCGCGCGACCACGTCGGGCGGCATCGGTGTCCCAAGCTTGGGATTTTTTCCGCTTGCGTCTTCCAGAACGGAATCAAAAAACTCACTATCGGTGGTGCTTGGGCTGACCAAAAGGACATCGATCCCGTCCTTGGCCAATTCGGCGCGGAGGGAATCACTCCAACCGTGGATTGCGAATTTACTCGCGCAATACTCACTTTTTAGAGGCACCGCTCGATGCCCTAGGACGCTGGAGACGTTCACGACGATTCCGGCCGATGACTCGCGCAAAAGCGGCAATGAGCGACGGGTCAACTCAACGGGCGCAAAGAAATTCAGTTCCATGATTTTTCGCATCCGCTCTTCGGAAGCCTGTTCGAACCGGCCAATGGCCCCAACTCCCGCGTTGTTGACCAAAACATCCATGCGATTGAATTTGGAGGTGGCGACATCCCGGATGCTTTCTTGCGTCTCTCGATCCGTAATGTCACCGATGACGCACGCAACCGAAGAACCCTGCGCCTCGATTTCCGTCGCCAGTTTACGCAATCGCTCTTCCCGACGGGCATTCAAAATCAAGCGTGTCTGCCGCTGAGCCAATTGAATCGCAAGCTCTTTCCCGATGCCGCTCGACGCACCCGTAATCACAACGACCGAATCTTTGAGTGAGCGACGAGCCATTATCCGCTGCTTCTTGGTTCATGCGGGGCAACCGATTCCTTGGGATTCGTCGAATCGTCCTGCCCATTGAAATTTGGCCCGTTTGCATTTGGCCCATTTGCATTTGGCCCATTTGCATTTGGCGAATCCGCAAGTTTGTCCTCGACCGTCAGGTTGGCAAGTTGCTTTGCCTCTTTCTCGTTCCGTTCGCTGGCATCTTTTTCGGCAACAATTTGCTTGGCCACCAAGTCGACGGAAATCGGAGGCTGCCGCGATTCGAACTCCTCACGATTTTCGGCGTTGCGGTGTCGAACCTCAACATTTGCCCAGTCATCCAGGCGGCCAAGGTATTTCTGCGGGAGTCGGCACCGAACCACCAAACGATCTTCGAAATAGTCGGTTTTCTCGACATCGCCATGTTTCGAAAGGAACGCCACGAGTTTGCCGTTGGAAACGTCCGACTCCACTTCGATCGAGAGGAACGATCGGCTCAGGGCCGCACTTACGGCTTGCGCCAAATTGTCAAAGCCGTGGCGACTCCGCGCGCTGACAACAACACTTTTCGGAAACCGATTTCGCAAACCTTCGACCACGGAAACATTTTCGACCGCATCAACCTTATTCAACACAAGCAGCGTATTTTTTTCGTCAATTCCCAACTCTTCCAGGACTTGATTGACGGCCATGATCTGCTGAAACACCGCTGGCTGACTGGCATCGGCGACGTGCAACAACAAGTCAGCCTGGTGCGTTTCCTCAAGCGTCGCTTTAAAACTTGTCACCAAACGGTGGGGCAAATTGCGAATGAATCCGACCGTATCGCTGAGCAGAATGGGGCCCCAATTGGGCAGGTGCCAACGACGAGTCCTTGTATCCAGAGTCGCGAATAACTTGTCGGCGGCCAGGACCTCCGCCGTCGTCAGGGCATTCATCAAAGTGCTTTTGCCCGCGTTCGTGTAACCGACAAGGGAAACCGTCATGTGATCGCGCCGCGAACTCACTTGACGCTCTTTCCGATCTTCAATTTTCTTCAGCTCGGTGCGCAGATCGTGAATCCGTTTTTCGACCAAACGGCGGTCGACTTCAAGTTGCTTTTCGCCTGGCCCCCGCATACCAACACCCATCTTCAAACGCGAAAGGTGCGTCCACATCCGTTTCAATCGGGGCAGCGAATACTCGAGCTGAGCAAGCTCAACCGCCAAGCGACTTTCGTAGGTTTGGGCCCGAGTCGCAAAGATGTCGAGGATCAACTCGGTTCGGTCAAGCACTTTGACCTTGAGCGTTTGCTCCAGGTTTCTGGTTTGTGCCGGCCCAAGATCATTGTCGAAGATGACAATGTCCGCCGCATGAAAGTCGACCAGCGTTTTCAGCTCCTCGACTTTGCCCTTGCCGATGTAGGTCGTCGTGTCCGGCTTGTCGCGCCTTTGCACCATCTCACCGACAACCAGCGCGCCAGCGGTGGTCGCAAGCCCATCGAGTTCGCCAAGGGGGTCCTCTTCGATTGTCTCTCCGCTCAAAACGACGCGGACCAGAATGGCCACCTCATTGTCGACGGCCTGCGCTCTATCTCGATCGTGCACGACTTAAGTTGGGTTCCTATTGAATGGCAGCTGGAAGCAAGTCCCACGATGTGGAACCAATCTATTTTTGCTTGAACCGGAGTTATTCAATAGTACCCAATTCGGCCGGAAGGTTCGGACTTTCCCTTTGGCATTCCTCAAGTCGCCAGAGAATTCCCCAAATGTTACTTATCGCCGGACTTTTTCGAGTCTTTGTCGGCCGATTTTTTGGGGCCGTCTACCTTCGACTTCCCATCATCTTTCTTTTTTATTTCCGGCTTAAGATAGACATATACCTTCGTCCCAAGGTCCGGAATTTTCTTGGAGTTGGTTTCCCAGGTGAGCGCATCATTGGAGGCGCTACTCGCAACCGGCAAGTCCAAAGTGGCGGAAGTAAAATTCGAGACGCATATAAAGTCGCCCGAATCGCCGTAGTAAACCTTTTGGCCGGTATCTGGATCGACCCAAACCTTGCTACCGCCAAACACAAAATCCATGTCCAACTCTTTTTTGGACTTGGAGTTTTTGATCATCTCCTGGGCACGCCGCTCCACCCACTTTCCTTTTTCTTTCCAGCGAATTATTACTTTGACTTTCGGCCCCTTGGCGGCTTTGAATTTTGGATCGAATTCCACGGGATTCCCGGGTTTGGCACCAACCGCAAGCAAGCCCGCGTGAATTTCCGAAGAACGTGCGTTGACTGACACAACGGACTCATGCGTCTTCATATCCATGGAACATGCAAACAACTCGAGCAGGCCTTCCTTCAAACAAATCTTGCCACCCACAATGACTTGCTTCTTTTTCATGTCGGCCCAAATCTCGCGATTCTTCGCAAGTCGGATCCAGTGTTTGGGAGGTTCGAACTTTTCTTCCGTTTCCGCCTTTTTGGATTTATCCTGCTTCCCCTCATCCGACTTTTCTTGCGTCGCATCGTCGGCCTTTGCCTTGTCCTGGGTCTGCCCGTTGGTCGTTCCAATTCCCAGCAACAACAGACAAACGACAAAAAAGGAAATCCGAGAACTCATGGTTGTCTCCAGTGGATAATTTTCGGCAAATGGCTTATTGATAAAGATACGGGGCGTCAGAAGCTGCCGTCAATGTAAAACCAGAATTTTGTTTGGGACCAGATTCAAAACCGTCGCTCCAATAGACAACGACATTTTTGAATGTTATCTCCTTAGACAAAGCATCACGATTCGGTCCGATTTCGTCCCATGCATGATTCAATCAAGAATTTCCACCTTACTCTTGATGCCTTGGCTTCCGAATGCGCAAGCGCGCCATTGGTCGAATCGAATGTCGATTTCAAAGGCATGTTCGGCAGCAAGATCAAAGACGCCATTGGCTGGGGATTGCCTCGACCAATGAAGCAGAGCGCAGCGGATCGATGGCAGGTCGTAAAGACAGCGGAAATCGACGAAGTCATTGCACGTCTTCAAACTTTGCTTGAAAACTTCTTGGACAGTCCCGATCAAGAACCAGTCGGGATTGAGATTCTGGCAATTGCTTATCAAATTTCGACGCCCAAGTTCCAAGCACAACCGGCAAAGCTCTCGAAGGTTGTCCAACATCTTCTGGAGGCGGATGACGAATCGGGCATCGTGATCGAATCAATGCCGCTCCTCTCCCAACTGGTTTCCGTTGAGCTACCACTGGTCTTGGCGGCCCAGTTCCCAGGTGTTGAAGGCGTAAATTCTTTGGCCGATCGAGCCCTCTATCGTTTCTCGCGATCCATGGAACGACTGCTGGATGTCAACGGAGCTCTTGAGTCCAAACACTGTGGCCAATGGTTTTCACTTCTCGGAGCCTGGACGCGCTGCCGCGCTCTAGCCAACCATTTGCATCAGAATCTTCACTCCGAAGACGACGACATTCAATTTGAATGGTTTGTTCGACAATCTCTCAAGTTGATCGGGCCAAATCGCAATCCCATTTTTTCTTCGCTGCAAACGGGCGCCGACAAAGATCTGATCCGCCTTGCGGTTTCGTTTTCGAGTGACGCGCGCGACCGAATCCTCGCCGATCAATGGCTCAAAAAATCGAAACCTGTTGCGGTTGCATTTGAATACGACGAGCAAGGATTTTGTTCGGAATGGGGCCAAGTCGCCTTGTTATGTTCCCAGGTCTCCAGGAACGCACCCAAACTGGGCGTACAATTTAGAGACCGCCAATGTCGAATCGAACTGACTTCTCGCCTGGCACTCTTGACCGGAAATCTGGAAACCGCCCTTTCCGCGGACGGCCAGCCATTGGCTCAGGATACTCCTTGGGCTGTGAATCTTTGGCATCAGGACGAAGACGCCGAGATGCTCGAGCTGGAAGCCGAATTCGGGTTCGCGACGATCCAACGACAATTCCTTGTTTCTCGTGACGACGATTTGTTTTACGCGGCAGATACCATCTTCTTCCAGGAACCTCACGCATTCGATTATTCCATTTCAATCCCATCCGAGCCAACAACAAAACGTCTACCGGAGATCGAAACCCAGGAAGTCTATTTCGTCGAAGGTGAAAAAATTCGTTCCCTATTTGTGCCCCTCGCTTGTCCGGAATGGCCAGACCGATACTCGGATTCCAAGTTCTCGATGCATGAGAATGGTTTTCAAATCCAGGTCAAAAGTGAGGGCAGGGGGGTCTACGTCCCCTGGGCGGTGGATCTGAATTCGAAACGAAGCAAAAAGCCGAGAACCTGGAGACAACTTACGGTCGCCGAACAATTGAGCCCATGCCGATTCGATCAGGCCTCTGGTTTCCGGTTTCGGATCGGCAATCAACAATGGCTTTTCTATCGCTCGCTTGAACAACCTTCCAATCGAACTGTTCTCGGACAAAACTTTGCATGTGAGTTTTTCGCCGGACGATTTGGCGAGGATGGTTCAACAACGGAACTCATCACAGTGGAATAGTTATGAATACGCGGCAGTCGATTCTGAAGCGCAATGTCGAATCGGTTTTGGAACGAATCGAGGCGGCCGCGAGTCGCGCCAATCGATCCCGCGACGAAATCACCCTCGTCGCTGTCACCAAATATGTCGACTCCGACGTCGTGCTCGATCTGGCATCCACGGGAATTCAAACCTTTGGTGAGAGTCGCCCTCAAGTTCTTTGGGACAAATTCGAACGTTTACAAGATGAAAAATTTGAGTGGCATTTGATCGGGCATTTGCAACGCAACAAGGTTAAACGAACGTTGCCGATGGTGTCGATGATCCATTCCGTCGACAGCCTGCGTTTGTTGGCAGAAATCGAAAAGGAAGCTCGCGCCGCTGCGACCCGCATTTCGGTGTTGCTTGAGTTCAACATATCGGGGGATGTCGCCAAGCATGGTATTTCCGACACGGACCTGGATGCCATGGTTGGGCTCTCGATCGAGTCGCCGGCAGTTGAGATCGTTGGCCTGATGGGAATGGGTGGACTTGCCAGCAGCGAAGCCGAGACGCGACAACAGTTCGCGGAGCTTCGAAACCGACGTGACGCAATGGCGGCGAGGTTTCCCGATGAGCTGGATCTAAAATTTCTTTCCATGGGAATGAGCGGCGACTTCGAATGGGCGATCGAGGAAGGGGCCACGCATGTTCGAATCGGCAGTGTCCTGTTTGACGGAATTCGCTGACCGTTGCCACGATCGGCGCACAAAAAAAGGGCGAAAATCATTCGCCCTTTGCTTTGGTTGTTTCAGGATTACTTGGCTTTGTCGTCGCCGCTGTCCAAGGTATCCAGATGCATCAAGCGGGTGATCAATGGCGAAATCAGGATAAAGACGATACCTACGCCCACGGCCGTCCAACCGATCTTGGAATAGACTCCCGTCATGGTGGTCATATAGGAAATCGCTTCTTCACTACCCGGCACCATCTCCTCATTTCCGCCTTCCAGTTTTCCTGCGCCCGAAGCCTGTGCAATCAACCCCGCGGCAAAGTTGCCCGTTGCCGAAGCGAAGAACCAGGTTCCCATAATGATCGACGCAAGATGGGCTGGAGCCAAACGATTCATCGCACTGAGCCCAACCGGTGACAAGCAAAGCTCACCGGTCGTATGCAAAAGATAAATCAGGAAGATGAAGATGACTGGCGTCAGGTTTCCAAGCCCAGCGCCCTTGGCACCCATGTTCAGAATCAGGAAGCCCGCTCCAAGTTGAATCATTCCGAGTCCGAACTTGGCAGCCGCCGAAGGCTCAAGGCCCTTACGTGCCAGGAATGTCCACAAGGCCGCGAGCACCGGTGCGAGCAAGACGATGTAAATCGCGTTAATCGACTGGAACATCGAGGCTTTAACATCAAAGCCAAATATCTTTCGATCCACCATTCGGTCGGTCATCAAGTTGAGTGACGAGCCGGCCTGCTCAAACAACGCCCAAAACAGGATCGATCCAAATATCAAGAACAACGCGGCGAAAATCCTGTTTCGCTCGTGCGGCGTCAATTTGATTACCGCCGTGAAGATAACATAAGAAACCAGGAGCAAACCAAAGATTCCCAGCAGCCAGCCGACGACCGATTGATTTTGAACCAACCACCAACAGGCGACGACGGCAATCAAACCAATGATGTAAAGAATCCACTCGAAATTGATGATGCCCACTTTCGACTTCAACTTGGTTGGGTCGGGAG
>CAYSXI010000206.1:0-8859 GCA_964434955.1 uncultured Pirellulaceae bacterium
AAAAATATGCACAAGCCAATCCGCATTCAATGGGTGCCTGGGATTCCGGATCCAAAACCCACGTCGCTTCGATGAGTGACGGTGATTTCTATTCCAGCGAACAGTCGCATGTGATGGCGGGTGCAGGTGACGTCACCATCGAATTCGTTGCCCCGGATGGTAACGCGTCTCCGCTACGTAGTCCGGTAACACTGCAAGAAGGTGAAGTCATAGATGCTTCTCGGATGAATTGCAGCCTGCTTCGCCAGTTTGTAGCGAGCGAAATCGAAAATGCCAAAGAACAGGACCTACTGCTTTCGTTGCATATGAAGGCAACCATGATGAAGGTCTCAGATCCGATCATTTTCGGGCATGTCGTTAGCGTGTATTACCAGGATGTTTTTGAAAAGTATTCCGAGAAGCTGGAGAGCTTGGGGGTCGAACCCAACAACGGGATCGGAGATCTGTACCAAAAAATCGAAACGCTGGACTCACAGGAACAACAGGAAATTAAATCGGCCGTTGAGGCGGTCTACGAGAAACGTCCGCGACTGGCCATGGTTGATTCAGACCGAGGGATCACCAATCTTCATGTTCCCAGCGATGTGATTATCGATGCTTCCATGCCGGCAGCGATTCGTTCTTCGGGGAAAATGTGGGGGCCTGACGGGAAACTGCATGATACCAAAGCGATTATCCCGGATCGGAATTACGCGGGCGTCTACCAGGCCGTCATTGATTTTTGCAAAGAGCACGGCGCTTTCGATGTGACAACCATGGGCAACGTTTCTAACGTTGGCTTGATGGCCCAGAAGGCGGAAGAGTACGGATCGCATGACAAAACGTTCGAATTGGCCGAAGCTGGCACGGTTCGAGTTGTTGACTCCCAAGGTGAAACGTTGATGCAGCATGATGTCGCGCAAGGAGACATTTGGCGAATGTGCCAAACCAAGGATGCGCCGATTCGTGACTGGGTGAAATTGGCCGTTGGCCGAGCAAGAGCAACGGGCTCGATGGCGATTTTCTGGTTGGATAAAAATCGTGCGCATGATGCAATCTTGATTGGGAAGGTCAACGAGTACCTTCAGGATCATGATACCGATGGATTGGAAATCGAAGTTTTGGCCCCGGTGGATGCGGCCAAGTTGACCTGTCAACGATGCAAGGATGGACTCGATACGATTTCCGTCACGGGTAATGTTCTGCGGGATTACCTGACCGACCTGTTCCCGATTCTTGAGTTGGGGACCAGCGCCAAGATGCTTTCGATTGTTCCGCTGCTAGCCGGAGGCGGTTTGTACGAAACGGGCGCCGGGGGTTCTGCTCCCAAGCATGTCCAGCAGTTTCTCGAGGAAGGCCACTTGCGTTGGGACTCGCTCGGTGAGTTTTTGGCGCTTTCCGTTTCTTTGGAGGACCTTGGAAACAAGACGGGCAATGAGAGGTTGCTGGTGATTGCCGATGGATTGGACAAGGCAAATGGACTCTACCTGGCAAATGACAAAGCGCCGTCGCGAAAAGTAAATGAGTTGGACAATCGTGGGACGCATTTCTATCTGGCGCTTTATTGGGCTCAAGCCCTTGCGGAACAGACGCAAGACTCGGAATTGGCCGCCGGATTCAAGCCAGTCGCCGACGCCCTTCAGGAAAATGAGGGTAAGATTGTCGAAGAGTTGAACGCGGCCCAAGGAAGCGAAATGGAAATCGGCGGTTATTTCCATCCCTCGGATGAGCTTTGTGCCCAGGCGATGCGACCAAGTGAAACGTTGAACTCGATTATTGCGAGCTGCCCGTCATAGTCGAAATCAAGCTCCAACCGGCCAGGTGGCTCACCAGGTGGCTCACCAGGTGGCTCACCAGGTAACTCATTGGTGCGATATCGTTCACGGAAAGTAACGTCAACGAAACTTCGATCGATTTTCCAGATTCCTGATGGGCGCTCCCGGTTCGATTACAATACGACTAGGGGTTCAACGAAGACCGAATGGATCCCTTGATCATCGTAGCTTGATTGTTTTTGCTTCTTGAAGATCGAAGACGGAAGAAGTAATGAGTCAGACACCGACGTTGTGGTATATCCGAGTTAACGAGGCCAACTATGGGCCCTATGATTCGAATCAACTTCGGCAACTCGCCAAGAACAATCAAATCAATTCGCAGACGCTTATTTTGAAGCAGGGAACTCAGAAGTGGATTCCGGCTTCGCAAATCAAAGGCTTGCTTGATGGTGGCTCGACAACCACGGGCGCCGGTGGAACCGGGGCAAGTGCGGGCGCAGGAGCGACAACTCCCCAGGTTTCTTCAGGAAACCTTCCGGCATCAACGCCGAGCCACCCAACGACTGCGCCAAGTACAGCAGGCGGATGGCAAGATTTGGGAGTGGCCGGAATGTCACCCGGGCAACCGGTTCAAACGCCAACCGGCTACGCCACCCAGAATCCGACCACCGGCAATCCGGCGACGCCCGGAAATTCCGCGAATCCTTATGCGTCGCCAAGTGCCTCCACGAGCGGCCCCACCGTTGGGTCGCGACAAATTCAATTGGAACGCCTCGATGTTCGTGAGGGGTACGTAAAACTCCTGGGCTCGTTGCTTTATGGAATGCTCGGCATCCTGTTTCTGTTTGCCGTCACCCAACTAATCGCGAAGCTCATGGTGGGGACGATGCTGTTCGAATCGGGGTTTGATCCTGATCGTCCTGACGCGGCATTTGGCATGTTGTTTTTGGTCGGCTGCATGGTCATCCTTCTTGGTATCGCCGCGTTTTTTGTGATTGTCGCGATCGCGGTCACGCTCATCATGATTTGGCAGACTTCGGCAAGCAGCCGGAAAAACGGTTATCCGGCGATTGCCATCGGCTGCATGGTCTTTGGCGTGATCGGGTTTTTCGGAATTTTTGTTCTTGCATTTGGACAAGTTCAGGAGCCGTTGATATTTGAGGTGATCGGATGGGTGGCTGGAGGGATCTTTGCCGCGTACATCATTCCAATTGCGCTGATGATTGAAAGATGGCAAAAAAGTAAGCGCAGACCGGCAGTCAAACATCTATCGATGATTGTCTGCGGTTGTTTTGCAGCAAGCATGCTGGCATCGGCCGCGGACTTGATTCAGGCCAACTTCCTTCCCGAAGCGGTTCCGGGCGAAATGTCGGTTGCTGTCGTTCTCAGTGCGGGGCTCGGCATTGTGGGCGCTTGTTTGTACATGGCCGCAATGGGCTGTAGTGCGTATAGCTGTATCGCCATTGCCAAACGTTAATTTCTAGCGATGTGCCCTTCGCTGAAAGGAAAAAGGCGTGACTCGACGCCACGCCTTTTCGAATGCTTTTGATCGTTGAGAAATGCTTTCCGCTAACCAAAAAGCATTTTGTAGGCGCCGAAGCCAAGGCAAAAAACACCGCCGATCACTCGAACGATCGAAAGAAACAATGCGGTTCCACCAGAGTATTGAGTTCCAAATTTGTCTCGCGCCTGGCCTCGAACCAAGCCGAGAATTCCGAACCCCAAAATGACGCCCCCCAGAGCAAGGAAAATTCCTCCGAGCACCAGCGGGTTTTGGCCGAGCCATTGATTGAGTTCGCTGTCTGCTTGGGCGAGCCAAGTCGAAACGTCAAACATGGATGATCATTCCTCTGTCGATATGAGGCCGTTTATTTTTTCTTGGTGGCTTCTTTGGGCGGGTCTTGCTTTGCGTCGTCCTTCTTGGAAGAAACCGACTGAAAGCTCTTAATGACCTTTTGAAGATTTTCTTTGTTCCCCTCAAATTTCGAGGCCAAAGTCCAAGCCAAAATCTGATGAATCTGGCCATCGATTTCTACGGTCGTATGGAGGTAGACCGCGTTGATGCCTTCGACTTTTCCACGGATTTCATATTGGATTCCTTTTTGACCATCGATGGTAACTTCGGTGGGACCCGTGGCTTTTGCGCCGGCGGCATTCTGCATCAAAGCTTCGCGGGTGATTTCCGAATGTTTCTCGATCGAAATTCCACCCAAACCTGTCGAGCGAAGTGAACTACGGGTTTCTGAAAGCACAATCAAGTACATTTCCTGGCGAAGCAGGGCGACCTGAAGTTGAGCTTCGTCGTTGAGATCTTTCCGCGAAGACCAATTTCCGGGGATCGTTACCTGGAACTTTCCATCTTTGGTTTTGACGGTCTTCGGTTCACCAACTCCACAGCCCGAAAAACTAACCAGGCAAACCGCCGCGATGAGTGCCAGTCCAAGATGCATTTTAATTTTGAGAATCATAATCCGAATCCGTTTACCGATGAATTCAACCAACAAAAGATGAGAACTGCCTACAGCATCGACGATCCTATGTGAAAAGTCAAAGCCATTCGAAGGTCCAGGCCAAATTAGGTGTACGAATCGATTCGCGATTCAGCTTCGGCCGGGTCCGTCGGTCCCCGGTTCAAGTGGCTGGGGCCGATTGACAAGCGTGACCAGCACGTAGGAAATGATCATCAACAAATACCAGGCACCCAGTTTCGATGGTGAAACCGGTGCCCAGCCGGACATTTGACTGGGATAAAGCCATGCCCGCGAATAGGTCCCGATGTTTTCGGCGAACCAGATAAATAATGCCACGAGGAAGAACCCGACAAGTAGCGGCATTTTATGGCGATACCGAAAAACACGGAAATGGACCCAGCAGCGAAAGTAGATGGTGATGGTGGCTGCAAACAAGACCCACCGAAAATCCCAAATGTAATGGTGGGTAAAAAAATTCGCATAGATTCCAAAGCACAAGACAATCGTCGCCCAGAACACCGGATAGCGCGAATACTTGATATCAAAAAGCCGATGGATCCGGGCAATGTAGCTTCCGACAGCCGCATACATGAATCCGGAGAAAAGCGGCACACCACCAATTCGGAAGAAATTTTCCTCGGGATAAACCCACGAGCCGACGTGAGTTTTGAAGAGCTCCATCACTGTACCTATCAAGTGATAGATCAAGATGACTTTGACTTCGCCTTTGGTTTCCAGGCGTCCCACAATCATCGTGATCTGGATGGCGAGGCTTGCCAAAAAAAGGAAATCGTATCGCCTCAGGGGCACGTTTTCGGGATAAAAAAAATGGGTGCCCAAAAGCAAGCCCAGCATCGCAGCGCCAAATAGGCACGCCCAAGCCTGCTTCAAACCGAATACCAGAAATTCAACCCCGCCCGCACTGAGTCCATGGCGCGGTAATCGATCCAGAAACGCATGCGCCTTCTGGTCAATGAATTTTTCGACGCTGGTAAACGGACGTTTCATCCGATCCAGACTAACACAGAACCAAGGATCATAAATAGTGACTTGGTCTGCGAAACCTCGTCCGTGTTCAACGGACGTCGCAGAGAATCGACTTGAGCGGTTGATTGTAACGGGTGCGAGGCCTCGTTATCTTATCTGGGGGCACGGCGATTGGGTGAACAAACGGAGAGCAATCGATGTCGGATTCAATAGGAGGTCCACAACAAGAAGATACGCCCGCCAAAAATGGAGCGGCCTCTCCTGTTGGTGTGTGGGCGGTTCGAAAGAAACTGGTCGTCACGCACGGGGCGACGCTTCCAGCCATTTGCGTCAAGACAGGACGCCCTGCAGATCAGACGATTCCGGTGCGATTCAATTGGCATCCGCCTCTGTTGATCGTCACGATCTTTTTGGGAGTCGTTGTCTACTTCGTTTTGGCCGCAGTAATGAACAAATCCATCAAAGTGAATTTGCCTTTGTGTGATGAATTTGTAAGCAAACGAAAAAAGCGATTGATGTTCGCCAACTTGGCATTGCTCTTTTCGATTGGCTTGTTGGTAACCGGTGTCGTCTTGATCGCCAACCATCGAGCTGCGGGACCGACAGCAAGTATGGTTTACGCATTCTTGCTTTTGAGCGGTACGCTCGGACTGCTTCTTTTCGTCGTCGTTCGCGCACGAATCGCTCGCGTTTTGCAACCCATCGAAATCACCGATGAGCTGGGACATTTTCTGGGCGCTCATCCTGAATTTCTCAGCGAAGTTGCCGAGCATCCCGTTGAAGTCCCGTAAAGCGACCCCAGTTTCCGTTTTTCAACGCGGGACCAAGGCATATTCCCAATGCGTGCTTCGGGAGCTAACAAATGGAAGGCGACTTTTGGATGGTCACGGTTTTCCGTGGATGGCGTAACCTTGGTTGAGAAGATTTCGCGAAGAGTAATTGATCGGCGCGGCAACATTCCTGGCAAAAGGTTGAGAACGGTTTTCGCGATCGCTAAACTAACGGTTCACTGCAATATATTTCGAACAAGCATTTTTTGAAAACGACCTGAAGGACGATCATGGCAGAAGAAAAAAAAGGTTTTTTCGCGCGTTGGCTTGAGAAGAACGCAGAGAAAATTCTTCAGATGATTGATACGCAATTGGACGAAGGTGAGGAATTGGAAGATTGGGTGTACGGTCAAACGGCGCCTAATGAGTTATTGTCCTGGATTCCCATTCTCGATTGGATTCACAGTGCCGGTACCAAACACTACATACTTTGTTTGACCAATAAACGTTTTTTGGCAATCAACACCAAAGGCACGTCCAACAAAGTAAAGAACACGCTCGCGGTTCCTCTTTCAAGCGTGACGTCGGTAGAAGTGAGCAATCGACCTTTGACGGCTCATCTTTTGGTGACGATGAGCAATGGCAAAACGACCCGGTACAAAGAACTTGATCGAGAGCAAGCGGCGACATTCGCGGGCCAATACGAGACATTGACCTAGCGGTTGGTGAGTTCATGCATCCTTCGTGAACTCGAATGTGCCCACATATTCCAAAGCAACTCCATTTGTGGGAATAAAAGTTGCGCTTCTTGGCTCATCTTGATGAACCGCCGGGGTGAACGACCTGGCGGATTCTTTTGTTCCATCGATTCGAATTGTTTGAACTGGATTCGCAATGTTCTTGATCAGCCCACCGGTTTCACGATTTCTGTTCACGGTTCGATTCTGCCAGGGACTGTTAATTGTCGGGTCGGTTGCCCTGGTCATGGCAACGGGGGCCTCAGCCCAGGAAGGCAAAAAAAAGGCGACTTCTCCCGAGAAGTTGCGGGAAATCAAGACTCGTCTCGAAAAGCAACTTAAGGATCTCAAACTCGAACGTAAGCTGGTCCGTTCCGAACTCAAAAGGCAACTCATTCAAGTCGCCGAGTACTATTCCAGTCCGGTCACCGATTCCGGCCTGACGACGAAACCTGAATTGGATGCCGATGAATCGGGGGCGGAACAGTCGGAAAAATCTGAGGAGAGAAAGTCCCCGCCCGTCAAGGCAAAAGTAAAA
Organism: uncultured Pirellulaceae bacterium; assembly: GCA_964434955.1. Classification (GTDB taxonomy): domain Bacteria; phylum Planctomycetota; class Planctomycetia; order Pirellulales; family Pirellulaceae; genus JANQLU01. The sequence continues at coordinate 7,258 of CAYSXI010000206.1, forward strand.
CTGGGGGAAGTGGAGTCGCGAGAGGTGGAACTTGCCTATCTCGAAGTTCTCAAATTGGATTTGGAAGACAAGAAGGCACGCGAGTTTTTTCGCGACAAAGGTTCGCTGGATGAAATCATCGACCGGCTGAAGAAACAGGGATTCCCCAAAATCGCGTTCCCGACGGACATGCATGACCGAAAGCTGGGGCTTCCACCGCAGGAATCGATCGACAAGCATCGTGACTTCAAGCTCGTGATGCCGACGGCTCCCGGCGCCCCGAAAAAGAAAAGTCCCAATAAAACCGAGGAGTCGGATCCCCGAAAGAAAGAGCAAGCCGAGAACTCCGGAACTGGAGAAAAGTCGGACGAGGGTAAATCAAAAAAGTTGGCCCACGAATACGAAAATGAAAAAGAGCTTGGTGATTCCGAGCGATTGCCGAAGAAAACGAAATCATCCATTTCCGTCGAAAAGGTCCTTCGGCACCATCAGCGACAGTTTCGGATGATCGATGCCCAGGAAAAAAACGTCAAGACGCGAATCAGCAAGATCAAGGAAAGGCTCGACGGGAAATAATTTGCTGCCTTGACGTCGGTTCCGAGGTGGTTTTGCTCGGCGATTTTGAATTTTTGTTGGTGCGTTGCGGGATTGCCAAAATCGCGGTGCGCCGGGTCGGACTCTGGCTGCGTTCCCTTTTTTTTGGGCACTTAGCGAACAGAACCAATGCGGAACATTGTCTGTTGTAAACCACTCGCTCGCGCTTCGTGCTTGTATGGCTTTATGCTTGACTCGCATTGAAGGGTATGGTGTGTTGATACGGTGTTCGGCTCCGAAAACCTGAACACGAACTGTTTTTCCAACCTGTTTTTCCAATTGGGCATTCATCGTTTGACTCAACAATGATTCGTTTCGTCGATTCTCTTTGAGCTTCTTAAACTTTTTGCGGCACTGAACCGTGTCGGCGTCGGCGCATAAAAAAAACCGTCTCAGATTTCTCTGAGACGGGTTTATAAATAGACCGGCGATACCTACTTTCGCACTTGCAGTACTATCATCGGCTCGAAGTGCTTAACTACTGTGTTCGGGATGGAAACAGGTGTGACCACTTCGATATGGTCGCCGGAAGAAGTGCCGCCGGCCTATTCGCCCGACGACACTTGTTGTCTTCGACATGTTTGTGAATAACGGCTGCAGAGCATTAATTCGTCTCCGAAAATAATCTCTGCCACGTACTTGAGTCATGAGCGTTGAATCGTCATGTCAGACAAGTTTGAGACAAACAAATTTGAGCCAAACCAATTTGAGCATGAGAATCAACTGCGTGAGTCAAGTGGAATTTCCACTTGTTGTAGCGCTTGTTATGACCGAACATTCACCAAATGCAGATTTGAAAATGCTTTCTTGCGGGGCAAGCAGCATTGCCGCACTGCGAGTTTGCTTTGATTCGCTGAGGTAACGAATTACCTGAGCTTGCAAAAGCGTTGGATATATGTGGTCAAGCTTTCGTCCGTTAGTATCAGTAAGCTGAACACATTACTGTGCTTACACATCTGACCTATCGACCTCGTCGTCTTCGAGGGGACTCTCGTTCGCAAGCGAACTACGAAACCTTATCTCAGGGAG
>CAYSXI010000207.1:0-8744 GCA_964434955.1 uncultured Pirellulaceae bacterium
GTTACGTCCTGCTTTCCAAGCACGGGATGATTGGGGTAATCCAGGGCGAAATGGATCTGAAATGTTCCTTCCGGATTTGGTTCGGCCTGAATCCAGCAGTCTTCATCGCCAACCCGAATGTTTTGTTCGATCACCAGGCGTGGGCGAGTTTCATCCTGGCATTCAATTCCCGCTTCCTGAATGGCTTCGACGAATGCGATGCTGGACCCGTCGCAACCCGGCATCTCGGCCCGATCTACCCAGATTTCACAGTTGTCGATCTGCAATCCATAAAGCGCTGCCATGATGTGTTCGACCATGTCGACGGAGGATCCATTAGCAAACAGCGAAGTTCTTCGCGGGGCATCGGCTCGAAAACCGATGGCCGCGGGAATTCGCGTCTGCGAAGGGATGTCTCGGCGAATGAAGACGATTCCGTGATTCGCCGGTGCCGGGCGAAACTCGACGTTGACCCCCAACGAACTCCAGTAACCGAAACCGGAAACGTTGACAGGTCGGCAAATGGTATTCTGTTTTCGAAGCACCGGTGTCACGTAATGGACCTTTACTTGTTTTGGTTTTGATTGGTACGTGTGACTTGAGCCAAATACTGAATGATTGGCTGTGTGATGTCTTTCTGGGGTGCGTTGTAAACAACACTTTGGTTGACCCAACGCATGATCGAGTCCGCGTTCTTCTGGTCAACTTCGTTCTTTTGATAAGCCATCACGATCCGGATGCCACGATCGTTGCAGTAGCGAGCAATCAGGCCTTGGATTTGCTGGTAGGTTACAAAGTGCAATTCGGCTTCGCGTTTTGCAAATTCCTTGATTTGATTGCGGGCATCGACATCGAGTTTTGCTGCGAGTTGAGCCAGGCTTGACTCTTCCTGTTTGAACTCGGCCGATTCCTTGTTTTCCATGGCCATCAGGCGATCGTTTCTTGCGATCAGGGCCGTTCGCTGCTCGTTCATCTTTGACTTGAAAGCTTCAGCTTCTTTTTGCAGTTGAGTCAACTGTTGATTGAATGTTGGGTGGCTGCGGAATACTTGAGCCAGGTCAATGATGCAGACATTGGTTTTCTGCTGAGCGTTTGCCAGAGTGGCGGCAAAGGCAACCAAGCCAATAGCGATGACAAAAGAAAGGGATTTCATTTATTGCACTCCATTGCGTCCAGCTCAAAATGTTTTTCTTGTCGTTTGAGTCATTGAGCCCCGAATCCATTCGGGGAATTCTGTGTCGTGGTGATTGTTGCTTTTTTTTCCAAACGCGTAAATATCGATCGATGGCAAATTGCGAAAGGTCAAATTTTCAGTTGCTGTCAGTGTTTCGGATCAGTTGTTGTTTTGCGAAAAGGTGTGGCGAAGGTCGTCTGCCAAATCCTGGTATCGCATGTATGATGTTCGCCAGTTGATCAGCAAGTAAATGTTGAGTCCCACCGAGCAAAAGAACATGAACCAGACCACGGAAAACAAAGTCGTGCTTCCGTTGGCAACCGGTTGGCTGCTGGTGTTATCCGCATCCACTTTTTCGTTTTCGGAATTGGCGTTTGTGTTGTTAACCGGGGTGGAACCCGTGTTGCTGACATTGGTGTGTTGATTCGGATTTGGATAGTTTTGATTCGCAATCGGTTGTCTTTGGGGGAGCGGCCCATTGGTCATCGGTGCCGAGGTCGCCATGAAATTGCCGCTGCCCATCGGGAAGTTATTGGCCATTCGTGGCGAATTGTTTTGTAGAGCCTGGTTCTGGGTTCCCGACCAGTTGGGTTGGTTGCCCCAAGCGGGATTGTTCGCCATCGGATTTTGGATCGGCGGTTGAGAATTGAAGTTGGAATTGGGATTCACCAAGTTGGAATTGTTGTTGGCCAACCCCATGCCATTGTTTCTTGGTGGGACGGTTTGCATGCCCATGGGGTTGCCCGACTGGACGTTGGGGAGGTTCGTGTTCCCATGGTTGAGTGGTGGGAAATTCGTGTTCAGTAACCCGTTTTGCGAGTTGACGAGATTCCCGTTGTTTCTCGGTTGGTTGTTCACCGGGGGCGTTCCGTTGAAACTTCCACCGCCAAATTGGCTTCCTGTTCCCTGATTATTGAAGGCATTGTTCGGTTGAGCCTGGCCGCTGTTGATTTGCGGGACGTTGTTGTTTGGCAAGAGATTGCTGTTTGTCTGTGGATTGTTGTTCGGAACCAAGGGGTTGTTGTTGCCGGCGTTTGGAAACGCGGAATTGCCCACGGAATTGTTTGATTTCTGAAGGACGCTCGACGAATTGGCCTGATTCTGGTTGCCGGTTAAAGGAGTGCTGTTGTTGCCGCCAAAAACATTGTCTGCCGAATTGATGGCCGGTGGCGGTGTCGATGGCAAGTTGTTATTCGGGAGATTGTTGTTGGGGAGATTGTTGTTAGGCAATGCACTTGAGTTGCTTCCGCCAAACTGCGTGTTCCAATTTGCATTTGGAAGAGCATTTCCGTTGTTGATTCCGCCATTTCCGCTATTGGCATTCGCGTTATTTGCATTTGAATTACTTGCATTCACGGCAGGGATGCCGCCATTGGCATCGCCATTGGTCGGAGGTTCGTAAATGACTTTGATGAGCCCGATGTCCTTTTTCGGATCAATTGGGCTCTCGAGCATTTTTCCCTTTTTCAAGTTTTCGACGAGTTGGGGAGTCAAGGACAACAGCAAGGAGTTGAGGCCCGAAGCATCGACATTGCCTTCTTTGCTGGGATCAAAAATACTTGGCGAGCGTGTCGTTCGCGCGTTGGTCTGCACGTACTTCAATAAGACTCGATCGAATGTTTTGTTGGTCGGAAGGAAACTCTTCAGGCCTTGCCGACGCGACAACTCGTAAATCAGGTTGTCGTCCAACTCAAGAACATAGGTGCCAGATGAGGTCGAAGAATCCTGAGCCTGAACAGGCGATACCGATAGAACCGGCGATGCCAAAAGCACGGCCAAGGTCAGCGTCAACGCAATCAATCCCTTCATTGGGTTGCTCCGCAGTTGGGTCTAACAATTAATGCGGACGAGGCATAAACATTCTAATGGTTCAAGAATGCCTCGTTCAAACATTGCATGTTGAGTGGGTGTTTCCTTACACAACTTCGTGCGCAAAGTCCGTTTGATATCCAAGTTTCAATTTGCGCTCGCGTTAATCTAATCCGCTCTGACTTTTCAAGTAAATAGCGAATTAACGATCTCCCGAAAAATTGCCATTCATGCTATTTTCCCTTGCTGGCCCAAAAACTCGAATTCGCCCGTTCGTCATCGATGAAAATCCTGATCCAAAAAGTGCTATCACATCGCAAGGCCTTGATGCAGGTTTTTCGTGTGTTGATCATTGCGTCGGTGTTGGTTGGCATTGCGTTTGCCCTTCGCTCTGCTTGGTTGGAGCTTGAAAAATCAGAGATCAATTGGAGCGAGGTTCGCCCAATCTGGCTTTTGCTATCGGGAATGGCTTATGCGATTGGGATGTTGGTACCCGCGATTTACTGGCATCAGCTGCTGAGACTTTCTGGAAACGACCCGGGGATTGGGAATACCATCCGTGCCTTTTACTTGAGCCAGCTCGGAAAATACGTGCCGGGCAAGGCGATGGTTGTCGTGATACGGACAAATGAAATCGGCAAATCGGGAGTGAATCCCGCGTTTGCCGCCACCACGGTTTTTATCGAAACGCTGACTTGGATGTCCGTGGGAGCCAGCCTCGGAGCCATTGTGCTTGCAGTTGCTTTGCGGGATCAGGTCTGGTTGATTGCAATCGCTGTTGCGATTGCGATCGTCGCTGGAATTCCGTCTTTGGGACCGGTGATGCGGAAGATCGTGGCCAAACTCAAGGTCAACAAATTGGACCACGAGATTGAAACACGTCTACGACGGCTCAGTTTGGGCTTCACGGCATGCGGGTACTTATTTCTGATCGTCGGCTGGTTATTGATGGCCGCAAGTCTTTACTTCGTGCTACAAGCATTGCCCGATCCCCGACCCGCGTGGGAGCATTTTCCTTTGGTGCTTGCCGGTGTTTCACTGGCCGTGGTTTGCGGATTCCTGTCTTTGATCCCGGGTGGGCTTGGCGTCCGGGAGTTGGTTATGTTACCGATATTGGGGCCGATCGTTGGTCCCGTTTCTGCTATCGTTGCGGTGGTTCTGCTGCGATTGGTTTGGCTGGTCGCCGAATTGGCTTGCGCAGCGGTACTTCGATTAATCAAGATTTTGACAATTAAACGCACCCCGGTTCTTTCCTGATGAATTTGTCAATCGTCGTTCCCGTCTTCAATGAAGAAGAAAGTTTGCCGAAGCTTTTCGAAGAGATTCGCGCCGTTGAGGAATCGCATGGATACAAAATTTGGATCATTTTTGTCGACGATGGCTCCAAAGATACTTCATGGAAAGTCATCGAAAAGCTTTCGTCAGAATGTGATCGAGTCAAAGGAGTTCGGTTTCGTCGAAACTTCGGCAAGGCCTGTGCATTGGAAGCCGGGATGAGAGAAGTGGAAACGGATGTGGTCCTCACCATGGACGCGGACCTTCAAGACGACCCGGCGGAGATTCCCAAATTCATTGAACAATTCGAGCAAGGCAAAGACGTGGTGAGCGGTTGGAAAAAAATCCGCCACGACCCGTTTCATAAAACCATGCCATCGAAAGTATTCAACTGGATGGTCAATCGAATGACGGGAGTCAAGCTGAACGACCACAATTGCGGGTTCAAACTTTATCGACGAGAAATCTTCGATGAGGTCCGGCTATACGGTGAATTTCACCGGTTCATTCCCGTTCTCGCTTCGGCACGCGGTTGGCAAGTCGGAGAAGTGATTGTTAATCATCGGGCGCGCGAATTTGGCAAATCCAAATATGGCATGTCGCGAATCATCAAGGGGTTTCTTGATTTGTTGACCGTCAGTTTTTTGACCAGCTACAACCATCGCCCGCAGCACTTGCTTGGTTCGATCGGACTGGGCTCAAGTTTCATTGGAGCTTGCTGTTTGTTTTATCTGGTCATCTACTGGAATGTCCGGATGTTTTACATCAATTTTTACGACCAGGTCATTGGCCCCCCCGTTAGCGAGCGAGCGCTTTTGTACTACGCGTTGGGTGCTTTGCTTCTTGGCGCGCAACTGGTCAGCTTTGGACTTTTGGCGGAACTATTTGTCGCCAAACAACAGGGGCCGGATCGAGTTTATTCGGTTCGCGAGAGCGTTGGGCTGTCAAAATCGTCAGAGGATAACGATTCAAATCCCGATTCGACGTAATTCCTTCAGCTGAATGGAAACTACCTGACTTCAGGGGTGTGCAAGTTACAATATTGGATTCGAATCATTGAATCGCACTCCGGTGACATGTCAGAGAATCTTTCTTCAAACTACCCGCTTGATTTGGACCAGCCGCGCGGTCGCCAATTCTATTGGACGGTTGCAACGCTATTGATCATTTGTAGCGTCGGATCGGTCGTCGGTAGAATCATGCAGAGCGAGTCGATTCGCAATGACCAGTCGGTTCCGTTTTTCAGCGCCAACGATCGTAGTCGCTGGTGCACCGTTCGAAGTCTGGTCGACAAACGGACCTATGCAATCGACGAGATTGTCAACGGCAAGGACGCGGACACATGGGACACGATCGACAAGGTTCGACATCTGGGTGAAGACGGCGAGTTTCACTATTACTCGAGCAAACCGACACTGTTGCCGACCTTGATGGCCGGTAAGTACTGGGTCTTGAAAAAGATTACCGGGAAATCAATTGCGGAACATCCGTTTTTTGTCATTCGCTGGTTATTGGGATTAACCAATGGCCTGGGGTTGCTAATTGGACTGTTCATGCTTGCCCGGATCGCCACGTACTTCACGGATCGACTTGGTGCTGCCCTATTTGTATTGACCGTCGCTTGTTTTGGCACCTACGTCACTCCCTTTGCCATCTCATTCAACAATCATCTTCCGGCGGCATTTTGCACGACGGCGATTCTGTTCGTCCTGGTTCCCGTTTGGACGAACAAGGAAAAATTGGCGTTTTGGCAGTTTGTATGGGTTGGATTGTTTGCCGGGCTACTGGCGGCCTTTGACTTGCCGGGTCTTTCTTTGGCAGCGGTCGCCCTGTTCTTCTGTTCGATCCGTTCTTTCTCACGGACGGTTCTTGGATTTGTTCCCGCGTTTCTCCTGATTGTGGCGGCGTCATTGGGGACCAATTATTTGGCCCATGGCACGTGGAAGTTGGCCTACCAACATCGCGGTGACGGAAAAGTTCTGCATGAAGAGCCGCTGGACGGCGATTTTCAGGAAGCACTGAACGCAGGAACGATCCCTGATGAAATCAAAATGATCGCCGATCGAGATCTTGGATTGTTTCCGACCGTTGAACCCGGTTTTTGGCCGAACCAAACCGGGCAAAGATGGATCGTTAACTTTGGAAGGAAATCCCAGTTTGTCGTGACTTACGATGAGACGAAACGGCAATACGAAGTCCGTGAGTGGGGAAACTGGTACGAATTTCCGGGCAGTTACTGGCTGCAAAATAATGATCGGAAATCCGATGTCGACATCGGTGAGAAAGATCAGTGGACCTATCTGTTCCACTGTACGGTTGGGCATCACGGCCTGATTTCGTTGACTCCCGTTTGGGCGTTGTCTTTGTTGGGGCTCGTTTGGCTGGTGTTTTCCCAGCGGCTCGGGTTCCGCTTGCCGGCAATGGCGTTGATATCGGTCGTTGTTGTTGTTTTCTATTTTTACATTCAGAAAGATCAGCATGATCGCAATTACGGAGGTTGGTGCAGCTGTTTTCGCTGGGCGATTTGGATGTACCCGATCTTGCTGCTTTCGATGGTACCGATCGTCAATGCTTTCTGGAAAAGTATCTGGTTGCGAGGCGTGTTGGGCATTCTGTTGATTGCGAGTGTGCTTTCGGCGCACAGCACCTTGGCCAATCCTTGGGCGCGACCCTGGCTAGAGACCTGGTTTTTCGACAAGTAGTTGAGAACGAGGCGCCAATTCCCTCCGCCGTCTGGGCGAAAGTGAATTCGGCTTGATCAAGCTTGTCCGATTTGGGACATTCCAGAAACACACTCGCCGTGTGTTGTTGCGCCGTTTCCCTGTCTTTTGCGTATCAACAACATTCTGATGAAGATCCAATTCTACAATTCACTGACGAACCAACTGGAAGATTTTGAACCGATCGTGCCGGGCAAGGTCAGCATGTATAGCTGCGGACCGACGGTTTACGACTACGCCCATATTGGAAATTTCCGGACGTTCCTGTTTGGAGATTTGTTGCGGCGATTCCTGGAAATGGCCGGATATGACGTTCATCACGTGACCAACATTACCGATGTCGGTCACATGACCGAAGATGATGGCTCAGGCGAGGACCGGATGGTTGTCGGCGGACAGCGAATCAAAGAAGCAAAAAAGGCCGGCACGGTTTCGGGAAATCAGATTGAGAATCCCGATGATCCCTTCCAGGTTGCCGAGTTCTACATGAACGCATTCCTCGATGACGGGAAACTGCTCGGATACAAGGTCGCGGAGGAGTTTCCACAAAACGTTCCCAGGGCCACGGAATACATCCAAGGCATGATCGGGATGATCGAGAAGTTGATCGAGCGCGAGCATGCCTACGTCGCCCAGGACGGCGTCGTCTATTTTTCTGTCGAAAGCTTCCCCGAATACGGTTGCCTCAGTGGCAACACGCTTCATGGACTTCAGGAAGGCGCGGGAGGCCGTGTCTTTGAAGACGACCAGGCGATGAAAAAACATCCGGCTGACTTCATGCTCTGGAAGCCCGACGAAAAGCACATCATGAAATGGGATTCGCCTTGGGGAACCGGTTACCCGGGTTGGCACATCGAGTGCTCCGTGATGGCCAAAGATAAACTCGGTGCCGACGTGATTGATATTCACACGGGCGGCGAGGATCTCATCTTTCCGCATCACGAATGCGAGATTGCACAATCCTGCGGAACAAGCGGCGAGTCACATTTTGCCAGGTACTGGATCCATTCTCGCTTTTTGATGGTCGAAGGTAAGAAGATGTCCAAGAGTGCGGGTACTTTTTACACCGTTCGGGACGTCTTGACCGGGAACTTCAAGAAAGACGTTGATACGGGCGAGCTTTGGGGAAAAGAGGTGGATCCCGCCGTCTTGAGATTCGAATTGTTGAAGTCTCACTATCGAACCAATTTGAACTTCACCGCCAAAAGCATCGACGACTCGGCAAAAACCGTCAAACGTTTTCGCGAATTCCGGAAGGAGCTTGAGTCACGTTGCGACGGGCCGGCTGAAGTAGATTTGTCGCATCCAATCGTTTCCCAGTTTGCCAATGAATTGGCAGGCGATTTGAATATCGCTGGCGCGTTGGGTGTCGTTGTGCCTTGGGCTTCGACCAAGCCTGAAAATGCAGCCGAGGCTCTGGGCGCCTGGGAATTGATTAACTCGGTTCTGGCGGTTGCCCCACTTGGCGAAGTCCGTTGTGACGGCGATCGCTATCAGCAGGCCGAGCAGTGGTGCAAGGACCTGGACGCGGCGCGGGCCGACAAGAACTATGAACTGGCGGATGAGATTAGGGCCAAAATCATTGAGGCGGGGTTCGAGGTCCGGACGACGAAGGAAGGGACCGTGATTGAAAAAGAGCTTGCCTAGTCGCAAACGCTTTTTGATTTCCGATTCAAGCCAGTTGTACCCGTCGAACCTGGTCGTTTCGTGTTTCGGCCTTAATCAACCACGGCAATGCATTTCAATTCGATCGCGATCGGTGTCGGAAGTTGATTCACTTCGACGGT
>CAYSXI010000208.1:0-8703 GCA_964434955.1 uncultured Pirellulaceae bacterium
TATCCATGAGTTTCGAAAGAACAAGCAATACTTCTACTATTCGGTAAACGTGGATACGGGAAAAATTATCGGCCCCGTACCGTTCAAGTTGCCGGAACGTCCGGTTTATTCGCACCTCAAAACGATTCATTTTGTTAGCGAATCTCAGTTGATTTATGTCGGTAATCAGGAAGCCTCGGATACCGACAGGCTTTACGATGTCAATTTGAAGACGAGCGAAAGCAAGGTGCTTCTCGAAACCGAGGGAGAGATTCGGGATCTTAAGTTGTTTGATGAAGATCGAAAAGCGTTCGTCGATGTCGTCAAGAAGAACGGTGAAATCAAATCGTTTGTCGAGTTTGATTTGAAGACTCGAAAGAAAATGAGAACCATTAAGTCGCCAAATGAGACGCTCCGCCTCGCAGCGATCCATCCGAGCCAGAAGAGTCCGGACAAGGCATACGTTGTCACCCGCGAACAGAACCTGGTCGTTGAAAAGGGGGCATTCGCGATTCGAGTTGGGATTCATGCATTGGACCGGGAGCAGGGAAAGTTCACATTGCTTGCCGATTCGAACAAGATCAGTAATAGCATTCCCCCAAACACGACCGTCATGGATTCGGGTTCGATTTATGTTTTGGGGTATGAGCCGGCAGTGAAAGGCCCTTACCATCTTGCCATTTTTCGTTTCGATTTGACGAAGTGAGGCGGGAGTTGGGGGTGTTGTTTGCAGGGCGTGTTGGTGGTGGTTGATCGGTGTTTGGAACCACTCGCTTGCGCTTCGTGCTTGTATGGGGAGCGGCGCGTGCGCATGAACGGGCCGGGCCACAACTGGGAGGTTTAATACAATGGGTGTTTGAACCACTCGCTTGCGCTTCGTGCTTATATGAATTGGGATTCGGTCGAACGAATCGGAATGCGGTTGATCGAGTTGGGGCGAGGGGCCAATCGGACGGAACGTCGTGGCCCGGGACCGCCCCTCATGAACCGCAGGGAGCTATTTTTTCGGCAACTCAAATACTTCCGTTTCAAAGACTTTGCCCGAATCCATATTGGCTCCACCCAGGACCGCAAATCGATTTTGGCCGATGTCGATCAGGCGGTGAAAAAATCGACTGGTTTCAAGTTCGCCGAAGTCGTCCCAATTTTCAGTTTTTGAATTCCAGGTGTAAACGTTTCCGGAGTAGGCACTAACGACCAGTTTGCCGCCCACGCAGAAACACGAGCTTCCGAATCCCTCCATTCGACCTTTTTTCGGGAGCGGTTTTGACTCGTGCCATTTACCGGATTGGATGTCGAAATAGTCGACCGCCGTGGTCGGTCCGCCTTTTTGCTGCATGCCGCCGACAACGAACACTTTTCCGTCCGCGTGGCCCAGAGCCACGGCTCGGCGTACGAATGGTGGTTGCGGAAGTTTCTCCCATTGAGAATCTTTCTTCGAAACATCAATTCGGATCGCTGACTTTTCCCATTCCGTTTTTCCATCTTTGCCCTTCATGGCCCAACCGCCGACCACGTAGATGTGGCTACCAACGGCGACGGCATCAAAGGATGATCGTGGCGTAGGCATCGGCGCCAACTTTTCCCAGGCTTTGGTTTGAAAGTTGAATCGAGCGAATTCATTGGAGGAAACGAGATCCTGATCCTCGCCTTTCGCGTTCTGGGCCTCAAAACCACCCATCCGATAAAGGTTGCCCTTGCAAGCCACAAGAGCCAAACCTTGAAGGCCTTTTTCGGAAGCGACTTTCTCCCATTTCTTGGGCGACTTGAGATTCAGGGAATAGAGCGTCTTGTTTTGGCCATCCTTGTAATACTTATGTGCGACACCGTTGTGTCCGCCATAAACGTAGATATGGTCATTGAGTAACGCCGCTCCGAAGCTGGTGATGCCCACGGGCAGATCCGGAAGGGAAGTATCATTGGCCAAATGAGTTGTTCCCGAAACACGGGTGGTCTTTCCAGTGGCCAAATCAGCTTCCTGGGCGTTCGCGAAACCGGACAGTGAAACGGCAAGCAGGGTTCCAAACGCAATCGCGAAACGAAACGGGGATCGAATGCAATGATTCATGGGATTCCTTTGGATTCCTTGGTTGGATGACACGATTCGAGCAGTATAGCGTTTCCGTTTTCCAAGGTATTTATTGTTTGAAAAATTTGATTTGAATTGCCGGCCAATCGCGACGTTTTGTGAGCTACATTTTTAGTCGCGCGGCCTAGCCAATCCTTGGTGAAGCGTATATCTTGGCATTATTGAGATCGAGTCTCAATAGCTGCGGCGGATAAAGGTGGCAGATAAAGTTTGCACCGCTGCGACGTTAGCCCTCTGCATGATTGGCAGTCATGAGCAACGAATCGACAAATCCTCAAGCAAATCCAGAACATTCGGGCAGCCAGAGCCAAGGGGAGGGTCAACCCTTGGACACCGGATTGCTGCCGAAAATCATTCGCTTTGATGATCTCTCACGCTGTGGTGACGAGGTCTGGATTGAGCATAGTGGACAGCTGTATCGATTGCGGAAAACAAAGCAGAACAAGCTGATTCTCACCAAGTAAAGCAACTCAGATGAACTCCATTGACTCGGCCGATGAACCCGTCGGCGGCGCCGACAAGCGGGCGTCAAAAAGAGGGTTCCGCTTGGACCTGTGGATTCGCCGAATTCATCTTTATTCGGGGCTCTTCATGTTGCCATGGGTTTTGCTTTATGGCTTCACGGCGCTTCTGTTCAACCATCCGAACACGATGACGGATGGGAAAACCGAGGTGACTTCGTTCGAGTTAAAGGAAGAAGAAAAATCGAGTCTTCCGAGCGCGCGTGAGATTGCAGAAGAAATTGTGAGAAATCTCAATACCTCCGAGTCGAACCAGGGAATCGAATTTGAATTGGTGGATCCCGAAAGCGCCGTATTTACGCGACGGGCGTTTTCAGCGATATCCGAAGGCGAGGATTCGAACCAATCGGTGGCCATCGATTTAAATACCGGTAAAGGCCAGCACCGGGCCAAAAACATCAACGCTGAAAAGGAAATTGACGAAAACAGATTTTCCTTGGCCCAAGGCCTCAAAGTCAAAATTGCACGAGACAACGCGTCACGAGTTTCCAGAACCGTTTCCGACTCTACGACCATCGAGAGAAATCGAAGTCAGGCGATTGTATTCAATACGGTCCCGCCAATCGAATTTGTCGCGAAAGTGAATGGCGAAAAAAAGAAACTCCGCTTTTCCCAAAGTCGACGACGGTCCGACTCTTCCGGGACTCGGTTGGAAAACGATCAGTTGCCGGGAAAAGTCATTGAAGTCGGCGCGAACCCACGAGAAATGTCTGCAAGGAGTTTTTTGCTACGACTTCACTTGGCTCACGGCTATCCCACCCAGAAAAATTCGCGTTGGTTCTGGGCCATTTGCGTTGATTTGATGTTTGCCTCAATGGTTTTTTGGGGTCTCTCCGGCTTGGTCATGTGGTGGCAAATCAAGAAGACGCGACGCCTCGGATTCTTGATTCTGATTGCAAGCGCGGTTGTAGCTGGGCTGCTTGCTTACGGCATGCACTGGCAGTTGGCGAACGGCTAGGTTCCTGGCTGCGCCGAATATTTCTGGCGGCTTTCCTTCGCACATTCGTGATTCGAAATGGAAAAAGATGAAGCCAGCAAAAACGGAATCTATAAAGGCGCGAGGCCATTGGGTTCTGCGACCGTTTTGGTGGATCGTGAGAAAAGAAGACGTTCTTGAAAAACTATGATTGGTCGCGTCCCAATTTTGTGAGACAAATGCCACCCAAAGCCTTTAACTTTCGCGGCGGGATCGATTGACTTTCGCCTGACGACCCACAAGAATTACCGCAGGCGATTTAGAAAGCGTGGGATGTCATGTTTCGCGAACAAATTTTTGAGCAACTGATGCAAAACCCCCAGGAAACCCAGACCCGTTCGGGCACGGCCACATGCGCACTTTGTGGCAAAGTCATGGCGGATGTTGCGCCTCAGTTTCGACCGTTTTGCGGTGAACGTTGCCAGCAGATGGATTTGGCGAATTGGATGGACGAACGTTACGGTATGCCTTGGGAAAGTGACGACGGGCCCGAGCGCGAGGCGAATTTCGAAGACGAGTAGCCTTTTGGCCGCATTCAAAACCGGGGCCAAATTCGAGCCAGTCCAGGTTGTTGCGCCGCTTCTACACAAGAAACCCAGAGCCTATAATCTACGCAAATTGTCTGTTTGAATCGGCCCGTTTTTTAGCTTTCGATTTGGCCAGAGATCAACAATGGATGATCAATGATCGATAGTTTGCGGTGTTTCTTGTGCAGTAGGTCTTGCGAATCTGCTTTTGACGCGCGGCAGGCGATTGAAGACACCTGGCAATCGAAAAGTCTATGGAGATGTCCAGGCCTTCGGCCTTTTAAAAGTCATTGACCTGAGACGACAAACACCTGGACGAACGAGCATCGAGAGTTCGCGATATTCGCGGACCTGGCCAGGCGGTAATCAAGCCAATGGGAAAAACAATGGATTCCAATCCCGAAACAATACGATCCGTGTCTTGGCGAGACCTATGCCCTTGGCTGATCATCTTGAGGTCAATTCCTGTCGCCACGGGCATGGGAATCTTGCTACTCGCGTTTATGGGTGTCGTTCTGAGCCCTTTGGGCTGGTGGCTAAGTGGATTGGTTTTTGTCAACGAACAGATGCGGGCCGACGATTATCACTTTGATGAAATCGTGAGTCGGAATAACAGTGCCTACACCTCCGTATTCGAAAAATCGGGTGAGCAGCAGTTGGACTTGGGTGTCGTGACTTCGCGAATCACCGGTCCGGCTTTGGTTTATCGGCATTACACGGAGCCCTTTTATCACCTGTTCCATGACATCAAGGGCATGCGTCGTTTCGGCTACTATTTGTTTGGTTGTATTTGGACGCTTTTGATTTGGGGATTCTTTGGCACGTGCATTTGTCGGATTGGAATGTTGCGGCTTTGTCGGGGCGAGCGAATCGGCATTGGTGAGGCACTTGGCTATGGTGTCAGGCAGCTACGATCCAGCTGGGGGGCTCTTTCGATCCCGCTAATTGGGGTTGGCTTGTTGAGCATCCCGCTTGCATTGATTGGTCTTTTGATGACCTTCGACATCGGAATCGTGGTTGCGGGGATCATCTGGTTCGTTGTCGTTTTGCTGGGAATCGTGATCGGGCTGTTGCTGATCGGGATGACCTTTGGATGGCCGTTGATTATTGCGGCGGTGAGTGCGGAGGGTGAAGGTGCGTTTGATTCCGTGACCCGCTCCTTTGCTTATACGTTTCAACGTCCCTTACACTATTTGTTTTATACATTGATCGCACTATTAGTCGGCGGATTCATTTGGATGATAGCCGCCCGATTTACGGAAGGTGTGATCAACCTTTCTTACTGGACGACATCCTGGGGAGCCAATGTCGTCGATGGCGGCAGGACGGACTCCATCAAAAGTCCTCGCTGGATTGGGCTTGGTGAAGATTCGACGGAATCAGACACCCGTGGCGTTGGGCAGGACGAGTTCACTGAGGGCGAAGGCGAAGAGAATTCTGAGTCCGACCAACAGATTAGCCAAGCCTTTGTCGCCGGCTACCGAGCGATCGAGTTTTGGAATTGGCTATTGCGCACGATTGCCGCCAGTTACCTTCATGCCCTATTCTGGTGCTTGTTCTGTGCGGTCTACCTGCTTTTGCGAAAAGACGTCGACGATACCGAAATGGATGAAGTCTTTTTGGACGACGCCAGGCGCACTTTTGAGCTTCCGACTTTGAAGAACGATGAAAACAACGTTCCGGTGATGGATACTTCGGGCGCTCCGAATTCGCATTCCGATTCGGTGGCATCCACAGCAGACAATGATGCAGGCGACGAGAGTCAGCGCGATGATAATGGCGGTCCGGCTGCATCCAGTGATTGAGGTTTTAATCGATGCTTAACTTGATCAGCCTGGTCGGATTGTTTTCCATGGTCGCATTGGCCTGGCTGATGAGTTCTCATCGGGACCGGATCAATTGGCGGCTCGTGGTATTTGGTTTGGGTTTGCAGCTGATTCTGGCCGCGGTTTTTTTCAATTCCCAAAGTTGGACGTTTTCCAGGAAGTTCGATCAAGTTTCGACGCTGGAGGCCGCGGTCGAATCGAAAAAATTCTCCGCCACTCAGGTTGACTCGGCCCTGGCGAAAATTGCTTCGGGTGAGACAGAGGAGAAAGGGCTCCTCGTCGGGAATACGCGATACACCAGCTTCGAAGCGATGTCGGGTGATCTGAAATCCGAAACGATCTCCCGTCGTGATGTCGACGCGGCCATCGAATCGAATGGCGGATTGCGCGTACCGAGATTCGTAAACGGAATCACGTTTTACTGCTTTGATTCGTTTTTTGGCTACATCAAGAAATGGGCAGATGCGGGTGCCGTATTCGTATTTCGAACGGATCCCGGTCGAACCAACGGTTATACGCATCCGATGACCATTGTGATGACCTTTGCTTTCGGCGTGTTGCCGACGGTCATCTTTTTTGCAGCCCTAATGTCCGTGCTTTATCACATTGGCCTGATGCAAAAATTGGTCTCGGGTATGGCCTGGGTCATGCAAAAGACTTTGGGCACCAGCGGTGCGGAAAGCCTGGCAGCTGCGGCGAATGTTTTCGTCGGCCACACTGAGGCGCCCCTTGTGGTCAAACCCTATATTGCGACGATGACGCGATCGGAACTGAATGCCTTGATGGTTGGTGGCTTTGCGACGATTACCGGCGGTTTGATGGCGGTGTTCGTGGGGCTGGGAATTTCGGCTGGGCACCTCGTTATTGCCTCGTTGGTTTCAGCGCCGGCCGCTTTGGTCATCGCCAAGATCTTGCAGCCGGAAACGGAAGAATCTTCGACCAAGGGAAGTATCTCCGTCCAATTTGAAAAGACAGCGACGAACGTGATCGAGGCTGCGGCAAACGGTGCGAGCGAAGGGATGAAGTTGGCCATCAACATTGCTGCGATGTTGATTGCGTTTCTTGCCCTGATCGCGATGCTCGATACGTTGTTGCTTGGCGTCGGTAACTTGTTCGAATGGATCTACAACTCGTTTGCAAGTAAGCCGGTCGACTTGAACTGGTCGCTGAAAGGCCTTTTCGCAATCATCTTTTGGCCCTTTGCATTTGTGATGGGAATCGAAGCCAACGATTGCAAGCTGGCGGGCGAGTTGCTTGGAACGAAGATGGTCGTCAACGAGTTTATCGCCTACATGGACATGGGCACGATTGTATCGGGAGGCCGTGAAGGTGCGAGTCTTTCACCGCGATCCCAAGTCATTCTGACTTATGCGTTATGCGGTTTTTCCAATTTTGGTGCGATCGCCATTCAGCTGGGCGGAATTGGCCCGCTCGCTCCCAATCGCCGCAGCGACTTGGCTCAATTGGGCCTGCGGGCAATGGTCGGCGGGACTTTGGCCTGTTGCATGACAGCCTGTATCGCCGGCGTTTTTTACGGAATCCTTGGCTAACTCGTTGGCAACTCGCATTGGCCTGTTCGCATAGGCCAATTTTGGTTCAACGGCTCGCGGATCTCAGCTCCTTCGTCAATTCCGCAGTCAGCAATCATCGCGCGCCTAACTTTGGCGGTTTAGCTTGAAGTAGTCAGGAAGGAGTTCGCCTGATGTCCAGGATTTGGATTCCTGGGTGGACGTGTCAATTGAGACGACCTGGATTTGGTCTCCGAATTCGATCATGAATTGACGGCAGCTTCCGCAGGGCGGCGCCAATGGACTGGCGGCGATCACAATCTGTTCAAACTTTCGGTGACCTTCAGCAACCGCCTGGGTTATCGCAACGCGTTCGGCGCAAATCGAAAGTCCCAATACGCCATTCTCCACATTGCAGCCGGTGAAGATTTTCCCATCGCTTGTCAGCAATGCAGCTCCAACCAGGTACTTCGAATAAGGTGCGTAGCCGCAAAGTCGAACCGCGGTCGCTTTTTGGATGAGTTCTTCCAGCATCGATTCATTCCCTGATCGGATCGGCGTCGCCCTGACTTGGCGGCTTCGGGCGAATGGCAAAAACATTGTAGCAATTGTTGTTGAATTGGTACGCAGCAAATTTGGCAAGCGTTGACCGTCGCACCCAAACGATCGAACCGTGCCTTTGGCAGCCTTGCGATCGCTTCAGCCGACTAAAAAGCGTATGTTTAGAATGCGCTGCGAAAATATTGATTCCGGTTTCGCTGATCGCTTGCCCACTCTCGCGTGAAGGGCCCTGACTCGCGTGAGGGGCCCCGACCGCGTGGGGGACCAGGAAGAGTTGGCACGCGGGTAACTGTCTGGGGGAAACTTGCGTCAGCAGGATGAGGCATCGATTGTTTCGACGATCAACGAAGGTGACGCGACCGCTTCGTTATCCAAGGCGAACGCGTTCCGGATCGACTTCATGACTTCGGGGGCAATCTCATCCCGCGAATGGACGGTCGCAAGAATTTCTCCGACCCCGATGGTTTGTCCAACCTTGCAGTGGATTTCAAGTCCGACCGAGTGATCGATTTGATCACCCACTTCTTTACGACCTCCGCCCATTTCGATGATTGCCCGTCCCAGCATTTCGCAATCGACTTTGGCAAGGTAGCCAGCCGAATCCGATACCAGATCACAGGTGCGAGTGGGGGCAGCAATGGATGAGATATCGCCACCTTATTTAAATATCTAAATAAAAAGACTGATTACAATTTATAGGAGGGTTAAATTTTTCT
>CAYSXI010000209.1:0-8695 GCA_964434955.1 uncultured Pirellulaceae bacterium
TTGTACGGCGGCTGTGTCCGCGCAAAACCAACCGGTTCAGTTTGACAATTCGATTGCTCAATCCAACCGTTATTTTAATCTTTACGGTGGTTTTAACGCGCTGCACGACTATACAGGTGAGGTGCCTCCAGTAACGCAGGTCGGAACCTTCAATGGTGGGTTTATCCTTGGCTCTGCCGTGGGTCGTCAACTGAACCCGAACCTTCGCGGCGAAATTGATAACGCGTTTCGCTACAACAGCGGAAACACTTGGACAGGAGTGGGAACCACTCCTTTCGACGGACGGATCCGAAACTACTCGACCATGTTCAACTTGATCCGCGATTTTCGAACGGGTGCGTTCACGCCTTACGTTGGTGCTGGAATTGGGGTCGCCTATTCGGATGGTGTGTTCGACGTTGGTGGTACGACTTTTGATACCACTTCTGCTGCCTTCGCCTATCAGGGAATTGCAGGTATTTCAACCAACGGTCCTGGCGGCGTTGAATGGTATACCGAATATCGGTTTTATGGAAACACCGACGTGCCGCTGGAAAACGTGCCCGCAATGACGTCGACCAATTTCACTTACCTGAGTCACAGTGTCATCTTGGGCGTTCGAATTCGCCGCTAAGCTGTGCAACGTTTAGGTTTCTGCCAAACCCAGCCGCATCAGACCAAATCCAAAATCGCCCGGGCCAATCGCTCGGGTTTTTTTGTTGCCCGCCGGATTATCACTTGATGCAAGGTTCTGCTTCCCCAAGCGGGCGTTGTCAGAAGAACCTGATCAGGCGAGTGTCATCAGCATCACGATGGAGATAAATCCGTTGTTGATCGCGTGCATGGTCATCGGCGCAATCAGGGAGCCTCGCCATTCCCGAGCCCAGCTAAACCCTATCGCGAGCGAAGTCAGAACGGGAATGGCCGTCCAGCCTTGGGGGTGAATCGCCGCAAAAATCAATCCATTGAAAAGCACGGAAAACGCGACACTCAGGATGCGGCCCCAACGCAAGGTGGCTTCACGAAGGTGACGATAGAGCAGCCCGCGGAAAGCGACCTCTTCAACGATGGGAGCACCAACGACCGCGGTCAAGATGACCAGGACAATTAACAGCGTGTCTCCCTGTGCAATCTTTTCGACAATCGGGTGACTGACTTGGCGGGTTGCCTCCAATTCATGAGCGTCTTTCATGGACTCGGACAAGGCGGCAAGTTGCCCCGCACAGATCAACCCGACCAGCATGATTGGAAGGTTCGCAAGGTAGGCATATACGCCGCAAAACACTTCCTTGAATGGATTGCCAATTCTCAGTCCAACGTCATCACACATGGTGCCAAAAGGAATGCCACGAAGCGTTGGCCAGATCAAGGCGATGAGCGACCCAAGGAAAGTGACAAAACCAAGGCCCGCCGCCATCGTTTCGTTCAGTTGAATTCCGGATGCAGCCAAAATCAAACCAATGACCAGGCCGCTGCCGAGAAAACAGATGAGCCAAAGCGCAAATGTCTCAGCGTAGATCCGCCCATTCAGCGAATCTTCCTGGAAGTGGGAACGGAAAAATCGAAAGGTTTGCCAAGGTTTGTTGTCAGTGACATAGTGCCCAAAGAATTTTCCGAATAGAAGCATCCCCAATGCGCCAAAACAGCCCATGCCCATGATCCCGCCCAACAAAACGAAAACCACCAGAGCGAATAACAGGTTCGTGCTCCGCTTGGCTTGATCCAAGAGCGATTGCCGATTCGTCGTGTCGGCGCCTTCGCTGGGTGCCAAGCCAATCGAAGCACTGAAGCCAAGTTCCTCGACAAGGAACTCGCGATCGACCGTCGAAACCGAGTCAGCCGCCCAGTTGTCCTGTTGATAGTCCAGCAGCAGGTTGCGAATGATTCGATTCAAGCGTATTTGTTTTTCATTCAATTGGTATTCGGTGTTGGTGGCCTTGTTATCCAGTTGGTCCAGCTCCTCGATCGCCTTTTGAGGACCCTCCAATTCACTGGTCATCAACACGTAGCAAAGACGATGTTCGTAGGGACCGCTATTCAGATTGTCCGCCAAGCCTTCGGAGGAACCCGCCCAGTTCGCACTCGCGATCGCAAACTTGGCCATGGAATTGACTTGTTGAAGTTCAACTTTTGCTTCGCCCTCGGAAATCTCGCGGCGGTTGTCGAGATCATTCAAGGCATACATGAATACGCCGATCGTCGCGATCGTGATCCAGGCAAACGCGACCCCGAAAACCGAACCCCGACGTCTTGGCTTTTCGGTCGGGGTTTCCTCATCAAATCCGAGCTGCAATGGTTCGGCCGGCCGCGCATGCGGGAAAGGGTTTTGATAGGGATCCGGTGGAAGTTGCGACATGAATTCAAATATCTCGGATTGGTGGTTCGACGAAGCAAATCAGTCGTGAATCATGACTTTGCAAAGCGAATTCAAAGATCGCAAAGCGTTTTAGCTTTATACATGATTTCATCAAGCATGGTTTCGGTCAAACGCCCGGTGAAGGTGTTTTGCTGACTCGGATGGTAGCTTGCGAGGATTGAGCGGCCTCCGTCAATCGTAATTGTTTTTCCGTGCCCAAAAGTCGGCTTGGGTTTGCCAATCCAGCCTTGTTCCGAGCAAAACTTGACGGTTGCATCAAAGCCGATTTTTCCAAGCGCCAGAAATACTTTGGGGTTCGTGATGTCGATCGTGCGGACCAGGAAATCCCGGCAGTTCGCGATTTCGTCCATGGTGGGTTTGTTGTCGGGCGGGGCGCAATGGCATACGGCGGTGATCGCGCAATCGTATAAAACCAGCCCGTCATCCGAAGATTTCGAATCGGGTTGATTGCAAAAACCGGCTCGATGGAGAGCGCGAAATAGCCAATCGCCGCTGCGGTCACCGGTAAACATTCGGCCGGTTCGATTTGCCCCATGAGCCGCGGGGGCCAGTCCGACAATCAACATTTTCTTCCGGGCGAATCCGAGGTTGGGAACCGGTCTTGCCCAGTAGTCTTCTTCGGCGAATGCACGCCGTTTCACTTGCCCGATGTTTTGACAGTGTTGGATAAGCCGCGGACATTGGGTGCATTGAACCATTTCTTCGTTCAACTGATTCCATACCGGAGGTCGCCGCGCAGCTCTTTTCTTCTTCGCTGAATCGGTTTTCGACGGGGCAGGCTTCGACTTCTTGCGACTCATTTTTCACGAGACGCCATATAACGCTTTTTCAATGTGCGATAACGAAGTTCGATCGCGACGATTAGTCCAACGACAATTGCGATGCCCGCGATCTTGAAATAAATATTTCTCGGGTCGAAGTTGTTCGCGATAACTTCCGCCAAGCCCAGCATGATTCCGTTTCCGATCAAACCGCCAATGGCGATGCCGGTGAGTGTCCAAAATCGACTGAGGCCAAGCAATCTTCCAAAGATGGAACCTCCCACACTTCCGGTCGTGGATGTCGGGAAAATCACGAAGGCGACCAATCCCAGGAACGCAATCTTCTTCATCCAGGGATTGCTCTCCAGGATGAACTTTCCGTCGTAAACCAATGCGCCTACTTTGGGACCAACGATCGGAATCCGAAAAAGGAAGCCCATGTGATAACTGACAAACAGGGCCGTCATCGTGTCCATCAGCATGAGCATCCAAAAAGCCTGAATCGGGCGAAAGTCACCCGAGGGAACCACGACCGCTTCAAGACTTGCCATCGGAATCGCAAATCTTCCCCAGATCGTAAATGTCTGAGCGGCCGCAGCGAGATAGTCACCCGATTTGTCGGGTCCCTGAATTAATGCAACCAAGCCCAGAGCTACCACAATGGCAAGCATGGGGCCGATCAACGCGGCCACCCAAATCACCGGATGTTTGCGACGATATTCCCGTTCGTATTCGCCAAAAGACTGAATCAAAGCTTGTTGAAACGAATCCGCATTGGAATCCAATTGATCGATCAAGCTACCACCAGACGGGGCCGAACCATCGTCTGATTGGCCTTGATCAATGTCGTCTGGTTCCTGCATTTCCGAATCGTTCAATGGAAAATCCCGTAAGTTTGATTCCGAAACACCACGCATGGCGCGGCGATTTCATTTCCTTTGATAACGAATACCTGATTTTGCTGCAATCAGCCGTCAACATGAGACGCGTAATTCGCCCGACAACAGGAGAACTTGACTTGAAGAAAAACAATTTTTCAAGAATCGGATCACACTGCTCCGTCGCGCGGATCCGTCGCTTGGCCCCGTCGCATGAATCCGTCGTTTGTCTTACTCGAACAACTCCATCCTCGGTTTTCCTTTTCCGTCCTTGGTCACGTAAAACGGTCGTTTTTCAATTTCGAAGGCCGTGTCGGGAGTGATCCCCATGGCGTGAAAAATGGTCGCGTGAAGATCCGTCACGGAAATCGGATCCTTGGTCGTCATCAAAGGCCGTTCGTCGGCCGTTTCTCCGTACAAGAAACCACGTTTGACCCCGCCACCGAACATGAGCACGCTACTGCTCCCGGTGAAATGCCGGTGCTGTCCATAGTGTTTCTTCTCTCGCAGCTTGTCGGTGCGGGCGCGAGATTGATCCCGAGCTTTGCTGCCAGGCACCCCTTCGATCATCATGTCGCGGCTAAACTCGCTTGCCAGGATAACCAGCGTGCGATCCAACAATCCTCGCTGCTCGAGATCCAGGATGAGTTGTGCGATCGGCAAGTCGATTTCTTTCTTCATCCGTTTGACGGTTTCATGGCCGTTTTCATGGGTGTCCCAGCCGAGAAAGGGGACGTATTCTGTCGTTACTTCGATGAATCGAGCACCGGCCTCCGTCAGACGCCTTGCCAACAGACAGCCCAAGCCGAACCGTCCCGTATTGTATTTCAACAAGGACTCAACCGGTTCGCGAGACAAGTCAAATGCGGCGCGCTCGGGGCTCGACAAAAGCCGGTAGGCGTTTTCCATCGAACGCACCATCGACTCGGTGTGATAATCGTCCGCCAACTTGCCTTGGGGACTTTTCTCGATCAGTTCCCGATAAAGCCGATTTCGTTGGGCAAATCTCGTTGGCGTCATATTCTTGGGAGGCTTTACCGCGTTCACCGCCATCCTGGGAAAAGGCAACAGGAAGGGGCCGTATTCACTCCCGAGAAAACCGGCCGTGTGAAATGCTTTCAGCTCTTCTTTTTCCCCGATACTTTCCAGTCGTTGACCCACGTCGATAAAGGCGGGGATGGCCGGGTTACGTTGACCTAAGATCTTGGCCATCCAGGATCCAATGTGCGGCGCCGCGACGGTTTGTGGCGGGACATAGCCGGTATGCCAGTGGTACTGGTGACGCGAATGCAGGATGTGCCCCAAGTCAGGTTGGACGTGCGAACGAATCAACGTTCCGCGATCCATCACCTGGGCCATGTTTTCCAGCCCTTTGGTGAATTTGATATTGTCAACGACCGTGTCGATCGCAGGAAAGGTGCTCAAAATCTTTTCAACCGGCGTGCCAACTTCATAGGGCATGTATCGCTTCGGATTGAAAGTGTCGGGCGCGGCCATTCCCCCCGCCATCCACAGCAAAATGCACGTGTCAGCTTTTGGCTGAATCGCCGGCAGCGAGCGTTTTTTATCGTCCGCCATAAGAGGTTTGGGTGCACCGGTTGTTAGCGCGGCTGCCGAAGCCGCAGCCGTGGCGGCGAGAAATTGTCTGCGGGCAACTTTTTCATTCTTATCGAACATGTTGAAACTCCGGCAACATGACCATGATCCAAAGGAAATCAGCGACGGCGTCCCTGTCTGGTTTCTGGCCAAGAATTTTCTTCAATACGCTTTGTTCGGATTTCGTCGGCATTCGACAAAGCAGCTGTTGGTAAACGTTGTTGATGAAAGCGTCTGTTCCGTCCGCGGATATGGACTTTTCAAAACGGGAGGCCCCACGCTCCATGAGATCGTTCATGATTTGCCCATTACTCAGATCCAGCGCTTGAAGTGTGGAAAGCTGATCGATCCGCGTTGTCACCACTTGCTCCCGGTTGGGGCGACCAAGAGAGCGCATGAGGGGATCCGCCGTGACAAGCGATGCTCGAATGATACGGCCTGAATCGCGACCCATCGCCTGTTGTTCCTTTTGATGGATCGACTGGCTTACATTTTGCCATCCACTTTGATTCTTCAGGGCGACGGCGGGGGTACGTTTTTCATCTTGAATGATGCTGAATTTGGCCGGCAAGTGAAGGTGATCCACAAAAATCGAGCAATACAGACCCGCAGGGTTTGGCGTGTCCCCCAGGTTTTTCGCGGTCAATAGGATCTTGTTCTTGCCTTTCAGTAAATGCTTGCCAATGTCGAGCAACTCGACGGTGGTCCAGTCCGAATCCTCGTTGATACGATTGCCGTTAACGATCAGCAAGTAATAGTTGTCACACGTGATCACGACCTTGCCTGACTTGGGGCGCGAACTCAGCTCAAATACCGATTCGAACGAAATCGTTTCGTTCGGGGCAGCGTCGTTAGGGTTCTCACGATCCCAAATCCATTTGTCGGCAAACTTTTGTGACACCGACTTGCCGTCGTAGTTTGCGATTCGGGCAACCAATTTTCGCGGCCCGGTTCGCGTAAAACGCCAGACGGAGTCGAGGAATTGTTCCGCCGTCATTCGCCGCATGATGGGTCCGCGAAAAGTCGTTCGCTCGTCCGTTTCCGATTTTTCGCTTACCGTTTGGGCCTGGTAGATCTTTGACGTGGCGATCAGCTTCATCGTGCGTTTCAAGTCATAGCGATGATCGACCAAGTCGATCGCAAGGTAATCGAGAAGGTCTTCCGAAAATGGTCGGTTGGACATCATATCGACCGGTTCGACGATCCCCCGCCCCATCATTTGCTTCCAGATTCGGTTGACGATTGTCCTGGCAAATCGCCCGTTCTCTTTTTTGGTGATCAAATTGGCCGCGGACTGCAATCTTTGGGTCTGGCTAAAGCTGGCCGGGATTTCTCCCAATTCCGGCCATAGGAATGCCGGGTCAGCTTTCTTGCCTGTCGGCTTGTCGCAGCGGTACATTTCCAGCGAACGGTTCGACAGGATCGAAGCCATTCCATAAGCATCCTTGAGTTTCCAATCGTTGATAAAACTATCGTGGCAGGACGCGCATTTCAGGTTTTCCCCCAGGAATACTTGTGACACGTTTTGGGCGAATTGAACTTCTCGGACCTGGCTGGCGTTGACGTTTCCTCGCCACTGAATGCCACGAATGAACCCATCCGATTCGCCATTCGGAGGGGCAATCAGCTCTCGAACGAATTGATCGTAGGGCTTGTTCTCGTAAAGTGCTTGGTGCAGCCATGCCGTGATTTGTTTCCGTCCGCCGTCGATAAAGCCGGTTCCGTTGTAGTCGTTTCGAAGCAGGTCATTCCAGAATGTCATCCAGTGGTCGGCGTAGTCGCGTCGCCGGCCCAGCAACTCGTCGACCAGTTTTTCCCGTTTGTCAGTCTCGGTTGTGTTCAGGAAACGTTCTTGTTCCTGAATGGTTGGTAGAACGCCAACCAGGTCCAGATAGACCCGCCGAATGAAAACTCGATCATCAACCGACTTCGGGAAGCTGGTTTGGTTTGCTTTGAAATAGGCGGTGAGAATGCGATCAATCGGGTTTCCATTCCCTTCCGGTAGCTTGGGGCGGCGAGGCGCAAGAGGCGCTTTCCAGGTCTTGGCTTTAAACGAAAATCCGTCGGTCCAGGGCGCTTTCTGATTGATCCATCGACGAAGGATATCCACTTCTTTTTTCGACAACCCATCTCCCTTGGGCGGCATCCGTTCATCCGGGTCGTCCGAGATCACTCGTTCGAACATTTCACTCTCATCCGCGTGGCCGAGTTTGAGGACTTCGGAACCGATCAATGCGTCTCGGTCGTCCAGCGAAAACCCGCCTTTGTAAGTCCCGTTGGAGTGACATTCGGCGCAGTGCGTTTTCAGAAGCGGGAGAACCTCGTGGGCAAAATCAATCGGTTGTGCGTTTGCCGTGGAGGCTCCCGCCATGCAAAAAACCACGGCAAGCACTTTGGCAATCCGATAAATTCGCATCCTGCCCTCCTCTCTCCGTCCAACATTTGATTCTTGAAAGCCCACTTTTGATTCTTTAAAGCTTGGTGACAAATCCACGCTATTTGGACTCCTCTTTTAACGCGCCGCGAATTTTTTCGGCGACCTGTTTTCCTAGTTCCACGGAGCCTTCTTTTGTAAAGTGGACGTTTGCCGGCCTTTGAATCTTTTCCAGGCGTTCATTCGCGAAAGCAAACAAGTCGTTTACTTCAATTTCGTTTTCCTTCATGATTTCCGCTGCGATTTTGTTGTAGCGTTCCGGATCGGTGGTATCACGGTGTGGGCGCATTTTTCCTTTGGGAACCGGCGTGGTTGTCGCGTAGATAAGTTTTGCGTTGGTTGCTTTCAGTTTTTTGACGATTTCCTGAAGACGTTCTTTGTATTTGTCTGGCTCGCTTTGCCGCGGGTCGTTGGGGTCATTGGAGTTTTTACCCGTTTCTCCATTGACGCGTTTCAAATCATGCAGCCCAAAGTTGAAATGAATCACATCAAAATTTCCGCCTTCGATTTTTAGCCAGCGATCAAGCTGTTTGACTCCATTCAGAGTGCCCGCACAGTTTTCCGGTCGCCCCTTGGCATTGGTCGGACGAAAAACGTCGGCGATCGATTTGAGTTCGCTGCGGACGGTGGCCGTGTATCCCATCGAAATGGAGTCGCCAAGAATCAGGAC
>CAYSXI010000210.1:0-4226 GCA_964434955.1 uncultured Pirellulaceae bacterium
TGGTCGCGACGAATGCCTTTGGAATGGGTGTCGACAAAGCCGATTTGCGATTCGTGGTTCACTACAACTTGCCCGGTTCCCTGGAAGCCTACTACCAGGAAGCCGGACGAGCGGGTCGCGATGGAAAGATGTCGACCTGCCTGATGCTTTTCAGTTACCAGGATCGATTCATCCAACAGTTTTTCATCGACAACAGTTACCCTGAACCCGATGTCGTTGGTGAAGTCTACGAGTTTCTTCGCTCGTTCGAAAAAGATCCAATCGAGTTAACGCTCCAAGAGGTCAAAGATCACCTGGATCTCACCATCGGAAATGAAGGTGTCGCCAATTGCGAAAACTTGCTCGAAAAAAATGGTGCGATCGAACGCCTGGATTCTTCTCAGAACCTCGCGTCCGTCAAAATCGATAGCGATTTGCCGACGCTGCTTGATCTTCTCCCGCGCGATGCAAGATCTCAACGCCACGTGATGCGAGGACTGGAAAAAGTCGTCGGCGACCTGCGACACGAGCGAGTGTTTTTCCAACCCAACAAGTTTGCCGATGACCTGGAGATGAAATGGGAGTCGGTGGTCCGAGCCCTCCGCCAGATTAACAAGCTGAGTGTGGTCGACTACGTTCCGCCCTTTCGCGGTCGAGCGGTACATTTGCTTCAACCGGACACCGCCTTTGACGATCTTCAAATTGACTTCTCGGAATTGGATGAAAGGAAATCCGCCGAGTACAAAAAACTGGATCGAGTCGTTTCGTTCGCGCAATCGGGTCGCTGTCGGCAGCTTGAAATTCTCGAGTATTTTGGTGACGCCGAGCGCCCGATTTGCGGCCAGTGCGACAACTGCCAAAAACATGGATTGGCATCTTCGGGGATCTCGGAAGAAGAAATCAGCGACGGCTGTTTGTACGTCGTTCAGGTGGCAATCAGTGGCGCTGCTCGCGCGAAAGGGCGTGTCGGCAAGACCCTTCTCGCCCAAATGCTTACGGGTTCGACGGCCAAGAAAGTCAGCCAGCTGAAACTTCATCGGTTGAGCACGTTTGGATTGCTGCAACGCTTGAAACAAACCGACGTCAGCGAATTGATTGAGCTGTTAGTGGCTTCCGGACTTTTGGAGCAGAAACAAAACACCAAGTTCCGCCCCGTCGTTTCCGTGACGCACCTTGGCGCCTCGGTAATGAAGGGAGAAAAGCTCTCAACGGTCTTGCCGATCGCGCAGAGCGAAATCGGAAGTCGAATTGAGAAGTTCTACGCCAAGAAAAAACCCAACCGAGCCGAGAGCGAAGATGAAATCGAAGCCGACGAAGTTGACCCTCCCAACCCGGAGTTGGCAGACGAAGCCGCGGAAGATCACGAAAAGTCCCAGTTAATCGTCGAATCAGATCAAGGGAAAACGCATCAACCGGACGTTGCGATCACCCCGGAAACCGATTTTTCCGAACAAAGTGTCCTGCCAGTGACGAAAACGTTGCCAATTCCACCTTCCGATTCTGATGGCGGGGCTTCGGAGGCAATTCGGCTTGAGCATCCGCCGGTTCAACAGGCAAGTTTGATTCCCCATTGGGATGCGACAGAGGCGACCGACACAGCAGAAGTCTGGTATTGGACCTGGAAGCTTTTTGTCGATGGTTATTCGGCAGAACAAATCAAACCAATCAGGTCGCTCAGCCAAAAGCAACTATTGGAGCATTTGCTGTTGGCATTGAAGCATGAACGCCCATGTGAACTGAATTGGATTTTTGACGAATCCACTTTGACCGAAATTAATGCCGACGACGCGGATTACCCAATTTCAAAAGTCGACACGTCCCAGCGCGTCCGACTCGCCGAAAAATATGGCGAGTTGGAACTCAATTACTTTCTAACTGTCCAACGAAAACAGACGAATTCGTCTGAAATGTCCGAAATCCCCTGAAAGCTGAATCCTACATCGCCATGAATGGAAAGTTGGGATACAATTCGGAATCACTTTAGAACTAGTTGGACCAATCGGCTAACCAAACTCAATGGAAGACAAGCAAAACAGGGACGAAAATTCTCAGGAACCAGGCAATGAAGAGGAACGCCGCGGCGGACGCGGGTTCAACTTCTGGATTGTTCTCATCCTTTTTGCCGTTCTTGGCGCCTGGCTGATTTACTCATTCACCTCCGGTGGCAACGTATCGAAGATCGAATACAGCCATTTCCTGAAATTTGTCGAGGGGCAGCAGTACGATGGCACGCCGATCACGGATGGCGATGTCAAGCTCGACACCAACATTGAGTTTATTCAGTTCGAAGGCGAGGTGGCCAAGGGCTTTTTCACCGTCGAGCCGCTCGCTCCGCCCAAATACGATAGCAAGGGCAATTTGAAGATGCCCAAGGAAGGCGAGAAGTTAAAGAAACAGTTTGAAGTTGGAATTCCGAATCAGACGTCTTCGGCTTACTCCGATCTTGTGGCTTTGCTGGAAGAAAAAGGAATCACTGTCAACCACAAACGAGCCCAAAACCTCATCGGGTATTACTCGATGTTGTTTTTCATTTTCTCGATCATCATCCTGGTCATCATGTTCATGTCACTTCGACGTGCCCAGAACCAGATGATGGGCGGTGGTGGCTTCTTGTCGAGTTTTTCGAGGAGCACGGCCAAGAAATACGAGGCCTCAGAACGCCCCATCAAGTTTGACGATGTGGCCGGCCTGGAGGGCACGAAGAAAGACCTGGCGGAAATTGTTGAGTTCTTGAGAGAGCCGACCAAGTTTCAGAAACTTGGCGGTCGAGTTCCCAAAGGCGCGCTTTTGATTGGTCCGCCGGGAACCGGAAAAACCTTGTTGGCCCGAGCGATTGCCGGGGAAGCAGAAGTTCCCTACTTCAGCGTCAACGGTTCCGAATTCATTCAAATGTTTGTCGGCGTCGGTGCCAGCCGAGTTCGGGATCTGTTTGCCAGTGCCAAGTCGCAAGCGCCCGCCATTATTTTCATCGACGAGATTGACGCGGTCGGACGACAACGGGGTGCGGGTCTTGGAGGTGGACACGATGAACGTGAACAAACGTTGAATCAAATTTTGAGCGAAATGGACGGGTTCCACGAAAACGACTCCGTCATCATTCTTGCTGCGACGAACCGCCCCGACATTCTTGATCCGGCGTTGCTTCGTCCGGGTCGTTTTGATCGCCATATCACGGTCGGCCGTCCAACGCAGAAAGCACGGCTCGCCATATTCAAGGTTCACGTTCGCGACGTCCCGCTCGACAAGGATGTTGACCTCGACGCGATGGCTTCGGCGACAGCCGGAATGACCGGTGCGGACATTGCCAACCTGGTCAATGAAGCGGCGCTTTGGGCTGCCCGCCACAACAAGTCGCGCGTTCAAATGGAAGACTTCTATTTTGCCCATGACAAAGTTTTGATGGGCGCTCAACGTGAGGAAATCCTCTCGCAACTTGAGAAAGAACGAACGGCCGTTCACGAAGCAGGACACACGCTGGCCGCCTGGAATCTGAAAGGCGCCCACCCCGTCCACAAAGTCACGATCATTCCACGCGGTCAGGCATTGGGAGTCACCCAGATGATTCCCGAAGAAGATCGCATGAACATGTCCGAACATGAAATCATGGATCAACTGGTGGTGCTTCTTGCCGGCCGGGCAGCGGAAAAATTGGTCTACGACGAATTCACCGTGGGCGCGGAAAATGACCTTGAGCGTGCAACTTCGTTGGCACGTCGGATGGTTACGCACTGGGGCATGAGCAAAAAACTGGGACCGGTTAGCTACAAGCTTTCGGATGACGACCCGTTCCTCGGTCGTGAAATGAGCAAGAGTCGCGATTTTTCCGAACACACCATGGAAGTGATCGATGATGAAGTGTCCCGAATTCTTCAGGACGCGGCTCAAAAATCGATCAACCTGCTGAATGATCGCCGAGCCCACCTCGATAAAGTCTCCGAAGAACTGGTGAAACACGAGGAACTCGACCAAGGCGATATCGAAAAGCTGATCGGACCGTCCGTGCACGTGGAAAGGCTCAAGAACCAGTCCAATGGTTCCACCTCCGACGGGGACGATGTCTCAGATTCCGATGACAGTTCGGAGGAAAACGGTCTGGCCAACGCAAAGACGATTGAGCTGGACGATCCCGATGATCATCCTGACAACGATCCCGAATTGGTGACGGGCGACGACAACTCCAGTTAGCCCGCCCCGTCCCTTTCCGCTCCTATCTCCGTCGGACCAGAATTGCCGTGAGCTCCGTAGCC
>CAYSXI010000210.1:4236-8670 GCA_964434955.1 uncultured Pirellulaceae bacterium
TTGTCGCCGGCTCAATTTTTCTACTATTGGTTTCCGCCGCTCTTTGCTTCCAAGTTGATACGAACAGCCAAGATATTCAGACCTGGCTTTCCGGCAACTCGGAACGACGTTCCCAATACGACGAGTTTGTTGAAATATTTGGAAACGATGATGTGATCGCCATCGCCTGGGAAGGATGTCGGATTGATGATCCCAGGCTGCTGGAGTTGGAAACGCGACTTCGGGACCCGGAGCGGAACGGCGGTTTGTTTCGAAACGTGACTTCGGGCGCCACCGTTCTCAGCCGATTGCGGGAAGGCGGGAAATCCAAGCGGCAAGCACTCGGTCGCGTTCAACGGATATTCGTCGGCGAAGACCGTGTGACGACCTGCATTACGATTGAACTGACCGAAAGCGGCTTTGAGGATCGCCGCTCAACGATCAAGCAACTTCGCGCGATCGTCGACGACTACCCCAAACTTTCTTGGGACGAGCTTTACGTCGCTGGCCCTGCGTTTGTTGGTGTCATGATCGATGAATCAACCAGCCGTAGCATCCGCCTTGCCTTTCCCTCATGTGCCCTTGGCTTCATTCTGGCCTGGCTCTTTCTGCGGCGTTTCCGCTTGATTTTGGCCATTCTTTTTACCGCTGCCGTCAGCGCTTTGTTTGGCCTTGGACTTTTGGTTGTGACCGGCGCCAAACTCAATGGCTTGCTGGTTTTGATGCCAACCTTGGTCGCGGTCCTTTCCATTTCGGGTTCGATCCATTTCGTCAATTACTTTCGCGACGAGCTGCATCGGCACGACTGGGCGAGCGCGGTTTTTCGGGCAAGGTCCGTCGCATGGCGCCCTTGCGTGCTGTCGGTTGTCACGACCTGCATTGCGATAGCCTCTTTGGGATTCAGTAACATTCAGGCGGTTCGCATTTTCGGGCTTTACACGTCGTTGGCCTTGTTGATTTCGCTGGTCTTCGTCCTCATCATTCTTCCTGCCTGGCTTTTGATCTTGCGACCCCGCGATGGCAACCTGAGCCGTTTCGCCTCATCCACCGTGCAACGCTGGAACGCTCCTCACGTCGGTTGGCAAAACCCGGTTTTGCGAAACAGCTTCCTGCTTCTGGTGGTCTTGCTGTTGTGCGCGATGGGGATCGGGATCCAACGGACCGAGTCCGCATTGGATTCGGATCGGCTTTTCTTGCCGGAAAGCAAGGTCCGCCAATCTTCGAATTGGTTTGAAGAGCAGCTCACCGGGCGCGATTCGGTGGAGGTTTTGATCGAAGTGAACCCCTCCGAGGATGGAAAGATTTACCACGAGCTGGACGCGCTATGGTCCGTTCAAGATGGTTTGCGTCGAAACGAAAACGTGATTGCCAGTTTTTCCGCATTCAATTTCTATGGACCGGTGCCCAAAGGATTCCGATTCGCCCAGGTCGCCCGCCGACAATCCATTGAAAAACAACTTCAAGAACAAGTGTCCGCGAATCGCGACCAACGATTTCGCGCGGTTCACCAGGGCAAAATTTATTGGCGTTTGCGACTCGCGTTAAAGAACACGCCTTCCCGAGAATATCCGGACGTCATTCAGTCACTTGAGAATTCGCTTGCCGAAGCCGAGCTTCACGAAAGTGTCGCCGATGTACGGTTTACCGGACTTGTCCTCCTGGCGTCACACAGTCAAAAGCAGCTTTTCGATGAGCTGTTTCGCAGTTTTGCCCTGGCCTTCGTCATCATTACGCCCGTGATGATGTTTGTTTTGAGAAGTTTTTGGGCCGGGTTGATTGCGATGATTCCGAACGTTGCGCCGACGCTGGTGGTTTTCGGCACCATGGGCCTGATGAGCTTGCCGGTCACGATCGGCGCGATTCTGACCGCAACGGTGGGACTCGGGATCGCCGTCGATGATACGCTGCACTTCCTTTGCTGGCATCGAACAAACGCTCACCATGGCGATCGATTCGAAGCAATTCGGGACACGGTCAACAAATGTCTTCGCCCGATGTTTCAAACGTCCGTGATTTGCGGGGCAAGCCTTTTGGTCTTTGGTCCGGCCAGCTTTGTCCCTGTCCGCCAATTTGCGATCACGATTGCAATGCTTTTAGGCCTGGCGCTGGTTTTCGACTTACTTGTCCTGCCCATGATTCTGGCGTCGCCTATCGGTATCGTATTCAAGACGAAAACACGAAACGAAGACCAAGCCTGATTCGGAAGCACCGACCAGTAGCTTGTTTCTTATGAGCCCGAAGTTTGGATTCTTCCGGGATCAAGGAAGCTTGGGATCACGCTTGAGAGGAAGCTGAACCCGCTTGCCCGTCTTGGCGGCTTGGTAGATCCCCAAAATGATCTCGACGCTTCGACGACCTTCGTCACCGCAAATCGCGGGCTTGGATTTGTTTTTGATTGCCTTGACCACGTCTTTGAACTGCGCTGTATGCCCCGCGTGACCGATCGCGGAAGGATCTGAAGCGCCACCGCCGGTCTCATTTTTTCCTTGGAGTTCGGCGACCAACTTGCGATCAGCCGCCGTCGTTTTTGCGAATTGCCATTGCGAAATCGATTCCTCTTCGATGGCGGCCGAACCATGTGATCCATGAATCTCAATTTTCTTGAAGCTACCGGGCCAAGCTGCCGTCGTCGCTTCGATCACCCCCAAGGCTCCGTTCTCGAAACGCAATGAAGCCGTCGCGACATCTTCGACTTCGATTCGTTTGTGAGCCAGGGTGGCGGTTGTGGCGGAAATCTCGGCAACCGGTCCCATCAGCCAGGTCAAAAGGTCAATGCTGTGAATCGCCTGATTCATCAGCGCTCCCCCGCCGTCCAACTCCCAAGTACCCCGCCATTGTCCACTGTCGTAGTACTCCTGGGTGCGGAACCATTTCACGTAAGCATCCCCCAGGGTCAACTTGCCAAAGCGCCCCTTATCAATGGCTTTCTTCAATTGCTGGGAACTCTTGTGAAAACGACTTGGAAAAATCGTTGACAAAACTACGCCGTTATCGGCACAGGCTCGAATGATTCGATCACAGCGTTTCAAGTTGATTTCAAGCGGTTTCTCAACGACGACGTGCTTGCCTTTCTTGGCGGCAGCGACCGCCGGCTCCTGGTGAGCTCCACTGGGCGTGCAAATGGTGACCACATCAACGGCCGGATGATCCAACATCCCATCCAGGTCATCGAAAGCCTCGATGTCTTGCGAATCAGCGAATCGCTTTGCCGAAGCTGCAACGCGATCCGTACAGGCAACCAGTTTGGCCCCGGGAGTATCCGCGATTGCCTTCGCATGAAAATCGGCAATCATGCCACAGCCAATAATTCCAAATCCAAGTGGCATTCGCATTTTCCTTTACTCGTTCGATGCAATCGGACCCTTTAAACAGGCCTCTGATTGCGCTCATCGTTTCCAAAAGCTTAGATCGATTTCAACGTCTGCCAAAACATTGAGTGAGCATTCAGTGCAAAATGAACCATGATGCAAGGCACAATGCTCCGGGTACGTTCGAAGATAAAACCTAATCCAAACGCCAGCAAAAACAATGGGACCGGAGCCAACCCTTGGCCAACGTGCAAGAAAGCGAAAAATCCGGCGGCAATCACGATGCCGAGCCAGGCCGATTTCTCGATCCCAAACCATCCCACTGCCGACGCCTCCTTGGGTCCAACGTATCCTTCGGGTGGTAAGGGAGGTCCTCCCATCAAGAAGCTATTGAATTCCCAGAATTCCGCTCCCGATTTCAATCGCCGGATCCAGCTTTGAATCCCTGCGCGACAAAGAATCTCTTCGCAAACCGGGGCGATCAAGACGGCCGTAATCCACCCTGAAAGTAAAACGAACGACGCGTTCGATTCATCGATGGATTTCAAGGTCGAATGTTCGTATGGCACCAACCAGGCCAGCAGCGTGTGGATGCCGAGAATCGGGGGAAGTAACAGGAGCGAAGCGAGAAGACCAATCCTGACGTTTTGCCGAAAATTTCTGGTGAACATTCCGGTGACCGGTTTGCGATAGCGCATCATCAGCCAGAAAAGTGACAGAAAAAAACCAGCGGCGGAACACGCCTTGATCATCAACACAATTTTGGATTGCTGAATCACATTCAGATCGGCAATTGGCTCTCCCCCGGAAAACCAATGGACACCAAGGCTTTGGCCAGCGATTTGAAACACGATCCAAATGGTCAACATCGCGAACAGATCGAGCAACCCCATCGGGTGCAATTCCGATTCACCCATCGGCAAGAGTGGCTTCGCCTCGCGTTTCCATCGAATGCCAAAATAAATCCAGAGACCGAAGCTTAATGCGAGGACCGCAAAAAACTCAATCGTCGCGGCGGATTCAATGGTCATGCCGTACGGTCCGCTGAACCCTGAGTCAGATAGCGAGCGGCGGCAAAGATATAAATGACGCCCGAGTAAACGGTGGAAATGACCGCCAACCAAACGCTGCCGGCCATCACCCAGAG
>CAYSXI010000211.1:0-8549 GCA_964434955.1 uncultured Pirellulaceae bacterium
CGATCCACGGGGACTTCATCCAAGCGTTTGCCAGCTTCCAAATCCATGTACTCCAACGCGCGTTCGGCCGACTGTTTGTCGACGGGATCCTCAAAATCCAGCGGGTTCGGGATCGACTGATCGACCGCAATGACCTGTCCCGGATTCGTGCCCCAAGTGACCTGGGGAGCAATGTCCTCCGCGCGAAAATGTTCGGAACGATCGTAGGACGCGCCTTCGTCGGTACGAAGACTTTTCCAGTGTTCGATTTTCTCCTCCAAATTGGACGGGGCAAACTCTTTGCCACGAATATAGTCGAAGGTGGTTTGATCTGGAGCAATCATTCCGGCTCGGGCTCCGGCCTCGATCGACATGTTGCAAATGGTCATTCTCTGTTCCATCGACAACTTTTCGATCGCTGAACCGGTGTATTCCAAAACGTAACCGGTTCCACCCGCCGCGGAAATTTGACCGATCAAATAAAGAATAATGTCTTTGGAAGTGATCCCTCTGCCGATTTCACCATCCACGCGTAGCTCGAAGGTCTTGGGCTTGGCCTGGGGCAAAGTCTGAGTGGCGAGAACGTGCTCGACCTCGCTCGTCCCGATTCCGAACGCCAGGGAACCAAAGGCTCCATGAGTTGCCGTATGCGAGTCTCCGCAAACAATGGTCATGCCCGGCTGGGTAAGCCCAAGCTCCGGCCCAATCACGTGCACGATTCCCTGGTTGATGCTATCCAGGTCATAAAGCCGGACGCCAAATTCTTTGCAGTTTTCACGAAGTGTATCCACCTGCTTTCGCGAAATCGGGTCCGCAATCGGTAGGCTTCGATCGGTCGTGGGTACGTTATGGTCCGGCGTTGCCACCGTAAGTTCGGGGCGACGCACTTTTCGCCCCGCCAACCTCAGCCCTTCGAAGGCCTGCGGACTCGTTACTTCGTGTACCAGATGGAGGTCGATGTACAAAAGGGCCTGGGAAGCGGATTCTTCGTGAACCACATGCTGTTCCCAGATTTTTTCAAACATCGTCTTTGGATTGGACGCAATCATCTTTTACCCAGTTTTGTCGCGAATCGAGAATCAGGATCCCGACCTATTTTAAAATCTCATCGTTGGATTAAGAAGGCGACTGAATTCCGTACTTCGACGACATCGAATTTGCGACTATGCTTTAGAGTCCTTGAACCCTTCTCTGGCCGCCAACGTTGGAATTCCCTTGATTGCAGAAATTGAAACGCTGAATTTATGGGAAGTCCTCGCACTTGCGATTGTTCAAGGAATTGCCGAGTTTCTGCCCATTAGTTCTTCCGGCCACATCGTCGTCGGTTCCAATCTGCTGGGCAAAACATTTGATATCGTCGAACTCAATATCGTTCTCCACGCAGGAACGCTTCTCTCCATTCTTCTTTTCTACCGAAAAGAAATCGTACGACTCGTCACACAGGAGTGGGGCATCATCCCCAAAATTGTCGTCGGAACTCTCCCCGCCGTCGTTGTAGGACTTAGCTTGAAAAAGCTGATCCCGTGGCTTTTGGAAGATGCAACGCTTTCGGGATTCATGTTCCTGATCACCGGCTTCCTTCTTCTTGGGCTTCCGACAATCATCAACAGACAAATCGACGACAACGACGACGATCGCTCGGGCATGGCCAATGACAAAGGAAAAACGGCTCGCTCACAGCTGGGCCAAGTCAGCTGGACTCAAGCCATCGTTGTCGGATGCTTCCAAGCGGCTGCCGTCTTGCCGGGGATCTCAAGGAGTGGCGCCACGATCGTCTCGGGATGCATCATGGGGCTTCACCGTCAACAGGCCGCGACGTTTTCATTTCTGCTCGCGATCCCAGTCATCCTCGGTGCAACTTTGCTAGAAGGAATGGATATTCTCGAAAAGGGCCCCTCCACCAGCCCGCTTTTTCTCGTTGCCGGTTTCCTGCTGTCGTTTGCCGTAGGCCTTGGTTCGCTTGCACTTTTGGTTCGCTGGCTTGGCAAAGGCCAATTGCATTTGTTTGCCTACTACCTGATTCCGCTGGGGATAGCTGTCGTCGTTTGGCAAGTGCTTGCAGCCTTGGGCGTCTTCTCGTAGCAAGCTGATTCGACGTTGACGCCCGGGTTGGCTCCCGCTACTTTCCGCGGATGAAAACGTCAACAAAAATCGCCAAATTGTGTCAAATCTGCGCTCAAATCGTCCTCGCGATTTCCTGCGTGATTTGCTTTCTGCCAACAAACCAACTTGCGGGACAGCTGGCTCCGCAAAAGACCTCATTCCTTCTGCTGAAAAATGGCGGTCTGTTCCGAGGTTTCATCTCGCGCGTTGAAAACGGATTTGAGATCACTTCCACCAGCGGCAGTCGTTTTCGCATGGCGGAGGATCAGGTCGCCGGCCAATACGACACGATCCAACAGGTTTTTGGTCACAAGTTCCTATTGGCAAAAAAGAAAAACTCATTCGCAGGCTACAGTGAGCTTGTTTACTGGTGCGTCGGGGAAGATCTTTTCGACGAATCTCGCCAGGTGATTACGTTTTATTCACAAAACGGGTTTTCTTCGAAACAATATGGGCGACAACCGACCAAAAGGGAGCTCGATCAAAACCAGAAACTTTGCGAACGCCTACGCGGCTACGTGCGCACCGCAGAAACCCGAAAACTGGCTCGAATACAAAAGGCAAAAAATGTCGTCTCCAATACGGGATACCTTCAACCATCTGACGGCGAGAAACAAAATATCAGAAGCGTCGCCTGGAACTCGCAATCCGGTTCGAATCCGCTTCAGCCAATGAAGCCAAAGGAATTCCGACCGACCGTCGCCGAAATGGATCTCGCAACCAAAGATCTTCCTCGGAACGCAACGCGTGTATTCCGCCAGCTACAGATCAAATTGTCGCGCAACTGTGCCAGTTGCCACGAAAAACCTACCGACAAATTCCAATTGATTTCCGTCAGGCGAGGTCAAAAGGCCGATTGGCGCACGACTCAGAAAAATATGTACTTCGTGTTTCAACACATGGATCGAAAAGATCCTGACCGCAGTCAACTGTTGAATATGATGAAGACACAACACGGCGGCCAAAATCTGCCTGCCTACCCCCAAGATTCCACGACCTTTGTAATGATGCGTAACTGGATGTTTTACGTAACTGGCAATGAGCGACTTTATCAGCAGAAATTGCTTCAGCAGAAAATGGGAATCACGGCTCCCAACTCGCCGAACCCTCCAGAAAAATCCGAGGACGTGCCTCGACAAAAATCATCCGCTCCCAATATCCCTGACCCGTTGGCAACGAAAAACAAGGGTCAAGGAAGCTCGGTGATGTCACCACAAAAACTGACACCGCCGAGCCCGGCCCAACTCATCAACTCAAAAAAGCCTTTGGCAAAAGACCCGTTCGATCCAGCCATCTTCAACCAGAAGCATCATCCCAATCGAACTCAACGTTGACGTCAATTTTCCCAGCGAAGACGGCTTCGAGAAATTCCGCATTGCTGGGAAGTATTTGCGGGTGTCGCGCGAGTTCCGCTGGATGAAGCCAAATCGCTTCCGCAACTTCATCCGGATTGGGGCTCAGGCTTGTGTTGGCCTCCAACGCGGCGAGCCACCAATTCAATTGAATGCCCCGTGGTGTGCTGCTAATCCAGATTTTCCTTTTTGGAAAAACCGTAACACCCAGTTCCTCCATGAATTCGCGGACAAGCGCTTCTTCGTCGGTTTCACCTTCTTCAACTCCGCCGCCCGGAAAACAGATTTTGCCCGGAGCGCGAACCCGTTGAGATCGCTCAATCGTCAAGAACTTGTCGCGTTGAAGGATCACGCCAATGACGGCTCGGCCGGACATCAAATCAAAGCCACATAATAGATGGGCGGAAGAAAATCAGCATGACGCTCCCAGGACTCTCCGCGGTCATGGGAGAGAAATAAACCGCCGCCCGAAGTTCCGAAAATCACATCGTCGTCTGAAGATTTCAATGCATGCCGAAAGGCAAAATCGTAACAGTTGCCTTGCGGCAGACCCTTGCGGAATTTCTGCCAGGTCTTCCCGCCATCATCGGTCCGGCAAACGACCAATTTCCGATCGATGGCGACCCGAACCATGTCCGAAACGGCCGGAACCACCCATGCTACTTTTGAGTCCGATTGGTCGACCTCGACCGCAAACCCAAAATGCACTCGTCCATCGGTTTCGTTTTCCTCGGACACGTCAATCCAATTGGCGCAGGCATCGTCGCTGACGTACACGCCGCAATGATTCTGTTGCCAAAACACATCCGGATCCTGGCTCGACTGAACCAGCAAATGCGGATCCTGGCCAATTTCGGCATCGGGAGTCGGAAGAAAGTCCGCGCGGCATCCTTTATTTCTTGGTGCCCAGGATTCCATGCCGTCGGTTGTTTCAAATACACCCGCAACGCTGACGCCGACCCGAATATGGTCCGCATTTCGCGGGTCGACACAGATTGAGTGGATTGCGGCCTGATCGCGTCCGCCTCCCATCCACGGGATTTCCGAATCAAGCCGAGAAGGATGGTCCCAAAGTGAACGGCAAAGCTCGAAGTGATCACCGTGATCGTCGCTGACAAATAGGCCGCCGGGTTCTGTCCCAAGATAGATGCGCCCCGGTTGTTCGTTGGAGCCCGCCGCGAACGCCCACTGGTATTTGAGAACCGCATCCCCACCCTTCGGTAACTTTTCGTTTTCCGGGTAGGCCGGTGGAGCGAGTTCCGTCCAGACGCTCTTGGGATCGGCTGATTTCAGGTCAGTCACCGACCCGAAATCATCCCAGCGAAAGAGTTTGTTCCCAAAATGCCCGTCATCCAAACAGGCGAAGAGATGCCCGCTTCTCGAATCCAGAAAGACGTAGGAAACGTGAGTCCCGAGAAATGATTCGTACTCAACCTCGAGGGTGCCATTCGCTACCGAGCCAATAAGAAGACCTTTCCTGGTACCCAATGCGATTCGTTGTATTGGCATTCCGATTTCCTCGTTTCGAATGATCGCTCCCAAGGTCCGCGAAGGCAAAAGGTACTAACCGCCTGAAAGCGCCTGCATGATGACAAGTTCGCTGACATTTTCGAGCGATACCTGGCCAAGCTCTTTCTCCACAACCAATTTGCCGTCCAGAAACAAATTAACGTGCTGACGCAGTGCTCCATTCTCGTGAAGCAAATAATTCCTGACACCGGCAAACTGGTTTTCCAATTCGTCAATCAACTGATCCACGTTCGACGCGGCCACTTCGCAACTGGATGGCAACTGAATAAATCGTCGCAAGTGTGGCGGGAATCGAACGCTGACCTGACTCATCGGAAACAACCTTTACCCTCAAAAGAACCCGTTCTGTGAATCGCTCATTATAGGGCTTTCAAAATACGTTGTCGCACCGCGTCGAGAGAATATTCCTTCTCAACCTTGAATCGAACGAGAGGAAGGCCGGAAGACTCGAACACTTGATTCACTAGCTTGTCGCGGGCTTGTCTTTCGGGCCGCTCATGAGAACGGTCATCCAGCTCGATCGCCATCAGCGGCGTCAGTGTTTCCCGGTCGCAGACAACGAAATCCACATGCTTGGAGAGAATGCGATTTAGCCAGCTCCGATATTTCTTTGTGCCTTTTTGAACGCGAACCAAGTCCGCGATCCGAACCATGGCAAACAATGCCATGTCATCGTCCATGACGCGGAGCAGGACGCCGTAAAATTGAAGTTCCGATTTCGTCAGCAGGCATTCCCGTTTCTCGTAGGGTAGGCGTCTGGCCGCGCTGAGTTGGCGCAGAAGCAAAAACCCGACGACGATCGCCAAAGCAAGCAAAAAGTAAGGCCAATAGCCCTCTGCCAGAATTTCCATTTTCAACCTGCCAACGAAATATTGCGGCCGAGACACGGCGAAAGTTGGGAACCAACCATTAAGAGTTGACACTTTGACTATCGACCAAATACCTTAGGTAAATCGTCGCTATCTCAGAAGATCGCCTGGAATTCACCGCATTCATGTCGACCACGACTTTACTCAAGCCTTTGAAGTTCGGAAAAGTGGAAATTGGATTTCCCATTGTTCAGGCTGCGCTTTCGGGGTACAGCGATTGGCCAATGCGGGTCATCGCCAGAAGGCTTGGCGCTCCCTACACCATTTGCGAAGTCATGCTGGACCAGTTCCTGGTGCAAATGAAGGAAAGAAAACGTACCAGTCACTTTCTTCATATTAGCGACGAAGAGCATCCGGTCGGCGGGCAGTTGATGGGAGCGGAGCCGGAACAGTTTTCACAGGGTGCAGCCAAACTTGTGCAAGCGGGCTTCGATGTGATCGATATCAACTTCGGCTGTCCCGTCAAAAAGGTCCTGGGAAGATGCCGCGGAGGCTTTCATCTGGGGCAACCTGAAGTGGCATTGGAAATCGTTCGGCGGACTCGTGACATTGTGCCGCCGGAGATTCCGGTGACCGTCAAGATGCG
Source organism: uncultured Pirellulaceae bacterium (assembly GCA_964434955.1). Lineage (GTDB taxonomy): Bacteria > Planctomycetota > Planctomycetia > Pirellulales > Pirellulaceae > JANQLU01. Next base: position 6,420 of record CAYSXI010000211.1, read on the forward strand.
ACGCGGGATCGATGATACTCAACAAAGTCGCGACAACTTTTTCGAAATCCTGGATGGCGCTTTCAATTATGGAATCGCTGGAATCACCATCCATGGCCGAACCGTCACGCAACGCTATGTCGGCCCAAGTCGCTGGGAGTTCCTCCGCGAAGTAAAAGCGCATGTTGGCGACAAGATCATCCTGGGAAGCGGAGACTTGTTTACCGCCCAATCTTGCTTGGACATGATCGAGCAAACCGGGATCGATGGAGTCACGGTTGCACGTGGCGCCATCGGTAACCCCTGGATCTTTAGTCAGGTCAAAGCACTTTCAGAAGGGAAACCGTTGCCCGACCCGCCGACGCTCGGTGAACAAATGAAAATCATCGAAACGCACTACGAGTTGGCAACGGAACTGTACGGCGAAAATCGGGCTGGGTCATTGATGCGAAAATTCGGCATCAAGTACTCGATGCTTCATCCCCAGTCCAAGGAAGTCCGCGCTGACTTTGTCAAAGTCAAAACTCGCGAAGAATGGCAACAGGTTCTGAATCGCTGGTACGACAACGATTCCCCCGGCGTTCACCCTGACGGCAATTGGCACAAAGCCCAGGGAAGCGAATGCGGCTAAAGCCTTAGACGGAACCGTCGCATCGGAATTTCTGCTTTCTGAAAGCCTAGTTTCTGAAAGCCTAGTTTTCTGAAAGCGCCATCTGGATTTCTCGCCGAACTTCCTCTTCGGTCTCGGCGCCCAACCTATCCGCAAGAAGCGCTCGAGACATTGGCGTGTTCAGCTTGCCGAGTGCCCATGCTGACGCCCCGCGAACCAATGCTTCTTCATCCCGAATCCCCTTGGCCAGTGCTTCAAACACACTGGGTTCACCGGAATTGCCAAGAACAATCGCCGCGTTTCGCAAGAGTCCCCGACGCTTGGTTCGCCACAGCGGCGTCTTTCGAAATCGTTCGCGAAATGAGTCATCGTCCAAGTCAAATAGCTCGGCTGCACGGTTTGGGTTTTGCCAATCCAATGGCTCAAAGGAATCGAGTTCTGTGCTTTGTGCCTTTCGATTCCAGGGACAAACATCCTGACAAATGTCACAGCCAAACAACCAATCGCCAATTCCATTTCGCAATTCCACAGGAATCGGGTTGCGAAGTTCAATCGTCAGGTAACTGATGCACCTCCGCGCATCCATTTTTCCCGGTTCCACAAAGGCATCCGTCGGGCATGCCTCGAGGCAAGCCGTGCAGGTTCCACAGTGATTCTTGGAAAAAGGTTCATCGAATTCCAATTCGACATCCAACAGGATTGCCGCGATGAAAAACCAACTGCCAAACTCTCGATTGATTAGCATGGTGTTTTTTGCTTGCCAACCAAGACCAGCGAGCTGGGCAAATTCTCTTTCCAGCAACGGCGCCGTGTCGACAACACCCCGGGCTGTGATCTCAGAATGTTTTTCCTGGATGACCTTCAAAAGTTTTTTGAGCTGGGTGTGGATTACATCGTGATAGTCGACGGAGCCCCATGCATACTTGGCGACCAGCCCGGTTCCCGGCTGTTTTTTCTGCTTAACGCCCCGGTGGTAGCTCATGCCCAGCATCAGGACGCTTTTGCAGCCCTCAAGAACGAATTTTGGATGGGAATAGGCCTCACGTCGTTGATCCAGATAGTTCATTTCGCCGTGGAATCCCGAATCAAGCCAATCCAAAAAGCTCGAATATCCCTCGGGCGTGACTGCCGGACAGGCACCTGAAAGTTGAAAACCCAACTTTCGCGCTTCAAGTTTTAACGATTTTGTCAATTGCTCTGACATTCAAGGGTCTCAAATCGTCAGCTGCGACGGGATTTTGGCTTCGTCTATTGAATTCGGCATTCGCCCAAATACTCTGGAATCAAATACTGACGACCGAATCACCTGCAGAACATTCTCCTTGGAGGCCCACCATGAAGCGAGTCCTGATGATTGCCGTTGCGGCCGTTGCCATGACCGTATTTGCTCAAACCTCAGAAGCACAATGCAATGGATACGGATTTGGAATTGGACTCCAACAATCGGCCATTTTCAACGGTCGCTCGTTCGATCAACCACCGTTTTTCGCACGATTCCCACCTGTCTACTATGCCGAAATCGTTCCCCGCAATTACGGCGT
>CAYSXI010000212.1:0-8456 GCA_964434955.1 uncultured Pirellulaceae bacterium
TCCTGGTTGGGTACATGAGCTCCATGGTCGGTTGCGGACCTAAGCAAGTCGATCCTTCGACGGAGCGAGGCTTAGGGAACGACGACTCTGACGACGAAGAGTAAAATCCGCTCGCAAAACAAGAAAAACGCCTGCAAATCGCAGGCGTTTTTTTTGCGCCCTTAATTTCAAATTCCCTGACGACCTCAGCCAAGCCGTCATTTTTTCATTTCGCGAATCCATTCTTTCAGAAGTTGAATTGCCACTTCATCATTCTGGTTGGTAGCGACCGATGGCATCCGGCCTTCACCGAGTGTTTTGACCCGATGCAGCAACAATGATTCATCTGGCGATCCCGGCGAAACCAGGAGAGCGTTCTTCAACCCCAGGTTCCCTTGAGCCGGTTGCGTTCCGATCAAGTTCATCTCAGCCCGCTCCGTTTCGTAACGCAAATCGATGTTTGCATTTCCGGGTCCGTTCGGCCGATGGCACATGCTGCAATTCACATCCAGCCAGACACGCGCGCGACGATCAATGGCTTCACTTTCGTCGTAAGGCGAACAAAATCGGTTTGCCTTTTTGTGCGAGAATCCTTCGGGCAATTCGAGCCAGCCCTTTTCGGCCCAGGTTTCGATTTGGTTCTTTCCCGTGTCTCCGATGTCTCGATTGAGTTGCAATGTATTGATCCCAAGGACAAAACCTGCGGCATCAACGTGACAACTCGCGCATTCGGACGCCGATGGTGCGTGCCAGGAAAGCACATTCCAAACACGCTTCACGCGATCTGGTTGATAAAGCTCAAACTGCTTTCCACCCGGAGCCAGAATGGCATCCCGTCCATTCTGGTCCCAAACGTAGGTTGCCGCTTCCCACCCGCTTTCCGTGCGTTTGATCAATCGTGTTTCCAACATTCGTTTCCGGCGCAGATGCATCCCTTCGAAGTTTTTTACGATGACGGTTCCAACAGGAAGTTCCCAGGCATCTTTCGCGCGGTACTTCATGGTCGCACCTTTGGGCAGCTTGATAAAACGAGCTTTCTCGGCACCATCCGACCAGAATGGCGCGTTCACTTCATAAGGAATCAAGTCCGCTGCCACCTCTTTCTTCGCGGTTGATTCAAACAACCCCGACTCAGAAAGTTTCTGCGGCCAGTCGCTGAAGGTCTTTTCTGGCGTGTTGGTCGCAACCACCTGGTAGATCCCTCCGTCAAAACTGGTTAGATACAACTCGCCGTCATCGCCTTCGCCAAAGGATGCGATGCTGCGGCCGGTACGACGCACGAGTTCACTTGCATGTTTGCCGTTGTCATCTTTTTTGATCCGCCAGAGATTGCCTGAAACATAGTCGCCGTAGAAATACTGACCTTGAAGTTCCGGATACTTCCTTCCTCGATAGACATATCCGCCTGTAATCGACCAGCCCCATTGGCGAGCGTAAACGGCGACAGGTGGATCATGCTCTCCATGAGATAGCGTCGATTTGTCACGAAAAATCGAGTTGGCTTCGTATCGGTTCCAGCCGTAGTTACCACCTTTCTTGATGACGTTTACTTCTTCCCATTTATTCTGCCCAACGTCCGCCGCCCAAAGTTCGCCCGTTTTTCGGTCAAACGAGAATCGCCATACGTTTCGAAGTCCGAATGCCCAGATCTCCGGTTTCGCATTCTCAACCGCGCGGAACGGGTTGTCTTTGGGAACGGAGTAAGGTTGATCGCCATCTTTGTGGTCGATGTCAATTCGAAGAATGGTCCCCAACCAACTTTCGAGATTCTGCCCGTGTCCGTGGGGATCGTTTGCCGATCCACCATCACCGAACGAAATGTATAACATTCCGTCTTTGCCGAATGCAATTGTTCCACCGTTGTGATTGCGATAGGGCTGTTTAAGCCTGAGAAGAATCTCCTCGGATTTGGGATCCATTCGATTCTTGTTTTCGTTGTCGACTCGAAACCTGGCTACCACTCCAAAATTGTCCGTGACACTCGACGAATAATGGATCAGCAGTTGCCCGTTGTTCTCAAAATCCGGATGAAATGCCAGTCCGATCAGCCCTTCCTCGTTCCCTTTGCGACTGATGCGATCGCGGATATCGAGAAAGACTTCACTGGTCGCTTCTTTCTGCTTTTCACTGAGCTCGTCCCATTCCTTATCGGGATGATCGGCCGGATCGAAAACCCGAATCACACCCGCTTGCTCGACGACAAAGAGTCGCCCACTGCCATCGCCGGCACCCGTAATGAACACGGGACGATCAAAACGCAGACGGGGAAAAACCCGTTTGATCGTGACGAACTTGCCTTCGATCTCAGAAGTCGCATGCGGCTTTCCTTCCCTCGAGTCCTCTTGGATTATCGGGATCGCCGTATCCGATTGGTGCGGCCCCAAAAACGCAAAAACAAGAAGCGATACCAACGCGACGAACAGGATTCCATTTTTCAACATGATGACTCTTGGGCTTGGAAGCTCAATGAATTTAAGAAGTTCGCCCAACATTCTAATCCAAGTTGAGCAAAGATTTGTGACTGGGACGCAACTAGTAAAGCAGCACACCTTCACGGGCATCGTAGATTAGTAGCTGGCAGTGCGGACTGGCAAACTGCTTGACGATGTTTCGATACAGTTCATGCTCAGTCGGCCAAGGGTAAGCGTAGACGAGATCAAAATCATCGAGATCCATCTCCAGCTCTTCGTAGGCGGAAAATTCGTCGATTGCCGTGCAATAGGACTCTTCGCCCCTCGAGGGATCGTGTTCGAATTGAGATGGAACAAAACTGCCGGTTGCAAACAGGGCAGATGGCGCGTACTTTTCGGCGTATTGCCGAGAATAATCAACGAGCTCCGATTTCATCTCGATTCCATAGGCTTCGTACCCGATGCGGCTAGCCATGATCGTTGCCATGCCCAGTCCGGAGCCGAACTCAAGAAAACGGTGGCAAGTCTTTTTGAGTTTCACGAGCGAATGAAAGACCTCTTCGTAGTCCGCGCTGACGTAGGCTTCGAACGACGGCTCATTCTGCTGCACGTCCCAAAGCTTGTCGGCTTCCTTCCAAAGCGGTTTGAGGTCTGAGAGCAGCGCCTGCTGATCACTCGGTGAGTCGACATCAAATTTCGCAAACATAGACGGGTCAAGCCTGACCGCTGGAGGAAAGCTCAGAAGAGATATCGTCCGAAGCGGGTTTGCGTCCTACAAACAGGTAATAGGGAGCTTTAAGGATCAACGTGTATGGAATCTTGCTTTTGTTCTCAGCCAGTTGTTCCTGCTCAAAGTGATGTCGCAAAAAAGGCAGATGATCGTGCGAGGGAAATACGTTATCCGTCGCAAACCAGTTGGGCCAAACGGTTCGTGAAAACCAGCCGTGTCGACGAAGTCCTTCGTCCGGGAACTTTCGCGACACGTAAAAGTCGACAACGCCGATGACTCCACCCGGCTTCAGGATTCGGTAGGCATTCTCAATGGCCGCAAACCAATTGGGAATCATCGTAAGCGAATAGGAAAAGGTTACGACGTCCGCCGATCCTTCTGCCGGCTCAAACTTCGTCGCATCATATTCGACGGCCTCGACGTTGCCCCAGCCACGTTCCTCGAAGCGGCGCGAGGCCACCCCCAACAAACTCGTGGCAAGATCGACAACGTACACTTTTTTGAGCTGGTCGATTCCGTCAGCCAGATATTCAATGTTGGATCCGGTGCCGCCACCCATATCGACCCAAACACCGTCTTTGGGGCGGGGCAGGGCAGCGTACAGTTCCTCTCGACCTTTCAGCAGTCGCTTCCGAAAATCGTCGTATCCTTCGGCTTGGCCACCGTAAAAACTTTCCATCCGTTGAGCATGATTCTTGCCACGCACTGGCCGAAGCAGCATGTGATAAAGAATCTTCATGTCGGCAAACAGGCCCATAGAATCACACTTTCGCGGAAATCTTGATTAAGCGGTCAAATCCGCGATGTAGAAACTCGCGTAAGTATGAACGCGATCTTTGGGGTGCAATTCGGCTGCCAGATCTTCGTGATACGTCAAAAGTTCATTGACTTTTTTCAGCTCACCTTCATGGTGGACCTGGACCTGGTTGATAAAGTCCGTTCGAAGTCCGCCGCTACGCCAGATGACTCGAGCGTTGTCCGCGGCCGTATTCACAATCGCCTGCCACTCGGATTCCAAGAGAGGGAAAAAGTGGTCGCTCAACCAGTCCATATGGTCCAACAGGACAAAACGCGAAATCTTGCCGTCGTACTTTTCAAGGAACCCCTGGACGCTGTCGGTATTGGTTGAGACCCGGTCAACCAACCCTTCTTTCAACTTCATGAAGTTGTCTTCTTTGAGGTATTCGGGACAGCATTCACGGGTATAACAACCGTGGATATAAACCCGCCAAAAGTAATTGTCCTTGATCGGGATTTTTGCAAAGACGGCCTCGATACAATCCTGGATGTATTTGACGACACCACCTTCGTATTGCGTTTCAATCTGCTTTCGCTGTGCCTTGGGAACACCCAGCATGCTCAACGTCGTGTCGCGATTCATCGTGAACTTGAGCGGCCCCGTCCAGAAACGGTGATAAAGTTCTTTCGAGTAAATTTCCTGTTGCTGCTCAACGGAATCGCATTCAAGAAGCCGGTCGACGGCAGGCTTCACGCGAATGACTTTCTCCATGTAACGACGGATCATGCGAGCAAACATGCCGCTGGTTCCACGATAGTAGAACGATCGTTTTCGATTTCGGAACCACTTCAGCTTGCGATCCCAAAATGAACGCGACCACTCGGGCAGTTGGGAACGAAGCTTGGAGGCGTAAACTTCCTTGATCTCCGGAAAGTGTCCGTCACCAAACATCTTGAAAAACTGATCGAAAGGCAACTCGCGAATGGCGGCCATCTTCAGATCCAATAGAGCATTCTGTCGCGGGTTCATGTCGACCGCGTGAACCTTCCTTGGCGCCGTCAGCGCGTAATCCAAAGCGTTGCAGCCGGCGGAAGTGATAACCATGATCTCATCGTTGTCCGTAATGTCCAACGCGACGCGATCAAGTCGAGGATCTTCCCAACAAGTGTTGTATACAAGGTTGTTGCGGTGAACCGTATTGAAAATACGGCGACTTACCCAGTCAAAAATTGCCATCGATTCTTTTCAGTCGTTGATTGAAGCCGCCGAGCGTCTGTGTATGAAGACTTTGCAGCTTGCGAATGGAACCCAACCATCGTTTTTGGGGTCCGATTTGGTTCAAAACGTATCGATTTTCGGAAACCGAGATTTTAACAATCCACAAGGCCGCTCGATAGGAGCAAACGGGAGCAGGCCAGAGATTCGTCAGTCAGAATTGCGGAATTTCCAGCTCGAAACGCGTACATCCCTAGCAGAAGAATCAACGCCAACAACCGACTCCTAGGGCGGTCCACTGCAGCCATGAAACCAATTCCAATCCAGTCCCAGAGACGACTTTGGAGACGCCCCGGAGAAGACGTTGGCCTAGCGTTTCTGCGCTTCCCTCATTCGAAAGATGGCCCAGACCTTATCATCAGGACCCTTGAATTTCTTGATATAGAATTTGCCTTCGATCGTGATTGGGCGAACGGTGAAATCCAACTCCTTGCCCTTCTCGACCTGAACCAAAATGCAATCGTAAAGCATCGCACCCGGACCAAAACAGCACTCCTGATTGTCCCGGACAAAAACGAATTTCGCGATTCCTTTTTGCTTCAAACTTGGACGAATAAACCCGCGGACTCGAATGACTTGACCTTCAAGATCGAGGATGTCTTGCGTCAGCATCGAATCCTTGAATCGCTCGCCCTTTTTCATCTCGAATTTGAGATCATCAAACGTCAAATCCTTGATGTCTTTTCCCTGACCGGCAAGTGACGCCGTGGCAACGGTCAGCAGCAAGCAGGAAACCCCCAAGCGAACCACCCCGACTGCGACGTTTCCCAAGATGCGGCGTGATCCTGCTGAACGTTCAAACGGGGCTGGCGAGGTTCGCATCATTTGATGTAATCCGCTTCAATGGAGTAAACAACCTGCGGAACGCCATCTTCGTTAACGGGACGGCGGTCGCGATTAAGTCGAAACGTACCGGCAATCCGGCGGACTCGAAAGGAGTAATCGGCGGTTAGCCCGTTCTCGAGATCGATGGCGACAACGTCGGTGATTTTCGGATTCCCGCCGAAGCAGCAATCGCCAAAGTCCCCGACCAACAAAAACTTTTCCAATCCGGTCTTTCGATCACTTGGCCGTACGAATCCCTTGATAAAGACCTTTTTGCCATCGAGTTCTTCGGCAACGGCTGCGAATTTTTCCTGCTTCCGCTTGTCGGGTTTCAGCATGGAGAAACTGATTCGCTGGTGATCCTTGGGAACTTCCGTCGAATACACATAGCCCCAGAACCCGAAGCTCCCAATGAGCAAGACAATCGAACCGATGAAACCAATCTTGGCCGGTTTGGCCCCGAGCAGTTCATCCGGGTAACGATTGATATTGTATAACGCGTATCCGCCAAACAGGCATCCAAAGATTGCAATCGTCCCCGACATCATTGCAACCTCGGGAGCAACGAATACGAGCGTCACGACCGCGAATGCGAAGATCGCAAACACGAGTGACAAAACTGCCGTCTTGCTAATCGCTCGATAATCGCCCTCTTTTTGATTATCCATGTTCGACAACTTATTTGGCTCTTTCTTCTGAGATGAATTGCTGTTTCGGGCAGTCCGCTTCTGTTCCGGATCTGCGGTTTCCATGTCGGCTAGGCTCATTTGTGATTCCTCAACGAATGATCAGTAGATCAATCGTTCGAACCAACCATTGATCACGGACCAGGACAATAGAAATAAAAACATGCAAATCGCCATGGGAATGACGACAACTGCCGCGGTCGCCTCCCAGCTGCTGGACGCAACCGGAGTGGCCACGGTTTCTTCTACGGCCTCTCTCGGTTCTGAGTTCACCGGAGCTGCCGCTCCGGAAACGGGTGTCGAAACGAAAGATTCCGAGTCTTGCTTGTCGACGGTCACGGGAACGATCACCGTTTGCTTTTGCCCGGTGTTTTCCCGCGAATCCTTCCCGTCATTCAACGATTTTCGATCATCGGCAAGTACCTTCTCGACCGACTCCCCAATGGCAGATTCGTCCTTTCGGATTTCGGAATTCACACCTTCTTCAAATTGTGGCACGGAATCCTGATTTGCCGATAACCAATCTGTTCCGTTTCCAGATGGAAAAGATGGAGTCGTATTGGAATTTTCGTCTGTGTCAAATTTGACGGGCGTCGTCAAACTGACCGAGTCGTTTGAGGCGGAAGCATTCTTTTCCCCGCCATCCTTATCGTTTCCGTTGCCCGTGGATTTTTCTTGAGCTTTTTCGTCAGAAGCACCTTCCTCTTCTGCCTGCTTCTTGAAATCCAGTGACTCGACTTCGTCGTCTTCGTCGTCGTCTTCTTCCAACCCCATTTCCCATTGCAACATCTTCTCTGCGCGAAGCACGGACTCCGCGTCAATCTTGCGAAGCTCCTCGATATACTTTTTCGCTTCGGGCTTAGGGCAGGCCAACAAATAACTGACGATGGGAACTCGAATGAAACTCGAACTTTCCTTGGGAGGCTTCTTGAACATCTCGACCAATCGGCCGGCTACCGACCAATCTTCCCAGCGAGCCAGGTCAGGAATGACCATATCGGCCATCTTGGGACGATTTAGAACCAGACGCATCGACTTCACCAATTCTTCGCGTTTGATCTTGTCCGTTTCCGAGCCGTGAAATCGCAAAGCCGATATGATGGCGAATACATCGACATACTCGGAATCTTTGTTGTTCAGAAACTCGTCATCGATCAGTTTGAGTCCATCCTTGCCCTTGATATTCAAATAGCAGGCAACCAAAGCATCCAGTCCGCGCTGGCGCTTGCGATCACCGGACTTCAGAATCTCTTCGAATAAAGAAATCTCTTTTTCCGTCGCGCAAACACCGAGCATGGTGTAATAAAGTCGCTTACGCGTCACGGGAATTTCCGGGTCCTTGATCCACTTGATCAATTCATCCCGTTTCATTGCGTCCTTCATTTCAATCAAGTCCGCATAAGGGGCTCGAGCGAATTCATCAAACGCATCGTAAGCAAGCATTGAGTCTTCGGATTGCAGGTAGTCCTGAAAAAACGTCAATCGTTTTCCGCCCGACTTGGGCAGCTTCAAGATCTCATCAAGATACTTCAACGAATCCTGGGTCATTTTCATGGGCGTCGACCAGGCGATCGTCGGCGCGTCGACACCAATAATCATGAAGGGCGTATCCAACTCGTAGCGGCCGACCAGCAACGTTTCAAATTTGTCGCCTTTGCCAACGTATTTGTCGCCCCGTATGACGCTCTCAATTTCGAAAGTCCCCTTGGGTAGTTCGTCGCTGTTTCCGAGCAAGTCGTGCTTGGGCAATTTTTTCAACACGCCAATAACGACAACGTCTGCCGCATCGATCTTCTCAGAAATGGTCTGCC
>CAYSXI010000213.1:0-8437 GCA_964434955.1 uncultured Pirellulaceae bacterium
CGCAACTCCAGGTCGCCGGAGTCGAATCGCCACCCTTCCGACCTCTTACAAAACAAGAACAACAGGAAATGAATCAACGCATCCGCAACTCGAAGGCAGACATCGTCTACGTGGCCTTCGGCCAACCCAAAGGAGAATTTTGGATGGCCGAGAACCACCAGGAAATCGGTGCACCCGTTTGCGTTCAGATCGGTGCTTCCTTCGACTTCGTCGCTGGCGGCGTCGCGAGGGCGCCACGATGGATGCAGAAAACAGGAATGGAATGGTTCTATCGAATGGCGCAGGAACCCAATCGATTGGCAGGAAGGTATTGGCGAAACGGAACGTTTCTATTGCGCGCACTTTTCAAAGACGTTTGCGGGGGATGGACATCATGAAGATCTTCTACGGCCACTATTTGAACGACCCGGCCCACCCGGCCGCTCAGATGGTTCAACAGATTGCTGCAAATCTCCGAATCCTCGGCCATGAGGTATTGGTCCACGGTTCAGAACTTGATGGCCAAGCCGGATTCCAGCAAGGGGCGGGTTCGGCCGAAGATGCGAACAAAACGACTAACGCACCGCTCAAAACGCGTATCAAAAATAAACTTTGGTTCGCCAAAGCAATGTTGCGAAACCGTCGCTGGAGAAACAAAGATCACGAAGTACTACGAAGCTTCGACCCTGATATTGTTCTTTCACGTCAAGATGCTTATTGCTGGTCACAAGCCCAGGCGGCAAGTGAGCTTGGGTTACCCATCGTCACCTATGCTGATGCACCCGTTGCCTACGAGACACGGATGTTTAACGACGCCAATCGTTGGCATCCGAAAGGACTTGTCGAAAAACTTGAACTTTGGGGCTTGGAAAAAAGCGAAGCCATTATCACGGTTAGCAATCCGGCCCGCGCTATCCTCGAGCAATACCCTATGGCAACTCCAGTTTCCGTTGCCCACAACGGTGTCGATCTCGACAAATTCAAATCTCTGGACGGTTCCGAGTTGAGTCGCCTACGTCGTGAACTTCAACTTCAAAACAAGATCGTGATCGGTTTCCAGGGCACGTTCAAGATGTTTCACGGCATTGATCGTCTCCTTGAACTGATGAAATGGTCGCGTCGTTATGAGAACGTTTGTTGGCTTCTCGTTGGAGATGGCCCAGAAAGAAGTCGCGTCGAGAGGTCCGTTAAGGGTGATGTACCCGTCGTTTTTGCCGGAAGGCAACCTTCCTCAGAAATGAGCAAGTATCTCTCACTAATGGATATTGCCGTGGCACCGCATTCCCAGATGGACGGCAAGTTCTATTTTTGCCCACTCAAGATCCTGGAATACGCGGCCGCCGGCTGTGCCACGCTGGCAAGTCGACAAGGCGACATCCCGATCCTTCTTGCAGAAGGCAAAGGCGGATACATCGTAGGAGACGATCGTCTCAACGCCTGGACACGCGGCCTCGCAAAGTTGATCGAAGACGAAGTATTTCGAAAACAGTCCGCCAAGGCTGCCCAAAAATACGCCTATGAAAACCTTTCATGGCAAAACACCGCAAAAACGGTGGAAGCCGTTCTTGCCAAGGTCCTTGGCTTGGAAGCCAAGCAGGCCGCAACTCCCCAACTTGGAATGAATGTTTTTGCCAAGTGCGCTAAACCCATGTCTCTGGAATTGACCCACAGCCGCTAGAGTCACCGCAGTCAACTCAAATGTTTCAGATCGAAATCGACAACCACGAAAAGCTCCGAATCAAGATCGTTCACGAATGTCTTGATAGTCGTGCATGCGCGGCCCTAAATGCCTGCGCCGATTTTCTGGCGAAACCGAATCGTAAGATTGAAATGGACGTCTCTTGCGTCCAATTCGCCGATTCTCGCGGGCTGGAATTGATCTGCCAACTTGGCCGGACCTTTGAGCGTCTCGAATTGTTCGGCGTTACGCGACGACTCAAAAAATGTCTGGCGAAACTTCCTGCCAGCCGAATCCCAACGATCTCGCAATCTCGCCGCAACAGCCGGCCCAGTTCCCACGTTGCAAGACTTGCTCCTCATTCATCCAAATCATCAACCGGATAGGCTGCCCTCGGAAATCAAATCATGAACGAGACCACGACAAAAACCGGTAAATCATTTGGCGTCCCATTGATGCTTCGGATTGTGTGGTCGATATTGCGCCGACGCTGGCTACCGATCGGGCTTGCTTGCGTTATCGCGTTCATTGCTGGTGCTTTCGGCTCCAAACCATTGACGGAAAAGGTATGGCGGGCCCAATGCCTGCTCCTGTACACCGCGCCCAGCGTTGACAACGACATAGCGTCCATGCGTGACACACTGGAACTGGCCAACGTAAGCGGCCTCGCGACTTCGCGGCCTGTCCTTTACGAAATCAAAGATGAGCTGGGCCTCGATTTGCCAACTCCGCTCTTGGCAAAGGCATTGAAAGTCGAAACGCAACGAAAACAGAATACGGTTTTCGTCACCTTGGACTGGGGTGATCAAAATGAGGCGGTCCAAATTCTTGAACAGCTTACGGAAACCTTTCCACGTCACGTTGCCAAAATCCGACAGGAGATTGCGCAAGCGTCACTTGAATCGGCCCAACAAATGGCTGCCGGAACACGAAACCGCTTGGAAGCCGCTCGAATTCGGCATCGCGATTTTACTCGCGACAATCATATCGTCGACTACAAGCAGGATTTGAATCTCTTGTTGGCCAAAATACTGGACCTGGAAACCAAGGCCTCAAAAATCAAGCGCGACGAAGAAAGTTTCAAAGACCAGATCAAGATGCTGGATGACCATATCAACAATGTCAAAAAAGAGGAAGAAGAAGAGGCTCAACAAAACCAGAAATTCGAGGCCGCCAGTGAGTCGTTGGCCGATAACCGCCGAAGGCAAAATCGCCTGCGCGAATTGATTGCCGAAGAAAGACGAATCGCTGAAATCCGGGCTCAGATTATTGTCAAAAGGCGAGAATACGAACGTGCGAAAAGATTGGCTGACAAAAAGCTCATTGCCAACAGCAAACTGGAAGTCATTCGTAGCGAACTCGAAAGCTTGATCGCCAGGATCGCTGAAAACGAAAAGATTCTCAAATGGAAAACAGAGCTCGAGGAATTGGATAAACTGGTTGTCCCGAAAAACAAAGTTACAAAACGTGGCTCTCCGATCATTCAACAAATCCTGGCCAAGAAGCTACAGAAACAACTGGACATCGCGCACGGCCAAAGGACGCTGCTCGAGATCGAAGCCGAACTTTCACGAGCCAATGCCCAAGTCGCCACTTATCAAAAACTCCGCGGTGAGTTAACGTCGCTCGAAGACGATATTGAAACGCTGCATCAGGAAGTCCTGCTGGTTGAACGCAAGGCGTCGCTTTTTCGCGAAGTCGCCACAATGGGCCCAACCGAGTTTACGATCGTCAGCCCAGTATCCACCGGCGCCGAACCGCTGAGCAGCAATCGAAAGAAAATGTTTCTTGCGATCGTCGCCGCGGTGCTTCTGTTAACCCTTTCAACCATCACGGCCTACGATGTTTTTCGCGAGGGCATTATTCCGCCCGACGCGCAAATTGAAATGATGGGCCTTAAGCCGATGGTCCGTTATTCATTGGAAATCCAAGAAGAAAACAATCGCCGGGATCAACCCGATGTGGTTGCCAATCAAGCTGCCTCGGTAAACACTCAACGCAAGACCGGCGCGAACTCGGAAACGATTTTGCCTGCGAAAAACGAAGGTTCTTCATCATACGAATCGGAATCCGACGGCGTTGAATACGAACAAGAAAGCCAGGCTTCGATTCAACGGGATGATGACATCCAAGATCCACCCTTCTCCGGCCGTACCCAATATCGCGGACGCCAACTTGATTACCCCGAACCTGTCCGACGCCTGGGTCTAAAACTTCGAAGAGAAGTGCCCGACCCCGGATCCGTCATTCTGGTTTCAAATTTCGAGGATCCCGAAAGTCTCGACGAGTTAATTCTCGACCTTTCCAAATGCTTCGCTGCACGTGACGAGCGGGTTTTGATCCTTGACGCCCGACCGGCCGGCGATGGTTTGGGACCATTTGCGGATTTGCTTGACAAAGAAGCCGTGGCACAGCAAATCGTCGACTCCGAACTTATTTTCGATGACGAAACGCAAGACAATTACCTCCCGGGCTTGAGAGACTGGCTGACTTTTCGGTTCGATCAGCTGGAAGACGTTACCCTTGAAACCGGCATCCCGGGCGTGGATTGTATTCTGCCCGGTTTGAGTGATTCCGACGAAGTACTTTGCACGATTCGAATGACGGACGGAATCCAGAGAATCCGCGAGCGATACACCATTACTCTGCTTCTCTGCCATAGTGCTATGTTCCCAACCGAAGTGGAAGTTCTTTCCGCCTACGCCGATTCGATCGTCTTCGCCTACGACCCGACGATCCGTGTCCAATCGGGCGCCGGCAAAGTCGTCGCTGCCCTCGAGAAACTGGAAGCTCCGCTCCTTGGGTCGATTGAACTATGAAATTTTTTCCGCATTTCATTTCGCGGAATTCTGTTTTATCAAATCCATTGTTTCAATCGCGCTATTTCAATTTAGTTTCCGAGCTGACGCAGAATTGATTTCCCTTACTGCTTTTGGAAAGCAATGTTTCATAAGCCAATCCGTCTGAGGCTTGGCTTATGAATCGCTGGGGCAGCACGCAATGTTTTTCCATAACAAGAACAAGTTAGCCGATCTACAATCCGAGCCGACGACCGTGTTGGTTGCCGATGATGATCCAATCACTCGGCAGTTGTTGAAACGGTTTCTTGAAGAAAAAGGACACGAAGTTCTTGTTGCCGAAGATGGAGAACAGGCCTGGTCGCTTTTCGTGACCCATCACCCGAGGCTCGTGCTCACCGACTGGCGAATGCCCAAGCTGGATGGGCTGGGCCTCTGCCAAAGAATCCGCCAAGACGAAACGGCCGACTACACATTCGTTCTCATTTTGACGTCCACCACCGATCGCGATGCCATGGTAAAAGGCTTCGCGGCTGGCGCCGACGATTTCATGACCAAGCCATTCGATCGCGCCGAATTGACTTGGCGCATCTACTCCGGCATGCGAGTTCTTGACCTGCAAAACTCGCTGGAGAATCGAATTCGTCAATTGGATGAAGCCCGGGAGCGACTCGAATCGGCCAATTCCGAAATGAAAGAAGGTTTGGACGCAGCCGCCAAGACACAACGCGCGCTCTTGCCCAAGTCTCCCCCGGCCGTAACACAAATCGATAGCGCCTGGTCCTACGAACCCAGTGATCACCTGGGCGGCGATTCGCTCAATGTTTTCAAATTGACCGACACCCGTTTTGGCTTTTTTGTCGCGGATGTCTGCGGACACGGTTTACCTTCCGCATTGCTGGCAGTCTCCTTGCACCGCGTCCTGACACCGGTCCTGAGCCACGCCGGCCTACTGCAAACCGACGGGGATGACGATCCGATCGAACTCTTCTCGGATCCCGGGCGAGTCCTTACGAAAGTCAATCAAAGATTTCCGATGAAAATTGAGGATGGAGAATACTTTACGGCTGTCTATGGCGTCATCGATACAGAAACGTCCGAGTTGTCCTACTGCGGAGCAGGTCACCCAAGCCCAATCGTGATGTCGGCCGATGGCACCATCAAACAGTTAGCCGCCGATGGCTTCCCGATCGGATTCGATGAGGGCATGGAATACGAAACGCAAACGGTCCGACTGCAAGCGGGGGACCGGCTTGTTGTTTACACCGACGGCATTCTCGAGGCAGCGAGCCCAAGCGGTGAGAGGTTTGAGATCGACAGGTTGATCGATATCCTGCGAAAAACCAAAGATACACCCATCAAGAAGTTGATCGCCCAACTTAATCATGATGTCGAAGTATTCGCGGGCGACCTTGGCCAACAGGATGACCTTTCAATCGTCGCTGTTGAGTTTCAAGGAACGGCGAGCGAAACCACCGCGGCCGCAACCTCGGACGATGGGATATCCACAAATCATGTGTAGCGGTCCTTTTTAGACGACAAGAACCCTGTTGGGCACATCAGAGATCGATCCTCAATCGACGAGCAAAGAGATGGACCTGGCCTATTTTCAAATCTTTACACTTGCCGTGATTCAGGGGGTCGCAGAGTTTCTCCCAATTAGCTCCAGCGGACACGTTGTCGTCACCGCATCCCTTTTCGGAGGCAAGCAAGAATCATTGGACGCCGCTGATCTGAATATCGTGTTGCATGTCGGCACACTTGGCTCGATCGTGGTGATTTACTTCGACAGGATTCGAAAACTCCTTCGGGAAGACAGGAAATTAATTGTCTATCTGGCAGTGGCAACCGTTCCAGCCGTACTAGTTGGTGTGCCCCTAAAAAAGTACTGCGAGCATTGGCTGGCCAGTCCCTTGCTTGCCGGTTTTTTGCTGATCGGCACGGGCCTGCTTCTTATTTGCGGCACGCGTTGGGCTCAAAATGCCAACAAAGAAAATGAACAAGAAGCGAATCCAACCGGCTTATCCGAAATTACGCTCGGTCGCGCGCTGCTGATCGGCTGCGCTCAAGCGTTGGCGATTCTTCCGGGGCTTTCCCGATCTGGTTTGACGATCACCACCGGGATGGCACTTCGTCTTTCCGCAAAACGGGCTGCAACGTTTTCTTTTCTGATGGCGATTCCGGTAATCGCGGGCGGAGGCATCCTGGAAATTGCCACGCTCATGGGCGAAGCCAAAGCAGTCTCTGCACCCCTCACGCATTTGATCATGGGTGGCGCCGTCGCCATGCTCGTTGGCATCCTATCCCTCAGATTTCTGTTGCAATGCCTCGACAGTGGGCGGTTTCATTGGTTCGCCTACTGGTGCATCCCGTTCGGAATCTTTGCCATCTATTGGAATTGGACCGCATAAGATCGTTTCGAAACTAGCGATCTACGTCATAAAGTAAAAACGGCGCGCGTTGTTTCTTGAATTTTTCAACATCCATCCTGACACGTTCTCGAATCCAGTCAGCGTCCTTGCCCTGATCAATCGCTTCATAGACACGGCGGTTGCCGAGCAGGCGATCCAATGATTTTCGTTCCCACTGTTCTGGAAATGACGCGACAAGTTGTTCCGCAATCGCCAGGCCCGTTTCAAAGGCCTGAAAATCCTTTCGACTGGTTAGCGACAATTGAACCCCGTGGCACTTCTCACCCTTGAACTTGCTCGCTGAAGGAACAAACTCGATTGGCATGAATCGGATCCCGGGCAAATTGAGCCCGTTCAAACTCCGAGCCAATCGTTTTCCATCAAGCCAAGGCGCTCCAACTTTTTCGAAGGGTTCGTCCGTGCCTCGCCCTACCGACAAGTTGGTCGTTTCCAGGAACCCGATCCCCGAATACAGCACTGCCTGATCCAGGTTTCGAAGATTTGGCGACGGATTCATCCACTTGAGGCCGGTTTGATCAAAGTAGGCAGCGCGTTTCCAGTTTTTCATTTTCACCACGCGCAAACGGCACTTCTTCTTGAAAGACGCATTGAACATTTGGGCTATTTCGCCAATGGTCATCCCATGCCGAATTGGCATTGGAAAAATCCCCACGAACGACTCCCGGCCAACATCAAGGCTTGGGCCATCCACCGCCAATCCATTGATTGGATTGGGACGATCCAAAACAAAAAACTCTTTGTCGTTTTCGGCGGCCGCTTGCATCGCCAAAAACATCGTTGAGATGTATGTGTAGTAACGACTGCCCGCATCCTGGATGTCAAACACGAGACAATCCACGTCCGTCAAATCGCTTGCATTTGGCTTTCGAGTTTTTCCATACAAACTCAAGATGGGAATTTCAAAACGGGGATCCTTGCCGTCAGCGATCTGGCCTTCCAACGAAGCCGCAAAACCATGTTCCGGGGTAAAGATCTTGGTGAGTTCAACGGCTTCCGACTCCGCGAAAACTTTCACGGCGTCCAAACCCTGACTCGAGATGGCCGTTTGATTCGCAATCAAACCAATTCGCTTGCCTTTCAAACGGCGAAATTTTTCTTCAATCAAGACATCAAGCCCCGTTTTCACTTCAACATTGGGAGGAGTATTTACGTGATTGTGACGCTCCAAAGCAGCGACGGCGACGGTGCCGATGCGACCGATCAATCGATTGACAGAGCCTTTACCATCCGGATGCAAACGGCTGCTGAGAAAGATGACGTAAATCCCGGTTTCCGGGTCGATCCAAACTCCCGTACCGGTAAACCCGCCGTGGCCGATGGCGCGTTTTGAAAACAGATCTCCTCGATTCGAAGAAAAACCGGTTTGCATATCCCATCCGAGCGCCCGGACACCACCGGCGACTCGGTGAGGCTTCATCATTTTGGCGAGGGTTTCGGGTTGAAAGATCTGCTGCTCCCCAGCCCGGCCGCCCGCAACAATCATCTGTGCATACCTTGCCAAATCATTCGCGTTTGCAAATAGACCCGCGTGGCCGGCGACTCCGCCCAAG
>CAYSXI010000214.1:0-8354 GCA_964434955.1 uncultured Pirellulaceae bacterium
CACCCGATGATGATCAAGAATCTCAAGCACCTCCGCCTTGTTGATCCCAGGAACGGCTTGGGGGTATTCGAAATGGTCCACCAAGATCACCTGGCAACAGTTTTGACGCTGGATGTCGCCACGAGAAACAATTCCTTCTAATTTTCCATGTTCGTCAAGCACGGGAAGCGCATGATAACTTTCGCCAAACAAGTTTCGGATATCGTCGATCTTGTCCATTTGGCCAACACAAGCTCCAGTTGGCATTTCCAAAGCCCCCAACCGAATGTGCAGCGCCAAATATCTTAAGAATTCGGCGACCGACGGTTGATATCGTAGAATCGTGATCTCCTCGTCGACGACAAATTCGTCAGCATTGTCTTCAACGCAGCCAGCACCGGTGATCACGACACACCCCGGCTGCTTATCATTTGGAATCTGGTGTAAAGCATCGATATTTCCGCAAACGACGACGTCTCCGCCGACAAGATCTTTGGTCCACTGGCCATTTCCGTCCAAGGCGATGACCAAGTTGCCAGCGCAATCGGCTTTTCCCAGTTTCAATACTTCAACACCGGGCATGCTCAATAGATCCGAGACTTCCAGCAAAGTGCCCCAAAGGGGCGTGGGGTCAAAACCCATCAAGTATTTGGCGGCTTCGCTGCGATGACTGAATACACCTTGAAGTCTGTTTCCATCATCCACAATCGGAAGCATACTCAAGTCTTTGCGAATCAGCTTTTCGATGGCCGCACCGATTCGATCGTCCACGTGAAACTTGACGGGAGCTCGATTCATCACATGCCCGACCCTTGGAGCAACATTGTCGACCAGGATTGGCTCCGGAATTTTGGCCCGCTCAAAAACATAGCGCGCCTGCGGAGTCATTTCACCTGGTATCGCTCCAAGCGCATGGCGATCGTAGCGCCAGACTCGATTAAGAAACTCCGCGTAACCGCTGGCAGCCGCCGCCGCGTCCGTATCCGGATTGTGGTGCCCAATGACGATTACATTGTCGATTACTTCAATCATGCCTGCCCCGTTGCGCTTTCGCTTCGATGAACGCGTTCCCAGAATTCAACAAAGTTGTATAGCTTCTCCAATCACGAATTCAAATGAAAAAACGTTCAATTGGTTCGGCCTCGTAACAAGCGGCAACCTATACTTTTGCAGCCCGATTTACTTCGGCGAGCACGGTTCAGAATTGAGTTTTTGAAATCCGGCAAAATACCAACAGGAAGTTTTCCGAAGGGAAAATTTTTCCCAGTTCAGAATTGAGGGGCACAATGCAACTGGACCAAGTCGACAAAAATGTCATCGATGTTCCGGGTCTTATGGCACACATTGATTCGGATCTCGCTGTACTCAAAGAGCTCGTCGAAATCTTCGACAGTTACTACCCCGACCAAATTGGACAGCTTGAACAAGCGATCCAATCTGGTGACCATTCCGAGGTTCGGGAAATCGCCCATCAGTTTAAGGGCGCCATTAGCAACTTCTACGGCTCCTACGCCGTGACTATCGCCAAGGAAATCGAAAGCGCGGGGCGAGAGGCTCGAATCGATGATGCGAAAGAGCATTTCCCCAAGCTCGAATCGGAAGTCAACCGACTGGTCGACAATCTGAAAAAACTGGCCGAGCAAGCCTAAGGCCGGCAGCACCCAGCTTGAATTTTCTATCGATCCAGCATGGGAATTCTCTCGTGAAAAAACAGATCGTATTTGTTGATGATGATTCGTTCATTCTTCAAGGACTTCGAAGGTTGCTGCGCCGCCAAAAGGACCGTTGGGCGATGCGATTCTTTGAAAAAGGAGACGAGGCTTGCGATTTTTTGGCCTCCAATCCCGTCGATGTTGTCTGCTCTGATCTTCGCATGCCCAAGATGAACGGCAGCCAATTGTTAAGCCATGCTCGGCGAACAAATCCCGAAACAATTCGAATCGTCTTATCCGGCCAGGCAGACGATCAATCCATTTTCCAGTTGGTTAGCCCTTCCCACGTTTGCCTTTCAAAACCATGCAACCAATCGGAGTTGACGGAAACGATTACCAACGCGCTCCATTTAAAGGACTTCATTGCCGAATCCCCGGAATTGAACCACGAACTCCCGGCTTGGGACTCAATGCCTGAATTGGAAGCGACTTTGCAATTCGTCAACCAAAACGAGTCCAACTCGGACGATCTTCGTACTGAAATTGAGAAAAACGAGCTGCTTTTTGAGCTTTTCATGGAAGCTTCAACGAGAAATATTTTCGATGTTGAAGAGTTGAAAGTGACTCTTTCGCCTCAGCGGCAAAAGCGTTTTGTCCTTGCGGCTTTGACATTTTTATTGATGAATCGCTCCGCAAACGATCATTCACGCGTTGCCAATTTGCTCAAGCGCGGCCTGATCGCAAGTGATATTGTCAGTCGCATTGCCAACCAGGAGTTGGATAACCCGGAAGCCATCGATATCGCGGAAACAGCCGGTCTGCTCCTGGAATTCGGCCATGTTTTTCAACTGGATAGCCAGTCCACCGATCCGCGTGATAACGATAAGCTATTGGGCAATAAGTTGGCGGCCAGAGCGCTTTTGCGATTGGGTTTTCCATTGGGTGTGGCTCAAGCCGTTGCCCACCAAAACGAATCCAGCGAGTGTGCGAGTTCGCTGTCCATCATTCAAATTGTTCAATTTGCCTCACGGTTCTTGAACCAAAATGATGGTTTCTCGAACCAAGCGAATTCCATTGCAGACAGGGAACCGCGAACAATTGGGGCCCAGGTTGTCGAGCAATGGCAACTTGCTAGAACGGCGAATTCTTAAGCCACCTCTGTTCGAATTCTACCTGGCTCCAACGGCCGAGGAACACTCGCTTGGAGCCGGAGAAACACTCGCTTGCGGCCGGGGAAACACTCGCTTGTGGCCGGGGAAACACTCGCTGGCGGCCAGGGAAACACTCGCTTGCGCTTCGAGCTTGTATGAACGAAAGGTACGGGCACCGTATACGAGCACGAAGCGCGAGCGGTTGGTTTTGTCAGGGTGGGACCGCCAAGGTGATCGTTTTCAATACATTTCTTTTGCTTCGGCAATCTCAATCGCGGGCCATCTCGATCGGATTCAACAAAGAACGGTTGTTTGCAACCCTTTGTGCTGGAACGGCCGCCACCATTCTTTTGATTCCGTTCCTCGAGCCGCGTCGCAAACACCCAGCACAAATAGAATTTGTGTCTGCCCCATCGGGTATTTGGCGACGACGGCGGAGGAAACGTGACGCAGGAGCGTCGAGTAGTTCAAGCCGTTAGTCGAGAACGTATGGGCTATCTTCGATGTCTTCGTGTCGGATTTCGTCAACCGGTTGAGTTTTCCCTTCGCCCGCATAGAGTTGATTGGGTGCGTTAAACACCCAGCCCTGTTTTTCGGAAACATTGCGGTAGGCGTGTACCACTCCGGGTGGAATGATGACACTTGCGCGGCACTCCTCGCCCAGGACCGCAGTTTGCTTCGTCAGGTAAGTAGGCGAGTCCTCTCGAGCGTCCCAAAGGTAAAGCTTGAAACTGCCCGGTCCGATGAATGCAAAGTAATCGCTTTGCTCAACATGCTCGTGAGGGCCCCGTGCGACACCTGGATTGGTTTCACTGACATAGGCCATCGTCGGGCAATTGGCATTCGGCAATTCATCGTTGCGGAAAAGTTCCACGAGCCAACCCCGTTGGTCGTCGTGCTTTCCTAGCTCGTTGATAACAACCCCTTCAATCTCTGACTGAGTGCTTTCAACGATTCTTTCAAAA
Source organism: uncultured Pirellulaceae bacterium (assembly GCA_964434955.1). Classification (GTDB taxonomy): domain Bacteria; phylum Planctomycetota; class Planctomycetia; order Pirellulales; family Pirellulaceae; genus JANQLU01. Next base: position 3,748 of record CAYSXI010000214.1, read on the forward strand.
AAGGATGGCTTGGTTGTTCGCATGGTACACCCCTCAATCGTTATGCGATCACTGGCTTTGCTTCATTCAATCCGATACGTTCACGTTGGTAGCTACCAGACGTAACGCCTTCGACCCAACGGGCGTTGCTCAAGTACCAGGCAACGGTGGCTTCCAGTCCCCGTTCAAAGGTTTGAATCGGCTGCCACCCGATTTCCTCGCGTGTTTTCCGTGCGTCAATGGCGTATCGACGGTCATGCCCCGGTCGATCCTCAACAAACTCAAGCAAGTTTTTACACTTCCCGTGCGGCAGGCCAGGACACATTTCGTCGATAATCTCACAGATGTTGTCAACGACCTGGCGGTTCGTTCGTTCCGAATTACCCCCAATGTTATAGGTTTGCCCCACCCGACCTCGCTCGAGAACCAGATCAATGGCGCGACAATGGTCTTCGACGAATAACCAATCTCGAATGTTGTTACCGTCACCGTAAATCGGCATCGGCTTCCCTTCGACCGCATTCAGAATCATCAGCGGAATCAGCTTCTCAGGAAACTGAAACGGCCCATAGTTGTTTGAGCAGTTGGTTGTCAGCGTTGGCAGACCATAGGTCTTGTGGAAGGCTCGCACGAAATGGTCCGAGGAGGCCTTCGATGCCGCATAAGGTGAATTTGGCGAAAAGCTGGTCGTCTCGGTAAACAAACCCGTCGAGCCAAGCGAACCGTAAACTTCATCCGTCGAAACGTGCAAAAACCGAAAGCGATTTTGTTCTTCGCCGACCAGATTTTTCCAATAGTCGCGTGCCGATTCCAAGAGGAAACATGTGCCCACGACATTTGTCTGCAAAAACTCCGCGGGTGAATCGATCGAACGATCGACATGCGACTCCGCTGCAAAGTTGATGATGGCATTTGGACGATGTTCTGCTAACAACCGATCCATCAGTTCGCGATCGCCAATATCTCCCTGGACAAAGACGTGGTTATCATTCCCGGAAATGGAATCGAGCGAATCCATGTTCCCAGCATAAGTGAGTTTGTCGACATTGATGACCTTTGTGTCACCACCGCCAACGGCCATCCGCACAAAACAACCACCGATGAAACCGGCGCCGCCTGTGACCAGAATTGTGTTCATTTTTTCCCCGACAAAATTAATTTCTTTACGCGATGAAACAGAATCCATTGGCAAAGCCGATTGCTAAACTTCCTGCCCTTCGCATTGGGAGGAATCCAGTTCCGTTTCCAGGCTGACGGTAAATCCCGGAAACGCCTGGGTGCGTCCAATGCTGTTGTATACAAAACCGTTTTTGGCAACGTCTTCAGGTTCAAACAGGTTCCGACCGTCCACGATCACATTCCCGTTCATTTCGCTGCGAAGTCGCTGGATGTCGGCTTCTTTGAATTCGTCCCATTCGGTCATGATGACCAAAGCATCCGCGCGGTCCGACGCCGCATACTTGTCCGTGTGATATTCGATCCGATCGCTGAAAACCTCTCGAACATTTTCCATTGCTTCCGGATCGTAACAATGAATCTCCGCACCGGCTTCCAAGAGTTGACGAATGAGAACGGTCGCAGGTGCTTCGCGAATGTCATCTGTCTGCGGTTTGAATGCCAGTCCCCACACGGCGATACGCGAACCACTCAAGTGTCCGTTGAATGCACTGTTCAGCTTGTTAAAGGCGACTCGCTTTTGTTCTTCATTGACATAGTCAACCGCTTCGAGGATTCGCATCGGCATTTTGCGTTCGCGAGCCATTGACTTCATCGCACGTACGTCCTTTGGGAAACATGAACCGCCGTAACCAACTCCCGGCATGAAAAACTGGAAGCCGATCCGCTTGTCATGTCCAATTCCCTGCCGCACGTCGTTAATGTCAGCTTTCACTGACTCACACATGTTCGCCATCTCGTTGATGTAACTGATTTTTGTCGCCAAGACACAGTTCGCGACATACTTGGTCATTTCGGCGCTTTCCCATTTCATGAACAAAACGGGCACACCTTGACTGGAGAATGGCTGATAGAGTTCGGATAGCCAATCTTCTGAACGCTGATCCGCAATCCCACAAACGACACGATCCGGCTCAAGGGCATCGCCAATTGCCAAGCCTTCTCTCAAAAACTCCGGATTGCTGGCCACCGAGTGCTGAATCGGATTGCCTTCGTTCAAACGCTTGAATGCGCGAGCATTGGTGCCGACCGGGACCGTTGACTTGATCACGACAAGCTTGCTTTCCGTCGCCTTCTCTCGAATTTCGTCGATTACACTCCAAACATACTGAAGATTCGCCGCGCCATCTTCTCGTTGGGGTGTTCCAACCGCAACGAAAACGATTTGGCTTTCCGCGATCGCCGAATCCAAATCGGTCGTGAACGAAAGGCGGCCCTTCTCCTGGTTCGAAAGCACCAGTTCTTCAAGGCCGGGTTCGTAGATCGGAAGTTTGCCGACTTTCAGCCCGTCAATTTTGCTTTGATCCACATCGACGCAGACGACTTCATTTCCAACTTCCGCAAAGCAAGTTCCGGTTACCAGACCTACGTAGCCTGTCCCTACGAATGTGACTTTCATATTTCTGCCCCGATTTATTGGATGATTCTTTTTGTTTTTATTTGATAAGTAGCGTCGCGAATGCCTCGCCGATGAACTGATTCTTAAACGCCCCAGATCTCAGTTGCGTATTGCCTGATCGTTCGGTCGCTCGAAAACTTGCCTGATCGGGCGACATTCATAATTGCCTTGTTGGTCCAGGCTTGGCGATCCGCGTAAAGTCGACTCGCGCCATCCTGAGCCGCTGAATAGCTTTCAAGATCCGCAAGGTGAAAATATGGATCGTGATTTTCGACCAGCATGTCGAAGGCCCAAGCGAACTGGCCCGAATTGCCCGGGCTAAATCGGTCGCCACGCAAGGCATCAAACAATCTTTGTGTTTGAGCATTTCGATGGTAGAATTCGATGGGTTGTCGGCCGCCGCTTCGATACCAGTCTTCGATTTGTTCTGCCGTCATTCCAAAAATGAAGATGTTGTTATCGCCCACCTCTTCTCGCATCTCGACGTTTGCTCCATCCAGCGTTCCCATGGTCAGAGCACCATTCAACATGAATTTCATGTTGCCGGTTCCCGAAGCCTCATAGCCCGCGGTCGAAATCTGTTCGCTCAGTTCCGTCGCCGGAAAGATCTTTTCCGCCAAACTGACCCGATAGTTGGGAATGAAAACAACCTTCATCCACTTGTTTGCTTTGGGGTCGTTGTTTACGACCTTTGCAATGTGATTGATCAGTCCGATGATTTGCTTGGCTGCCCAGTAACCAGGCGCGGCTTTGCCGGCAAAAATGTAAGTACGCGGGCAATGGGGAATTTTGCCGTCTTCGACAATTGCCAGGTATTCCTGGACAATTCGAATGGCCGCCAGGAGCTGCCTTTTGTATTGGTGGATTCGCTTGATCTGGACATCAAACATCGACCCGGGATTGACGACTTCGCCCGTCGTTTGCTGGATCACCTTGGCCAATCGCTCTTTGCAATCGGCTTTTGTCCGGCGAAATTCCGCTTGAAACCCTGCGTCGTCCGCGAAACCTTCCAAAGCCTGGAGTTGATCAAGATTCGTGATCCACTCGGAACCAATCGTCTCTGTGATCAGATTTGAAAGCCCGGGATTCGATTGAAGCAACCAGCGACGCGGTGTGATTCCATTCGTCTTGTTATTGAATTTTGTCGGAGAATGCTGATAGAAGAATGGAACCAGATTTGATTTGACCAATTCTGAATGAAGTGCCGAGACTCCGTTCACACTGTGGCTGCCAACGATCGCCAAGTTACACATTCGAACTTGTTTCCCGCCGTTTTCGGATTCTTCGAAAATCGACATATCCTGCAAACGCTGGTTGTCGCCAGGGTACTGCGCAGAAACTTCCTCAAGGAAGCGCCGATTGACTTCGAAAATGATATCCAAGTGGCGCGGCAACACTTTGGCTACCAGGTCGACCGGCCACTTCTCCAACGCTTCCGGTAAAAGTGTGTGGTTGGTGTAGGCCAGGGTTTCCGTGGTGATGTTCCAAGCTTGCTCCCATGAGAAGTCCTTCTCGTCGACCAGCATTCGCATTAGCTCCGCGACCGCCAGTGCCGGATGGGTGTCATTAAGCTGCACGGCAGCGTACTCGGGAAGCGACTCGATTCCACCGTGCAATCTTTCATGCCGCCGAATCATGTCACGGATGCAACATGCAACCATGAAATATTCCTGAATCAAACGAAGCTCGCGGCCCTGCTCCACTGCATCCGAAGGGTAAAGAACTTTGGAAATGGTTTCACCCTTGATTTTTGCCTCAACGGCTTTGATGTAATCGCCTTCGTTAAAGAATTCCATGTCAAACTCTTGCGATCCGCGTGCCGAATAGAGTCGCAAGTAATTGACGGTTTCACCTTCATAACCAACAACGGGCATGTCGTGGGGCACGCCGACAATCGCTTGCCAGTCCGTCCACATCGGGTGGTAATTACCTTCGAGGTCCTGCTCATGAGATACCCGCCCAAAAAGCGGGACCACGATGGCTTCGAACGGCCGGATGAAGCCATCGTGGTCCTGCTCATGAGATACCCGCCCAAACAGCGGGCCCACGATGG
>CAYSXI010000215.1:0-8349 GCA_964434955.1 uncultured Pirellulaceae bacterium
CGGCTGTCCACCTAATTTGGTCATCTCCTCATCGGGGCGGTCTTCGATGATTTCTGCAGGAAGAACGCGGTGGCAGGTCTCCGCAAGTTCGGCGAGCGCGCTCGCGGCTTGCAAATCCAGATCCTCCAATTCGGAAATCAATTCCTGGCGATCAATCACATCTTCAAATTCATCATCGTATTCGACCATGGCACTTCTTTCTCAAAACACTTGTCGACCTGCGAAAGCCTAAATGACTACCGTCAAATTACAAGACGACCGCGCGATCAACCGGACTTTTCAAGCGCACAAACAAGGCGAGTGACGCGACCACGACTAGGATTCGACCCGCGACTGGCGTTCGATGGCTCGAATCAGATTGGCCCTTTTCTTTTGGTTGCGAATCCACTTGGAAAACAAACCGGTCGCAGGCGCAAATAGAGCCGCCAAAAGAAACAGGACCCCGGCCGCGGATGCGATCGGACCCGCGGGCGCAATCGATATCTTCAAACTGGTCGCGACGCCAATGACCGCTGCGACCGCGGCAATGCCCCCGCTCCAGAAAATCATGGCTCCAAAACGCCTGGTTAACAGTCCGGCCGTTGCTGGCGGCGCGATCATCAAGGCAACGACAAGGATGGTGCCCGCCGTTTCAAAAGCAGCCACCGCAACCAAGGAGACGAGCGCAAGCCAAACCGTGTGTAATACCTTGGGCCGAAAACCGAGCAGCCTGGAAGCCGTCTCGTCAAATGCCATCAGCTTGAGCTCTTTGTAAAAAACGGCAACAAAAGAGAGAAGCAAGATCAGGCAACCGAACATCGAAACAAAGGCCTTGGGACCGAAATCAATGCCGCGCAAAATGAACGAATCCAAAGTTGCAAAGGCGAGGTTCCCATCGATGATGCAGTGAGCATGAAAATGGATGTTCTTGAGTTTCAAGCTGCTGGCGATGACTCCTATGCTAAACATGCCCGAAAACACAATCCCAAGCGCCGCGTCCTGTTTCACTCTACCGGTTCGGACAATTGCCTGGGTTAACCAAACCATCAAGAGTCCACTCAGGCCCGCCGCAACTACAAGCATCGGTGAGCCGCGGTCACGAAAAATCAGAAATGCAAAAATGATCCCGGGCAAAACGGCATGGCTTAGGCCTTCGGAAACAAAGGCTTCTCTCTTGACCACCAGGTACACACCCGCCAAAGAACAGGTAACGGCCGTCAGGATTGCAATGACGTAGGTCCAGAGTATCAGGCTCATCTCAATCAAGCTCCCTGGTTTGACTTGATCTGAGAACCGAGTAATCGTCGCCGAATGAAGCCGGCAAGGACACCGCGACCGGGAGCAAACACGAGCGAAACCAAAAAGACGCACGTCCCAGTAAGAACGATCAACGGACCTGTCGGCAATCCACCGAACTCAGCACTAATGATCGTCCCAACTCCGGCGCACCCCGCTCCAATGATCGCGGAGGCTCCCACCATTTGTCCGAGTGTCCGCGTCCATTGCCGCGCAGCTGCCGCCGGAGTGACCAGCATGGCAATCATCAGGACGACGCCAATGCTTTGTATCCCAATCACAATTCCCACCACGAGAATTGCGATCAACAAAGTATCCAGGAGACCCGTTCGAAAACCGAGGCTTTGGGTTAGCAGCGGATCAAAGGAATAGACTTTGAACTGTTTCCAAAAAGCACCCAGGATCAAGAGTGAGCCCACGCCCAAAATGGCGATCATCCAGAGGTCGTTTCGGGTCATGGCGGCTGCCATTCCAAAAAGGTAATCTTCCAAGCCTCCTCGACCAGGGATGGGTGGATTCGATTTTTGCACCCATTTGAGAATCATGATCCCGGTACCGAAAAACAATGCGAGCATCACGCCCAGGCCGCTGTCTTCACGAACGGGCGTTTGTTTGACGAGCAATCGGACAAAAATCAGGGCAAGCATTCCGGCGGCGATCGCGCCCGGAATCAAAAGGAACAGCGATTTACTTCCTTCCCCCGTCATCCAATAGCCGAGCAAGAAAAAGAGCATGATTCCAAGGAGCGACGAGTGAGAAACCACATCGCCAACCAGGCTTTGCCGCCGAAGGTAAGCAAAACAGCCCACCATTCCGCTAACCGCCCCAATTCCCATGGTGCCAAAAAATACCGTGCGAAATGTGTAGTCGCTGAACAACTCGACAAAACTCATGGTCGCGGCTCCCGACCCTCTCGCTCGTCGCCCGCGTTCCATGATTGAATTTCGGGCGAGCCACTGTAGGTGGCTTCAATCAACTCAGGCGTGAATACTTTGTCGACGTCACCACTGGCGATGACCGTTCGATTGATTAGCGTGACTTGGTCCAGATACTGACCGACGGTATTCAGATCGTGCTGGACGACAACAATCGTCTTGCCTTGGTCTCGAAAATCGTGAAGCAACTCAACAATCACTTTTTCGGTTGTGACATCCACACCGACAAACGGTTCATCAAGAAAATAGATGGGAGCGTCCTGGACGAACGCCCGTGCGAGAAACGCGCGTTGTTGTTGGCCACCCGATAGTTCGCTTATCTGCCGATCGGCCAGGTCAGTGAGTCCCAATCGCTCAAGCGCCGCGAACGCGTCGACCTTTTCTTTTTTGCCCGGCATGCGAAACCAGCCGAGTCGACCGTAGGTTCCCATCATCACCAGATCGAGAACGGTCGTGGGAAAGTCCCAATCAACCGAACTTCGCTGAGGCACATAACCGACTTGCTTTCGATCCTTGGCGAATGGTTTGCCGTGAATCGAAATCGTACCCGCGAGGCGAGGAGTCAAATCAAGAATGGACTTGAGCAGCGTGCTTTTGCCTGCCCCATTGGGACCCACCAATCCCATGATGACCTGGTTGGAAATCGTGAGATTAATATCCCAAAGCACCGGTTCTGCCTGATACGCGACCGTCAGGTTTTTGACTTCAATCGCGTGGCTGGCCATGTCGGGAAGTCGGGAGCAAACTACTTGCTCAACGAGTCAAAAATGATTTCAACATTGGAGCGGAATGCGCCAAGGAACGTATCTTGCGGCGACGACGAACCAAGGTCATCCGAGTATAGCGGCTGATCGACAATTTCGACCTTCCAGCGACGGGCCGCACAGGCTTCCTGCAACGCTTCGGTGACTTTCTTGTTGGTAATCGACTCAACGAAAATGGCTGGCACTTGTTTGTCGCAAATCGACTCAGCAACTTTGCGCATCGTCTTGATGTCCGCTTCCGGGTCGTTCCCGATGCCCAACACGGCCATCGGCTCCAAGCCATAATTGTCGGCAAAGTAATTGAATGCGTCGTGTGCGCTGACCAGGGTCCGCCGATTTTCGGGAAGCTTGCTCAACTTCTCCTCTGCCCATCGGTGGGTTTCCATGATGTCAGCAACGTAGGCTTTTGCATTCTTTCGATACGTCTTTGCATTCGAAGGATCGGCCTTCCCCAAACGCTCGGCAAGTTCCATGACGCATTCCGACCATGCAGGTAGATGGTTCCAAATGTGCGGATCAAAAGGAGTTTCAGGATCAATCTCGCCGTCCTCGACCCAATCAAGCCGCTGGGACTTTGGAAAAGCGGAAGCCATGGACCATGATTTGGAATCAAACTTGCCATGCAAATGCTCAGACAATTTGGCTTCGAGATGAAAACCGTTGTAAATGATCAAATCGGCTTCGATCATCTTCTGAACGTCCTGGACGCTGGCACTAAACGAATGCGGATCAACGCCGGGTCCGCAGAATAAAGTAATCGAAGCGTCCGTGTCCTTCGTGATTTCTTTCAGCGCGTCATTAATCTGGCCCGTGGTCGCAATGATCTCCAAGCCTTCTGATTCGGAATGCGACCCCACTCCAGGAGCGAAATAGTATTGAGAGATACAACCAAAGCTGACGCCAGCAATCAAAAGCGATAGCAGGCCAACCAAAATTCGTACGTTCATAAACATCACCTTGCCAGATATGCGACGAGCGAATTGAAATTCCCGATTGAGAAGGGAAAAACATGCACCGAAATCAATCAATGCCGCTCCATTAACAGCGAAGTTCACTCCTCAAACTCCGCTCCTGCCTCATCTTGCTGGCTGGTAGGGATTCACTTTCCCCATCGATCTGGCTTGCGTGCGATTTGGCAATTGAAATTGAGACTAAGTCTCAACACCAGCTATTGTATCGGCCCGGAGCGGTTTTGGAAGGACCAATTTCGCACAAAATCAGCGGCCGCAGCAGCAAACACCGGCATTCAGCTAGCTTGGATTGAGGCGCGTTTTCGGGTGAAACCAGCAGAATGTGGGCGGCATTGCCGGAAAACACGGCTGCATGGCCGAGTTTTGCCGTTTAGAAATCTTGGAATTCGAACGAATGAGGGGGGGTAAGACCGGATCGGTAACCTGCAGGGGTACATAGAATTAATGGCATGGCGTCACATCGGAGAAGACCTGAAACAGAAAGTTGGTGTTTCCGATATCACCCAACAGGCAATGACCAACGTCGTTGAAAACCTGGAACAGTTTCGAGGCGAGGGTCAAAACGAATTCAAAGGCTGGATCAAACAAATCGTGGTCAATGAAATTCATCGCACACGGAGACGTTATCGAACCGCAAAAAGGGATATTTCAAAAGAGCAAAAAATGGAAACGGCGTCCCGCGTCTACTTCACGCCAAAAGATCCAAACCATACGCCCTCCTCGGAAGCGATGGCGGTCGAGCAGATTGAGAACTTTTATCGGGTGCTGAACAAACTGCCGCCGGATTACGCCGAAGTAATCAAGCTACGGAGCCTTGAACAGCTTCCATTCAATGATGTCGCAACTCGGATGGACAAGACACTTAATTCCGTCACCAAGCTATGGTACCGAGCTGTCCTAATGCTTGAGGAACAATTGCAGCAACATGGAATGATGGATTGACGCGGTTTTCGAACGGTGAATACTGCTTGCCTCTTTGGCGGGAGATCAAAATCGTCCATAATCATAGACTGTCTCGCCAGACTTTTGGCGAATTTGATTGCCGTCCGATTGCAGCAAGAATTAAAGAGAAAGCAGCGCATGTCCAAGAAGCATTTGAATCTCCAACCGAGTGAGGCGGCGGTATTCAGTTCTGCAGCACAAATCTATTCAGCCTATATTGTTGCCGGAAAGGTGTCCGCCGGAGAGGAAGACAAGTGGATGGCCCGTTCGATCAAAGAATCGATCAAGCTCGCACTGGCAACTGAAGACGCCGTTGTTAGCGACGAAGAGTTGAACTAGGTCGCCATTCGCGGCTGGACAACTTAAGCCGCCTTTTGTCCACGTTTAATGGCACGGCGAATAAGTGAATCTTTCCAGCGGGTTGGCAGGCAACGGACAACCCCAGCTGCCAGTTTCGCATCCGTGCCGATTTGATATCGAGCCTTGGGCCTTCGGGCGGTAATTGCGTCATGGATGACTTCGGCAACGAATTCGGCTGATGTTGGACGCGATTGACTCTTCATTCCCTCGACGCCTGACATCAGGCCAAGATAGCGCTCCCTGGAAACTTCATCGAGCCCTTCGACCAGTCGGCCTTTTTCAAGGTCATCCTTTTCTGATTTCTGCCAAATAGGAGTTTCAACCACGCCTGGTTCGATCAAGCAGACTCGAACTGACGTGTGACGCAGCTCTTGTCGCAATGAATCGGTGAGCGCCTCAAGCGCGAACTTGGACGCGGCATAGGGGCCAACCATGGGAAGTGCGAGCAGGCCGCTGACCGAGCTGACATTGATGATTCTGGCCGCATCCGACTTTTTCAATTGGCCAAGGACATGCTGTGTCAAGCAAAGTTGCCCGAAGACATTGACATCAAACTGCCTTTTGACCTCGTCCATTGGGATCGTCTCCAGGGGACCGGAAACCGCGATGCCAGCATTGTTGACCAAGCCAACCAATCCCTGCGGCTCTTTTTCGCCAATCAGTTCAACGGCTGCTTCAATCGTTTCTGGTTGGGTCACATCGAGAATCAGTGGGCGAATGCTCCCGCCACTTCGATTGAGAATCGTTTCAAAATCGCGTTCCTTGCGGACGCCTGCATAAACCTGGAAACCTTCCGCGTCCAATTTGCCGATCGTTGCAGCCCCAATTCCACTTGAAGCACCCGTCACCAGTACCGCGTTTGTCACGTTCCATCCCTGCTCGTTCAAATGTACCTGCGAAGTTTCTCTTTTTTGGTATCCGCAAGTCAACTACAATTTGCGAAATTCGGTGCAGGGAGGCGAATGCATGCGAAACATTGAAAAGTATGGAAACTGGGCGCTGGTAACCGGGGCGGCAAAAGGACTGGGGCGCGAGTTTTGCAAAAAAATTGCCAGCCAAAAACTGAATCTTGTTCTGGTCGACATCGACGAAACCGAATCGAACGTCCTTGCAAACGAACTGCAAAACGAATTTGGCATCCAATGTCGCGCCATCAACGTCGACCTGTCCGATGAAACGTTTCTGGAAGAATTGGAACCGGCGATAGTTGATTTAAACATTGGCTTGCTGGTCAACAATGCGGGAGTCGGATGCGGAGGTTCTTTTGCAAGTCGCGATCCCAAGAAACTGGCCGCCGTCGTCAAAATCAATTGCCTGGCCCCAATTCTCCTGACGCGTTTGCTTTTGCCGGGGATGCTGCAACAGGGACGCGGCGGGATCGTTTTTGTATCCTCGCTCCAAGCCTTCATTAGTTCGCCCTACGAAGCCACTTATTGTGCTTCCAAAGCTTTCAACCTTCATTTTGGCGAGTCGCTGGCGGGAGAACTTCGAAAGAAACCGGTCGACTGCATCACCGTATGTCCTGGCGGCATGAAAACCGAATTTTTTCTGGCGGAAGGACTTTCGCAAAAGGATTCGGATCGCATGTGGAAGTACTCAGCGGAGCCGGAGGACATTGCTGAGCTTGCGCTGAACCGGCTAGGAAGACAGCCGGTCGTTTCTCCCAAGATTACGTTGGCGGTCAACCTGGCCAGCCGCTTCCTGCCGCGACGATTCATGACCTGGGGCTCGGAACGCGTTGCTCGAAAATTGGTCAAATACGAGCGCACTTGATGGGTGCCGCGCGGGCAACCGCCCTGCCCTTTCAACGTCTTGATGGAAGCGGCCTGAGTCAATCGCGCCGCAGTACCATTTGCTTGGTCTTCCAGCCAGGTTTATGCCGGGGACTGAAGCCTCCAACTTCAATAAACAAGTACTCGACGCCATCGACGGTCTTGAGAGCCAGTTTCTTTGCTTCGTAATTTTCAAGGTCAAGCAAAAGGTTGCCCGTCCATATCTGAGTGGTCCTGTCCGTCTTGCCATTCTTCTCAAAATCAATTTGAGTGAAGGGCGCCCGACGCGCATTCAGCCTTTTCGCGGGATCAAAAGCGTCGACGGAATCCACGATGGCAATCGTTTTCCATTTCCCGAGGATGCGATCGTTGCGACAAAACGTCCCGTCATAATTGTATTTCTCGGCCGCCGCTTGTTTTTCACGATCATTCGGATCCTGCGCTGCTTGCCATTCAGAAGAAAGCATAGGAACGACCGTCGCTGACTTTCGAACCAAGTCGTCACCAATGGGGGGCAACTTTTGTTCTTCAAAATGCAGACTGAATTTGCCTTGAGGAACACGACTGGAAGGTTTGACCTTGTATTTGTCGTTGTATCGCAGGAACGTTTTAACGCTGATTGTGATTTTACCTTTCTCGAGAAAGGGCAAAAACTCTTTGGTGATGTAGGCGCCTTTTGGCAGCCCCCCCGATCCACGTCCATTGCATGTCTTGGCTTCGATCAAGGGCTTGCCGTTGATGTAAACAATGTGGCCGCCGCCGGAGCCAACATGATTGCCATCGTTGATCCTAAGACGGTATCGATATCCCGTTTTGAGCGGAGGAATTTCAAACGTTCCGCGCATCAGCAGGACTTCGTGTTCCCAAAGCGTATTTATTGGGGTCCCGCCATAGCACGCAGGCCCGTTGCACCCGGGCCCACATTTATGGATCGGTTTCCCGGGAAGTTTTCCGTTCAATTGCCCGAACGGACTTTTCCCACGCTGCCAGCCTGCCTTGGCCGCATCAAAATCCGAAGCAAACCAATTCTGCATGCCTTGCGGCATCGAGACGTCCCGGTAACGGGTAATCAATTGGTCCCAGGGAACTTGCTCTGATTCGACTGGATTAAAACTGAAATAGGACCATTCCGCGTTCCGCAAGTCGGCAAACATCTTCCAATCGTATTGCGCTTTGCCCGCTCGGGCATGGAGCGCCGAAAGGCCGTCGATTGAATCACGGCCTCCGCCAGCGTGCCCCGATTGAATTTCTCCAGCCGCAAGTTTTCGAAGCGTCGTACGATTCTTGCCAACGAATTCAGGTATCAACTCATCGGTGATGATAGGCTTGA
>CAYSXI010000216.1:0-8231 GCA_964434955.1 uncultured Pirellulaceae bacterium
AGAGCTTGTCACTGGCAGCTTTGTCGCGCTTTTCAAAAAGCCACGAATATTGATTGGATTTCGGTCAAAATTGAAGGGATATTGGTCAACCACCGAAAAGGGTGTATTCGATGAAAGCGGTCAAACTGAACGTTTTGAACAGATCCGATTTTTTTTGTAAGCGGCCAATCGGAGCCAACCTGCCAGATTCGTTTCTTTTTCGCCGTTGTCGAAAAAAAAACCTCTTTCTAAGGGTCGAAAGCAGCCGATTTGATCCGTTTAAAACCGGCTTTTCCGCATACCTTGCCGCCGGTAATTTATCGATCAAATAATCCGCCGAATTCACTGCTTGATTAAACCACAAGCCATGCTAGCTTATGGATCTTTCAGAACGATTCGCAAAATCGAAATGGACTTGTTCATGGCTTCCAGCATTCACATTGATGATCAAATCTGTGAAGGGCCAAACTCAAAAATGCTTACCGAAGAGAACTGCAAAGTCGTGGATTTAGACGAGTATTGCCGCTTGGCAATTAGTTCTCGTCGATTCGTTCGAATCGAAGAACCGAATAGCCCAATTCGCGGCCTTTGGGACATCGAAAGCGGCGAAAAATTCATCATCGACGCCAAACAGCTGGACTAGTTTTGCTGTGAAATAGGTTTGCAGTTGAAACAGTTTTTCGGCAACGGTTTTGTCGCGCGTCTCTCCCATTTTGCATCGGTTCACCGTTGCTCATCTTCTTGCCTAGCCGGCACTCTGTGCAATTCAACTGACGGACCAACTGGGATCGTTCGCTCAGTTGGAATCGTTCGCTCAGTTGGAATCGTTCGCTCAATCTTCTTACCAATCAATCGACGGTTGCCTTTGCAAGGTTTTTCTTGCCCCGCAATGCCTGGTTCCCATTGGATGCGTTGATCCATCGATTTTTCCTGGTCCAATTAAGTTCATAGGCATGTTGCGCAAGCTTCTCGAAAAACGGATGAATTTAGCTGGCGCTGGTTTGTTTCCGAAAGCAAACAGAGCACGCAAAACAAACTATGCCCGCACCAACTGCATTGCCGGCACGATCTTTGTCGCCGGTACGAGCTTAGTTGCCGCACGAGCCTAGTTGCCTGAAGGGCGATTTAGCTACCGGAAGACTTTGCCGGGAACCCAGCCTGGGCATCCCGTTCCGGGAAACGTTTTCGTAGAAACAGGTGTTCAAAGACGTTGGCGTGACGAAGTCGTTGGTCGCCGGGCTCAATTAGACGCGTCTTTCCTTTTCGCGTGCGGATTTCTACTTCGCCTGAGTCCCGAACCTCGCTGACGACCCAATACTTTTCAACTTGATAATGATAGGTCTCGCCAAATCGAGTGGGCTCGATGTTTGTCGCGCGCGGACCTGGACAACTACTTTCCTTGACCATGCGGTAGACGACACGGTCACCAGATTTGAATGGACGACGTAACACGATGCACCTGCCCGCGGACATCAAAATGAAGAACCCGCTGCAAGATTGGATTCCGTTCCCTGCAGCCACTGTCCAAATGATAACAAGATTCCCCAGGGATTCAACCAAATTCGTTGTCAAACCCGTTTCCGATGGTTGAATCGAATTGCTATATTCGTTGCTCCAAGACGCGATGAGATCAATTCAACATCATGCTCGACCATGAAGATTCCAGACCGGGTGCCAATCTCTTTGTCGAGGAAACGCGCGCTGCTATCAAGTTAAGCGGCTACAAAAAGCAGCATCGATTACCAACCAAAATCGGAGATTCGGAGTCCGAATTTTTGATCGGTTTGTCAAAGGATGAAGTCAGCTCGATTCTCGACGAACGGTTCGCGAAACTCAAAAGTGACTTTGGATTTCGAAGAGCCCAAATTCAAGTTTCCGAGGTTGGCCCGGGAATTTGGCAGATCAAGACGCCCAATTTCGTTTTTGAATTGCTGGTTAGCCAACATTTCAAATTCGTAGACCAGGTCCAAATGCGTTGTGGCTACTCTCAGTTTTCGGATTGGAATTTGATGATCGATCCAAAGTTTGACAGCCACGCTGGCCGAAAAGATTGGCGGCTGGAAATTCCGCTGGCGAACTCCATAAACATCGTTGATACGATTGATCAACTGGAACTGAATCCCACCAATGATTTCGAGCTTCGATATGCTCGGGAACCGGAATTTGTGGAAATTGCCTTCGATGGCTTTCTGCTCCGCGTAGAAGCCCATCGATACGAGTTTAGCGGGCGAAAAACCTGCTTCCCCTCCGAGTCACTATTGCAATTCCGGGAAGCCATCGCCTTGTTGGCTTCCGAGTTCCCGACCAACGAGTCACCATTCACGCTGGATTCAATGTTTTCCTAAAGGACGCCTACATTGGGCCCCTGCATCGGGCCCCTTTATCGGGCCTTTGTCCCATTCAATCGCGTCAGCCAATTCTCAGACGTGGCTTATACGGCTTCAACCGCCAGGCACGTGATTTGACCAGTTGAAGAAAATCCGATCGAAATGAACTTGCCATTGTTCAGCAAAGTTTTTTCGGCAGAGACTTGCACAGGCGCGTTGGGATCTGCGTTTTCAAAGTTCAATGTCGCCGGCAAAAACCCGTCTCGCAACGCGATGATACTTGCAGACAGATCGACGATATCGGACCCCGGTCCCAAATAGCCGTAGAAGCTTTTCGGGGCAAACACGGGAACATCGCCAAGGGCATCACGGATGGCGGAGGCTTCATTCGAATCATCTTTGATGGTGCTCAACCCATTCGCGTTGACATGTCCGACATCACTCGCGGTCCATTCGGCCGCTTTCAGCGTTTTCTGAATGGCTCGCGAAAGCGAATCAACGAATCCGTTTTTCAAGTCGGGACAAAAAGTGCGTGAGTAGGCGTGAATCCGAGCGAGGATATTCGCGTTTCGCTTTTCAGCCTGGTTCGCGTCCTCCAACACCAACGCACCCGCGCCCTCGCCAACGACGATTCCATCGCGATCACGATCAAAAGGTCGGCAAGCTCTCGCTGGCTCAGTGATTCTGCGCGAGGCTTTGTGGATCCCGCGGTAGAGCAATCCCGTGTAGTCCATCGCCGAACCGGTGCCACCCGCAACCACCACGTCGGTATCGCCCCGTTCGATCAAGGTCATTGCCTCAATGGCCGCTAACGAACTTGAGACTTCGCTTTGGCAAATTGAATTGCTCGGGCCTCGGGCGTCGAAAGAAATCGAAACATGGGAAGCGACCATGTTCGGCAGGTACTTCAACATCCAGAGCGGTTCAATTTCTCGCATGGCGAAACCGCCCCAGCGATCATGGTCATAGACCTGGTTGACCACGCATTTACGGAATACATCCGCCACTTCGTGGGGGTTCGCGTAAAAGGCCTCGGCACCAAAAATCGTGCCCTTTCGATCGGGATCAAAATCGGCTTCGGCGACCTGTGCCTGTTCAAGTGCCATCGATGAAGCCGCAAATCCGAACTGGATCGGGCGACACATGACCTTGATGCTCTTGCGCGGCTTAACGAACTTTTTGCCTTCGAAGTCGGAAACGAATCCAGCGATCCTCAAAGGCGAATCGCTCTCTTCAAACTCAGGGCGGAAACCGACACCACTCTTGCTCTCTCTCAAAGATTCAAGAAACGCGTCGGAACCAATTCCGATCGGGCTAACCATCCCAATTCCAGTGATCGCGATTTGTCTCATGCTGTGGGCAGAACTGGTTGGGGGTATCCGAAAGCGAAAAACGGCCTTGGGTTGCCGGGTGACTCAAAAGTGCGAGCTTCGTCGCGCGTGACCTGATCCATGTGACCTGATCCATGTGACCCGATCCATGTGACCCGATCCATGTGACCTTGAAGCACGGATCCTCAAAACACGGATCTTCAAGACATGGGCCTAAAATTCAAATCGTTAAATTAAACGTTGACCGAAAGTTCCGAAAGTGCCCAAGAACGCCAATTGCCGCCAAAAAAGGCGAATTCAGCTTGAGGCAGGTAAGATGTACGGGTCAGAACCCGCTGCTTCAGGAATTGCCGTTTTCTTTCGGCTCAAAATCGTAGATTCGATATGTCTTGATTCGTTTGGCCCCGCCACGCTCAATCGTCCCTCTCGAAAGCTGGTTGCTCTCAAGCACCCAGGACAATTCGCAGTCTTCGATGCCAAAGTCCAGGGCAAGCGGTAGCAGGTGCCCGGTCAATACGACACCCATGCCCCAACGTTGGTATTCAGGCAATACATTCGTGCTGATCAGACGGATTCGTTTAACCTTGCGTCGCCCGAATAGAAGCTTCAAGAATCCGAACGGAAACAGGCGGCCATCGATTTTTTTGATGATCGGGTTATAGTCCAGCAGCCCGAATACGATTCCCACAATTTTCTCATCGACTTCGGCAATCACGCAAAGATCGTGAACGATCAACAACTTCAAACTCGCGGCCACGTGTTGAATTTCAACTTCGGTCATCGGGACGTAGCCCCAATTCCCCTGGACCGCCAAGTTATAAATATTGAAAAAAGCGGCAATGTCTTCGTGGAATTTTCTCTTTTTCGCCGGCCGCACTTTGACGTTAAAACGCTTGGTTGCCTCGTCCAAGACAAACTTGATTTTCGGATCCAGCGTTTTCAGCATATCGACATGGCCGTAATAGGCATACAAATCCTGCGACTTTGCGAATCCGTAGGCTTCGAAAAGCTTGCCGTAGTATTCCGGATTGTACGTCATCATGAAGCAAGCCGGAGCGTCGAAACCCTCGACCAACAATCCACACTCGTAGTTCATGGACGGATTCAAAGGTCCACGCATCAACTGGATATCTTGTTCGGCGAACCAGTCTCTTGCCGCGTCAAACAATGCGTTGGAAACATTCACGTCATCGATCGACTCGAAGAACCCGACCATCCCACGTTTTTCGTTGTGGTATTCATTGTGACCATGGTCGATAATTGCCGCGACTCGCCCAACCACTTCGTTTCCGTGATAGGCCAAGAAAGTTTGAATCTTGGCATTCTCGTAGAAAGGATGTTTTCGGTAGTTCAGAAGTTCCTTGAGATTTTGCCGGAGCGGCGGCGTCCAGTTTGGGTCGTCGGCATAAAGCGACCAAGGCAATTCGACGAATTGCTTTTGCTGCTTGCGATTGCTTACGGGAATGATGGTAACTTCAGGCATCTAAAATCTTTTTAGAACGAATTCGGAAAATCAATTTTCCTCTTGGTCTTGATCCGGAAAAACGATTTCCGTTTTTTCGTACGCCTCTTTTTCAAAAGGGTTGTTTCGGTACGCTTCCTTCTTTTGCATCCAAAGGACAAACGAATACCAAAAATACAAAGGCAAAAAAAATGGTCCCCAGCGTTCGTATTGCTGGACGTGAATATGTTCGTGGTCTCGGGCCGCATCCAAATCGGTTGCCGTTTGGCCAAGAATGGAATGCCCCAACGTCATCGCAATCGCTTTGATTGGCGTACGACGCAGGAGGAATGCAACCAGACCGCCATAGAATTCAAGGCAACCCCGCCGAATCCTACCTTTGCCGCCAAAAATCATTCCCGTAATGCCAACGAATGATCCCAGGATGGTGTTCGGGCTGGCCCAGAAAATTTGCACAATTTTCAGGATCTTTTGGCCCATCGAAATCCACGTAAATTCATCATGATTCTCTGCTTCGCCCAAAATCCCATTTGCGGCGTTTTGCTCGCCGCAGAACGGCTGAAACCTTTGGCCGAAACTCAAAATGCTTGCACAAAACTCATGCAAGCATTTCCGAATCAAATTATTTTTTTTGCGTTATCTAATGGTATAGCAACAACTTATCACTGAATAGCCGCAAAAACCGGCCATCCGTCCAGAAGACCCCTCTTTTCAGCTGCCGAAATTAATAAATGCCCAAAAATTCTCTGGCATTCCCCGCAACGCTCTGAGCGATGCCCGACTCGCCAGAACCCGGAATCAATCGCATCGACGGCCTTTTTGCCAACGGAAATGGAGTTCCGCGATGTCCCAACAAAATCTCAGATGCCGTGTGATTCAGACACTGGTCCTTGTTGCCTTTGTCGTTCCCGCACTGGCCGCTCAAGCCGAAGATATCGAGTCGATTCGGAAACGGCAAAACAAGATCCAAAAGGTCGTTAAAAACAAAATGGGGGCGGTCGTTGCCGTGACCGATGGGGTCGGCTTCGGCAGTGGTGTGATCGTCAGCCGCGACGGCCTGGTTCTCACCGCTGGACACGTCATGGCAAATGGCGGCAATAACTACAAAGTCATCCTTCCCTCGGGCAAGGAGCTCAAAGCCAAACCGCTTGGAAAAAACCTGAACGTTGACGCGGGCATGGTTCAGATCGTCGAAAAAGGCGAATACCCCTTCGTCGAGCTGGGAACAAAATCAGAAGTTAAGAAAGGCCAATGGGCTGTCTGCCTTGGCCATCCCGGAGGCTATGAACTTGGCCGAAGCGCTCCCGTTCGCGTCGGCAAAATTCTCGAAGTCAATGAAAACGACCTGGTG
Organism: uncultured Pirellulaceae bacterium; assembly: GCA_964434955.1. Taxonomy (GTDB): domain Bacteria; phylum Planctomycetota; class Planctomycetia; order Pirellulales; family Pirellulaceae; genus JANQLU01. The sequence goes on from CAYSXI010000216.1 coordinate 6,451, forward strand.
TCCGATTGCGCGTTGATCGGAGGTGACTCTGGCGGGCCCCTATTCGATCTCGAAGGAAAACTGATCGCGGTGCATTCATCGATTGGGAACAATATCGCAATCAATCGTCACGTCACGATCAACGTCTTCAAGACGCATTGGGACCGAATGAAGGCAGGAATCCAATGGGGAACCCTTCCCGACCTCAGTCAACGTTCGAAACCCCAAAAGCCCAAAGGTCCTTCCGGAAGTTCCAAGAGCCAGCCAAAGGACGATCTCAAACGCAAGAAACGCGCGGGACTCGGCGTCACTTTGGAGCCAAGCGAAGTCGAGGCCAAAATCACGTTGATCCGAGAAGGCTCACCTGCCAGTCGGATCGGATTGAAAGTCGGGGACAAGATCACCCGTTTTGAAGGTCAACAAATTGACTCGTCAAAGCAGCTCGTCGACCTGATCAAGCAAGAAGAAAATGGCGCCACCGTCGCCATCACGATCGATCGAAACGGATCCCAGCTGCACTATCAGGTGATTCTCGCAGACCTGAAAACTCCATAGTTCAAAAAGCACACAGACTTGATAGGGGGCAAACATGAAAACATTCAGTTTGATTCTATTGTCAACAACTTCATTTCTGCTGGCGGGACTTTTCAATTTCGCGGCGGCCCAACTTCCTCACGAAACACGCCAAGTGTTCGAAGAAATCGTCGACGAACTCGACCAGGATCTCCAAAAGTTGTTTCGCGAAGCGATCAAGCGAGATTCGGCGACCATTGAATTCACTCCCGAACAATTCAAACGATTCCGTTCCCATCCGGCGAATCCATTCGAAGGCTTGGACAGCGTCGACGCCGACGCATTGGAAAACAACATTGCTTTGAAATTTGAACTGCCAACGGTCCGAAATCGCGACTCCGGAAAGTTGGAACGTCAACATCCGGACAACTTGAAAAACTTCGCGCCGGCGTTGAGTCCCTGGAAACAAAGCATCGCGACGGTTTTCGCAGGTGACAAAGCAATCGCGATGGGAACGATCATTTCTCCCGATGGCCTGATCCTGACGAAGTCCAGCGAAGTCCAATCGAAATCAAAGCTGTTTTGCCAACTTGCGAACGGAACCAGGTACCAGGCTTCTATCAAAGAAACTGACAGAAACAACGATGTTGCGATCCTGAAAATCAGTGCCAACAACTTGAAACCCATCCGGTTTTCAGGCCAATCCCCCAGACCAGGCGCATTCCTAGTGACCGGCAACCGCATGGGAAAACCCATTGCGATCGGGGTTTGCAGCACGGAACCAAGGGCGCTTTTGAGCACCAATCCCGCCTACCTGGGAGTTCGCCCGATTGACTCCGAGAATGGTGTCAAAGTGGAAACGGTGACCGGGTTTGGCGCCGCCGAGAAAGCCGGGATTCGCGTCGGCGATATTTTGCTTGAATTCGACGACAAAAAGTTGACCAGTGTCACCCAATTGGTCAACTACATTCGACAACGGGCTCCAGGGGACAAGATTGTCATCCGCTACTCGCGAAAAGGTGAAACCAAAGAAACCGTCGCGGAATTAAAAGGGCGCACGCGATCTTCGGGCTCGAGCAAATCAGCGACCCAGTTTGGCGCGATTTTGAGTGAACGTTCCAGCGGATTCCCGCTGGTGTTTCAACACGACACGCCACTACTTCCAGAACATTGCGGCGGCCCAATTGTCGATATCGACGGCAGGATCGTCGGAATCAACATTGCCCGTCATGGTCGTGTCGGAAGCTATGCCTTGCCTTCGCCGCATGTCAAAAAGATTGTTGACCAAT
>CAYSXI010000217.1:0-8210 GCA_964434955.1 uncultured Pirellulaceae bacterium
ATGCATGGTCGAGATGCACAACGAACAAAAAAAGATCGACCTCGCTTTGATGCGAGAACGATTGGTTTCACGTGGCGACTATGAAGCGATCGGCGGTAAGAACTATCTGGCCGATCTATTCAGCCGGGTCCCGACGGCTGCACACGCAAAATATTACGCCCAGATTGTCCGGGACAAAGCCGTTGTTCGACGTGTGATCTACGCCTGCACGGATATTTTGGAGGCGTCCTACGAAGCGGATGCAGATCCGGAAACCGCGTTGAGCGATGCCGAGCAACGCATCTTTTCAATTCGCGAGGAAACCACTTCGAGCAACGTTCATAATTTGAACGAGCTGTTGCACAAGGCAATGGACCGTTTGGATGCCAGGATGGACGGTCAAATTTTGGATGGGGCCGTCGATACGGGGTTCACCGATCTCGACGAAAAATGTGGTGGTTTGCATTCCTCCGAACTGATCATTCTTGCGGCACGCCCTAGTATGGGTAAAACGGCGTTCTCGATGAACATTGCGGAATACGTTTCGATCGAAACCAAGATGCCGACTCTGTTTGTCAGCTTGGAAATGTCCGCGGTCGAGTTGATCGAACGACTGATGTGTTCCGTTGCGCGGGTCAATAGCCACCGACTTCGGAATGGAAGCATCTCGCAGGAGGATCGAAAGAAACTGGTTGCGGAAGCGTCTCGGCTTAGCAAGTCGCCATTGTACATCGACGACTCACCAAGCCGGACGGTGGCGCAGATTGCCGCAACGGCACGTCGAATCAAACGCCGTGAAGGCAAGCTCGGCTTATTGGTGATTGACTACTTGCAATTGATCGAGCCGGATAACTCGAAAGATCCGCGGCAAGAACAGGTTGCCAAGATTGCACGGCGTTTGAAGGGGTTGGCCAGGGAGTTGGAAGTCCCCGTGCTCTGTCTTTCCCAATTGAATCGACAAGCGGAAGATTCTCGCGATCATCGTCCCAAACTTAGTCACCTTCGTGAATCCGGGGCGATTGAGCAGGATGCGGATGTCGTCATGTTTGTTCACCGCGAAGAGTATTATCGCCGCGAGGGCGACAAGGATGATGTCGCCGGGCACGCGCAGATCTTGATCGAAAAGCAACGAAACGGTCCGACGGGCGAGGTGAACCTGACTTGGGTTCGTCAATTCACTCGATTCGAAAACCAGGCTCGCGAACGACATGGCGAACTGGAAGCCTTCAACTCGCCCGCGGGTGAGTTTAGTTAATTGGCTCATCGGCCCTCGAATTTTGGGCAGCGAAATTCAAGGGGCGGCGGTTATTGGAAACGACGGGCTTGGCTGAATTGCCCACCGAATCTCAAAACGTTTGCGTTTCGTGCATGGGCTTTGGACGTGATCCGGCCCCAAAGCTTCGTCGTTTTTTGAGAACCTTCGTCGGCTTGCGCTTCCGACACCTCTGCCCTTGATGTTTGTGCCTGTTCGGACCCTGGGCACGGTCCCGGCCCCGAGCCTATCGTGGCGATCGGAATTCCCTTCTAATCCCCTTTCATTGCCTTCTTTTGTGGGTGTTTGAATAATGAAGCCATGAAAGATCACTTGATTCGCGACGAACTTGAGGAATGTCCGTACTTGCCCGGCGAAACGGCTCGCATGCCGCTGTACGCACTTTCCGGGGCATCGGATCCTGCGTCGACGGATGAACGGCTTTCCGAGGGCCAAAGAAGGGCAGGGGAGTTTGTCTACAAAACGCAGTGCCCAAACTGTCAGGCTTGTATTCCAGTACGAATCCCCGTCAAAGATTTTACGCACAGCAAATCGCAGAAACGAATATTGGTTCGCGGCGACCGGGAGCTTCGATGTGAGATTGGTCCCTTGCAGGTCGATGATGCCCGCCTGGACTTGTTTAACAAACACCGTGTTCAGCGTGGTTTGAGTCGCGATCGCGAACGCGTTAGCTGGGAAGATTACCACTGGGGTTTTGTCCGCAGCTGCTTTGAGTCCTTCGAGATGGCGTATTACCTGGGTGACGATTTGGTCGGGATCGCCATCAACGATTTGGGGACGGAGTCACTTTCGGCGGTTTACACGTTTTACGATCCGGATCTCAAGGGGCAAAGTTTGGGGACCTATTCGGTTCTGAAGCAAGTGGATTTTTGTCGCGCTGTCGGACATCGATATCTCTATTTGGGTTTTTACATCGCCGACTGTCAGGCGATGGTCTACAAGGATCGATTTCGTCCGCAGGAACGATTGATCGACCAGCGATGGGAACGGTTTGACTAGATTTGCCGCGGCGATTGGAGCGAGGCGTTCGCCATCGACCAGGAGATCAAGTCGCGCGCCGCGAAGGTCTTGCTAGCGAGTTGCGGCGAGTGGAGCGAAACCTTTGACCAAATTTTCCGTCGCGAAATTCGGATTCATTTCATTCGTTTTCAAACGATTAACGGTTTCTGCCCTTACGATTGGTGAAACTTTCTAAAGTCATACCAGTGTTTTAAACGAAACTAAATGCAGGTGATTTTCCTGTGAGATGCATTGGCATGCTGTGCTCACAAGAGGATTGCTTAAGGGGGGAATATGCCAGCGGTCCGGCTTGGACGGCTGAGAAGAGTGCAGACCTAGTCACTTTCGTGTTTTCTTTCCTGGCGACGCTTCGCCGAGTCATTTGGTAATTTAGGTTGACCGAATCGTTTGTAATGGAACGAATTTTTGTTCTCACCGCATACTAACGATTTTGCTTGTCTCCTGAATGAATGGATGCCGATGTCGTTGATAGCAATTGCAAGTGTTTTGTGCACTGCAATGAACAATGAAACCTTGAAAGTTGTCCCGATCCAGACGTCAACTTCTTGACCGTTGGGTTTTTAACCCGCGGGCATACGGTCCGATGCCGGGTTGAGAAATGACATGGGATAACGGTTATGCAAAGCTCGTCTTTGTATAGCGAAAGACGAAACAACGTGTAGTATGGAGAACCTGTAATGAAGGTGTTCACAACTGGACAGGTCGCCAAGATCTGTAAAGTGGCTCCACGCACGGTCAGCAAATGGTTTGATTCGGGACGCCTCAAAGGCTACCGAATCCCCGGTTCGCAAGACCGTCGTATCCCACGCGAATACCTGATCAAATTCTTGAAAGAGCACGGTATGCCTTTGGGCGATCTCGAGGATGAGGCCATGGCCAAAGTCCTGATCGTTGCTCAAGATCAAGTTTTGATTGAGAACCTTAAGCGTGAACTGCCACCAGAAAAATCCTTCAAAGTCGCTGTCGCCGCAAGTGGTTTTGAAGCTGGTATCCAAGCCGAGAGTTTCCACCCAGATTGCATCATCACTGACTTTTCCATTGGAAAAGTTGAGGCGTTGCAAATCTGCCAAAACCTTCGGAAGAATACCGACTTTGGCAACACAATTCTGATTGCTTTGCTACCTGATGATGGCAATCCAATCAGCTTCGATCGCTCGGCGATCAATGAGACGTTTAAAAAGCCGTTCGACGCCAGTCTTTTGGCAGAACGACTTCGCACGCTGATTGGCTCCCGCAAAGAGCTTGTCTAAGACCCAACTAGACATTCAGCAACATTAATCGCCGTCTTTCGCATTCGAAACCGCCTGGTGTGGACCCACCCGGCGGTTTTTTTATTTCGCGATTTCGTATTGAATTGTCTCCCCCTGGAATTTGGCCGCGCTTCGCGCATTCGGTTTTCGTTCCAGCGGTCGCTCTCGCCCGCCTGCCGAGTCGGACAGACTCTCACCGGCGAGGTTCAGAGATTGAATCAAAATGTTCCCCTGGGCGGGCAGAAGTTCTGATTGCCCTTTCTCGCAATCACTTGCGGATTCGACTAGATTGGACTCCTTCGAGTCGTCAATCAAATCCATCGTTGAGGCACCCATGAAATCGTTGTCCCGACTTCTGATTCCAGCCATCGTCGTTTTGTTGTCAGCTTCGTCGTTCGCTGACGAAGGCATGTATCCATTGAGCGAATTGCATCGACTGGATTTACGCGCGAAGGGTTTGGAAATCGATCCCAAAGACGTGTACAACCCGGACGGCATCAGCCTGATTGATGGGATCTGCAAAGTGAATGGGTGCACGGGTTCCTTTGTTTCACCGAACGGGCTGATCATTACCAATCATCACTGTGCCTATCGAGCGATTAACTCGGCAAGTTCCGCGGAGAATGATTACTTGAAGGATGGTTTTCGGGCCAAGTCGATGGGGGAGGAAATTCCAGCAACCGGATATACCGTCCGAATTACGGAATCCTACAAAGATGTTTCGCGGGAAGTGCTTTCGGTGGTCAAAGGGGAGATGACATTTGCCGAGCGGAGCAAAGCGGTTTCCAAACGCCGTAAAGAACTTGAGCAACTGGCCGAGAAAGCCAACCCGGGAATGCGAGCCGAAGTGGCCGAAATGTTCGTCGGCAAGACGTATGTGCTTTTCATGTATACCTACATCAAAGACGTTCGATTGGTTTTTGCCCCACCTTCATCGGTTGGGAATTTCGGTGGAGATGTCGACAACTGGGAATGGCCTAGGCATACCGGCGACTTTTCCTTCATGCGTGCCTATGTCGCTCCGGATGGAAGCAGCGCCGAATATTCCAAGGACAATGTTCCATTTAAGCCAAAGAAGCATATCCCGGTTGCCAAGCGAGGTGTCGACGAAGGGGACTTTGTGTTTCTGCTTGGATACCCGGGGCGGACCGCGCGTCACAAGACGTCGCACTTTTTGCGATTTGAAGAGGAGTTTCGGCTTCCCTACATCGTCGATCTTTACCAATGGCAGATCCGTGAAATGGAAAAAGCCGGCGCAAATGATCGTGAGGTCGCGCTGAAGTTTTCGTCTCGAAGCAAGTCTCTGGCGAATGTGGAAAAACGTTCGCGCGGACAACTCAAGGGTCTGGATCGAAAAGGGATTGTCAGTTTTCGTGCTTCGGAAGAAGCCAAGCTCCAGTCATTTATTGATGCCACGCCTGAATTGCGTTCGAAGTATGGAAACCTGCTCAAAGATATCGATGGGGTTTATTCAGAAATGCGTAGCAACGCGCAACTGGAGTATGATTTCAACAACTTGAAGTCGGCCTGTCGCTCGCTCTACATTGCGTTCACCGTGATCGATGCCGCCGTCGAAAGGCAAAAGCCGGATCTTGAACGTGTTGCGAGTTACATGGATCGCAACTTTGGCTTGACAAAACAGCGTTTGTTGCGGGCCCAAAAAGATCTTCATCGACCGACGGACCAGGTCATGATGAGCGGAATGCTTAAACGACTTGCTGACAATTTGGAGTCCGCAGAAATCAAGCCATTGGCAAAGTTGTTGGCAGAACCTGTCAAATTGGAAGCCCAGGTTGAATCCCTTTTTGCGGGTTCCAGGCTTTCAGATCCTGACATGCTTGAGAAACTGCTTTCAGCGACGCCGGATGAATTGGCCGACGTCGACGACAGCCTTTTGCAGCTGACAATGGAACTCTATCCCTATTACCTCAAGCTGCGAGAAAAGGGACAGGAACGTGAAGGAAAACTGGGGTCACTCTATGGTTCCTTGATTGAGGTCAAGCAACAATTTCTCAAAACCAATTTCGTGCCTGATGCGAACGCGACACTGAGAATGACTTTTGGGCGCGTAAAAAGCTATTCACCTGCCGATGGCATCGTGAAAACACCCATCACGACGTTAACGGGCGTGATCGAAAAAACCACTGGCAAGGATCCCTTTATAACGCCGAACAAGATCGCGGAAATGTACAAGACCCGTGACTTTGGAAAGTTTGAACACCCGGTCCTCAAGGATTTGCCGGTCGCGATTCTTTACGATACCGACACGACGGGCGGGAATTCGGGAAGTCCGATTATCAACGCTCGCGGAGAATTGGTTGGGGTGAATTTTGACCGGGCATTTGAAGCAACGATCAACGACTTTGCCTGGAACAAAAGTTACAGTCGCTCGATCGGCGTCGACGTTCGTTACGCCTTGTGGATCACCGGAAACGTGTATGGTGCCAAGGACCTGCTAAAGGAAATGGGTGTGGACTAGCAGGCAAGAAATTCCAATCGGCTATTTTTTGGACGCGTTTTCCCGTTGTTCGATTCGGGCGATTGCTGCTCGAATTGTGCGTGCCAAGCCTGGATTACCTGCAGTATCTACGGCTTCCAACAGTGGCTTGCTGTCATTCCCCCCTCGTTCGCCCATGAGTTGAACGAGGCGGACCCTGGCACTCGGCGATACGTTTTCCAGCTTGTTGGAAAATAAGGTGTGAAGCGGTGTCTTCATGTCGATCTTGAGTCGACTTCGATTACTCCAAATGTATGAAAAAATTGGATCCCGGTGCGCCGGATTGGACGCAATTGCTTCCATTAGTTTGAGGTTCGTTTCAGGTTGGTCCCATTCGACGATCGTGTTGACGATTTCTCGGGTGAACTTCTTTTTGGCGAGTCCCAGCATCTGCGAGCACGCCGACGGGTCTGAAAAGTACTCGACCGCCTTGGTGAAATTAGGCTGGTTCGCTTTGTACATCATCGAGTTGCGTTCTTGGCCGGTAAGAACAGCGAAGATCTCTGGCGCACGTTTCGTTCGCTGTTTTTCGGTCGTCAGTTTTTCGATAAGGATTTGGCAAGCCTTGTCGCGGAATGCCGCTTCGTCCAGACTGCGAATGGCAATTTGAATCAACTGCTCGTCGTTTGATTGGCTTTCGACCAGAGGTTGAACCACAGCGTGGATCGCCGGATCGTAGTGAAGGGAATAATAGAGAAGGGAATCCAGATCGTTCTCTTTCTGGAAGGCATCGCAAAAAATCTTGAACAAGGAAGGGCGGTACGCAGCTTTGCGAGAAAGAGCAATTCGTTCCTTCGAACTGAGGCGGGGGAGCAAAGCCTCGATGAATTTAACTTCGATATCCGCGTGATTATCGCTTACCTTTTCTTCTGGTAATTCAAAGATGCGATCCGCGGCGGAAAGCCACTGCTTTTTTGGTGTTTTCGATTGATTGTCGAGAATCCATTGGAGCGCAGATGTATGAGCCCATTGGCTAGGAAGCAAAAGCATATGAAGAGCCGCGTCCAGGTTTTCCACAGCCAGCATTTCTCGACCCTGTTCATTGATCAATGCGGCGTCGACCTCGCCCTTCATCAAAACAGTTCGTTGGACCCCGGAATAGTTTTTGGTAATTTGAGATTCGCGAAACGCGTATTCGGTGGGGCTGGCCAAGTCGTAAACCATTCCACCTGTTCGCCCCGCCGGCTGTGCCTTGAGCAACTTCTGCATTTCGACGTTGTTCGGTAGGCGTCTGTTTTCACGGACAAATTTCTCAATGACCGGCTTCATGCTTTCGCTCGCGGAGGTTCGCGCTTCTCGCCGTTCGGCGGATTTGCTTACCGGAATTCTCGGATCAGCGGCGCCGCGATTGAAACCCCAAAACATCAGCAACACCAAGCCAACTCCGGCGATGGCGAAAAATCCGAAAAAACAGACGATGAAAATCCGAATCAGCGGCCAGGGACTTTTTTCTTTCATGAGTCTTCTCAATGAATTCGGGGTGCATTTGTGGCTTCGGTCAGGTCGGGGCAAATTGAAGTTGCCTCGCGTCCGATTTGTATTTGACGCTAAGGGATTCTCAGAGCCATGGGAAACTCAGATTCGGCCGCGATTGGAAGCACAGCTAGCCGCCGTGTCCCAGGGTTGGGCGGCCGTTCCACCGAGGCATTTGTTTCGCTGCAACGGTCTCCCAATTTTATCGCGGCAAGTTGGGCACGCAACCTTCTGCCAAGAATGAGATTTGAAGCCCGGGTGATGGTTGCCGTATGGATGCCAAACGTTCAGTTTTGTTTCTTGGTTTTCCGGGCAATTCGAATGATCGCGTCCTGGGCCACTTTTCGAGTTTCTGCATCACGAGCATTCTTTCGCAGTTTTTCCAATTCAGTTAGGCATTTGTCGGTTCCGCAAACTTTCAAGAGTTCGCAAATTCGGCGTTGGTCATATTCGCGTTCGGTTTTCAAGTTTTCAATGAGGATATCTTCAAAGTGGTAATTGGTCTGGAGAAGGGCCTTGTGGATACGCCCGGGGATCGCGCCATAGTCACACATGAGGCGAATCAACTCCGTGTAGGCTCGCTTGTCGTTCAGGTCAATCAAATGGGCAATGATCTCCCGGTCAAAATAGGAATTCGCCTCCAGCCACAAAGCGATATCGACCGAGTTCTCCGGTGTCCCGAATTTCTCGAGAATCGCCTTGATGTCAGCGTTTCTAA
>CAYSXI010000218.1:0-8178 GCA_964434955.1 uncultured Pirellulaceae bacterium
CGAAACCCGATCAACGTGGCGTTCGTTGATTGTGACAAACACGAGCTCGATTTAATCGACAACGTTCTGGATGTCCGTGTCATTCATGGAAATGCGTCCGAATCAACTGTCTTGTTTCAGACGGGGATCGCTGCGGCGGATGTCGTTCTTGCCGTCACGGGTGAGGACGAAGTCAATATTGTTTCGGCCAGCATGGCCAAAGCGATGGGAGCCAAGCGTTCGATTGCACGGGTCTACGCACCGGTATTTCGCGACTTAAGCACTTTTGATTACCAAAAGCATTTCGGAATTGACCGGATGCTGAGCCTGGAGCACCTGGCTGCGATGGAACTGGCACGCGGCATTCGTGATCCCGGTTCCGTTGTGATTGAACAATTTGCGCACGGCGAATTGGAAGTGCTGGAATTCGTGGTCACTGAAAAATGCAAAGTGACCGAACAGTCAATTCGGGAATTGAAACTTCCGGCCAACGTTCGCCTGGGAACCATTCAACGCGGCAAGAAGATGTGGATTGCGGCTGCCGACGACACCATCCAAATCGACGATCACGTCACCGTGTTTTGCCGCCGCGAAAATGATCAAGAGTTAAAGGACCTGTTCCGCCAGCGAAAACAGCCCAAACGGCGAATTGTGATCGGCGGCGGGGGCGAGACAGGGTTCCACCTGGCCCGAATTTTGGAAGACGAAAACTTCAAAATCACACTGATGGAATCCGACCAAGCCCGTTGCCAATACCTGGCCAACGCGCTCAAACATGTTGTGGTCGTTCATTGCGATGCCACGCATCGCGAGGTCCTCGAAGAGGAACGCGTTGGGTCAGCGGATGTTTTTGTCGCTTGTCTGGGTGACGACGAGAACAACATCGTCGCCTGCGTCGAGGCTCGAGAAATTGGAACGCGCGAAGTCATGGCAATCGTGGGACGGCCGGACTATGCAAACTTGATCGGCAAACTCGGCATCAATATGGCGGTGAGTGAACGTGAAGTCATGGGGAAGCAGATCATGACCTTCATGAATGAAGGAGTCGTGAATGCCCGCATCCGGCTTCCCGGCGGGATCACCGAAGTCGTCGAGATTGATGTCGCCGAGAACGTTCTGGCCACCCAGAAGACGTTGGCCGAACTTGAATTGCCGGAACGATGCCTGGTCGTTGCCTTGATCAATAACGACTTTGTCCGTGTTCCTGGCGGCGAAGACAAAATACAACCTGGTGAAAAGGCGATTTTGCTGACCGAAGAGGACGTGCTGTTCTCGGCCTTGGCCTTTTTTGAGCCTCAGAAAACCTAGGCGTCTAAGGAATCGGGCTTTGATCGACACGGGCCTTGGCTTTGACCGGCATGGGTCCTCGCATCGGAACTGGCATCGGACCTGGCAGTGATTGGCATGAAGTCAATTGTCGCTGGATCAACCGATTTGGCCGCGGTGCTCCGGATTAAGGACTTATTCAGTCCAGTCCAGTTCGTCGCAGCAAAATCTCTGCCCCTGAAGCCTCGATCGACTTCGCTTCCCGGAACCCTGGCCTTTCTTAGATGGCATCTCGAAGTTTCATTGTCGGCGGACGGTGATCTGACATGTTAAGAAGCACCCGACGCCAATTGGAAGGCTTGCCCGGTGTGATCCGACCCAGGATTCGAGGTGCGTCGGCGCCGGTGAGTTGTGGAAGGTTCATGGGAAGTTGATCCAGATGGGCGATTCCAAGCATTGCCGCAACGGTTGGCATCATGGCTTCTGGATCAATATCGAATTTGCCGCTGGTTGTGATTTGCTTATGCGGAATCCAATCGCATTCTTCCGGATTGAACTTGGCGAAATGTTTTCCCGTAACGATCAACTCCACGTTTTCCAGGATTTCACCCAATTGAGGCAGGCTTGATTCGAGTGCGTTGCGGATGGATTGCTGGCCGCGCGATATCAGGTTGCCGCAGCGAACATCCGGCAAATCGTGATCGAGTCCATCGGAAGGCGGAAGGTGAAACCAGCGATCGCGGTCGTCCAGGCAGATAACGATACGGTGAGTTTTCGAAATCTCCGCTTCGCGTTCTGCGAAAAGGTACCAAAAAGGAAGCGGTTCGAGGGGAGATCCGTTCCCCCCGACCGCGACATCACGTGCCGGTACTGAGTCAATTACGGTTAGCGAGCATTTTTCAGCGAGTGCGTCCGGTGCACAAAATCCGCCAACATACCGACGCGTATCATCAAGGTTCATCCAGATTCCAGGGTCCAACAAAGCAACCGCAAGGACATGCTCGACAGCTTTGCCAGCGTGTGCTTTCAAACGCCAGATCAACTGTGAACTCAAATCCGTGAGGTCATCGATGGCGTCTGTAAGTTCGACCAGCTTGGGCTGCCCTTCCTGGCAGATCGAGCGAAGATTGCTTTGAAGAGATGCGGAGATGGATTCGTTTTCCAGAGCGGCGACACGTAGCTTTAGCCAGTTGCCACTTCCTTCAGCCAGAACCAACGCGGCAGAAAGTTCGTCGAGTGTCTCGGGGAGATAGAGGCCGCAGATCAGCCGGCGACTTTGGAAAAATCGCTGCCGATCGACTTTCTCGACCGTATCCAACGGGTTTCGTCGGGAAAAGATGTTTTGCCACATGACAAAGTTGTCCCCGGTTCTCCGGTGTCGACAAAGCAAACAAGAAAAAAATTGGGCCCATCCGCCTTCCTTGACAGAAGGGCCAATGATTTCATCTAAGCGACCATTTTCAATGTCGCCGATTGAGGTTCTCGAATGGCATCAATAAATTCGTCAAAGATTCGAGCGTCGAGGGCACTGGAAGCATTGTTTTCCGGGTGGAATTGCGTGCCGATTGCAACCCAGGATGGATCGTCCGATTCGATGGCTTCAATCACACCATCCGGGCAGCGGGCCGTGACGATGAAGCCGGGAGCAACTTCGTCAACCGCCATGTGATGTCGGCTGCTTACACGGATCTCGCCATCGCCATAGACCCGTTCCATCACGGTGCCGGGAACCACGTCGAGACCGTGTCGGTGACCGGGATCCTGTGGGTCACGGTGAGGGATCGCCTCGGGAAGGTCTTCCGGAATATGGAGAAACAGGTTTCCACCTTGGGAAATGTTCATCAGTTGCATCCCCGCTCCGATGCCCAACAGCGGCAGCCGACGATTGGCAATATTTCGAACCAGCATGCGATCAAATGATTCGCGGCGAGGATCCATCAAACGTACAAGCGGATGAAGCATGAAACCATCGCGACGTGGATCAAGATCGGAACCGCCAACCATGACAAATCCATCCAGGCGGTCAAGAAGAGCGTTCAAGTCGTCCTCAGAATTGAGCGGTGGCAAGATTACCGGAATCCCGCCAGCTTCTTGAATCGCATCATAGTAGCCGGAAGCAACGGCTGAAAAAGCTGGTTGGTTTCTTTGAGCGTTACGGAAATCTGCGTTGAGACCGATCAAAGGCTTGTTGAACATTCCAGTATCCTCCCTTGAATTTCACAGAGTCGAGGGCGACCCTTGCCTTGTGTGAGCCAGCGAAAGCAGAAGATACGGTGCGGAAAGCAGATCGAATTATTAGCCTGAATTGTGCTTGACTTTTGTCTGGGGCAACCGAACCCGTGATCAACTCTGGGTTTCGGTTCGGCCCTCTTTAAGGTCGCACGTCCGACTGATCTAAGCCCGTCCTAAGCTCTCGTCGGTCTCACTCCTTTAAAGTTGTTTGTAATTAGGCTGGCAAATCGTTTGCCGATGAGTCGGTTTGTAGAAAGGGGCTCGTCAAAATACAAATCGTCGGCCATATTTAGGCTTGGAATCTCGCTTGAATCCTAGATATTGTGCTATCTAAATATTTGCCGCTAGCATTCGTTCGCTGGGCTGCAGAATTGAGATTTTGCGTCAAGAGCGATTTGTGTCCAAAAAGCCCTTGTTTTTGGCTGTTTTTGACTTTTTTTGATTGGGAACGTTCCCGTGAAGTACCAAAGTGTCTGCGTTGAGTCCTTCGGATACACCCTGCCTGAGGAGACTTGGAGTTCCGAGTTGGTCGAAGCGAAACTTCAATCATTATACGAAAGGTTGCGACTTCCAGCCGGTCGATTGGAGTTGATCACGGGAATTGAGTCGCGTCGATTTTGGCCCCGGAATACGATGCCGGGTGATGTGAGTATCGTTAGTGGCGAATCGGCAATCGATGCAGCGAAATTTGATCGGTCCAAGATCGGCGCGTTGATTCATGGATCGGTTTGTCGCGACTATTTGGAACCGGCAACGAGCTGTCGCGTGCATCATCAACTCAAGCTGAATGACGACTGTGTCATTTATGATGTGTCAAACGCTTGCCTGGGAATTTTGAACGGCATGTTGCAGGCGGCAAACATGATCGAGTTGGGGCAAGTTGAAGCCGCGCTGGTTGTCGGTTCTGAAGGCGGGCGGCAGCTGGTCGAGAACACGATTGACTACTTGAATCGAGAGCCGTCCATCAATCGGAAAAACATCAAGCCGGCAGTGGCTTCGCTTACGATTGGTTCGGCGAGCTGCGCGGTTCTTCTGACGCACGAGTCAATTAGCAAAACCGGTAACCGGCTTTTGGGTGCCAGCGCAACGGCCAACACCGTGTTCCATGACTTATGTCACAGCGGCCAGGATGAGGCCGGCGATTCGATGCGTCCTCTGATGGAAACGGATTCGGAAACGCTAATGAATGAAGGAATCAAAACGGGTGTTTTGAACTTCGATCGTTTTCTGGGCGAGCTCGACTGGAATCGAGAATCCATCGCCCGAACCTTTTGTCATCAAGTTGGTGGAACTCACCGCAAGCTCATGCTGGAGGCACTGGACTTGGAAATCGAAAAAGACTTTGCCACGTTTTCCTGGTTGGGCAACACCGGAGCTGCCGCGTTGCCGACCACGATGGCCATTGGGCTTCAGCAATCGGGAGCGCCAATGGCCGCAGAAAACCTGGCGCTGCTTGGAATCGGTTCGGGAATCAACTGCGTAATGGCCGGTGTGGAATGGCATCAGCCTCAAGTCATCGGGAAGCAGTTTGGCGAGTCGGGCATCGTTGAATTCGACCCGGTTTCCATCGATGCCTGAGATCGAGGCCCGCGTTGCAATTACTTTCGATTTTGAAATTCTGGCGGTGGCCCGGGGAAGAAATCGAAAAAGTAACTGTTCTCGATTTTTTCATCGCCGGCAATCGTAAACAAATCGACCAGGGTGTCAGCGATCGAGCGTTTGATTTTCTTGACGTCCCCTTCAAAGGTAAGGCCCAGGATTCCGTTTTCACCTTTTCGCCCAAGTTTTGGAATCGATTCCCGGGTGATCTGCAGGGCACCCGGTTTGGTCCAGATTTCCGAGGTTTCGTCCGCCCCTTCGACGACAAGGACTGTCTCGCCAATGTCGTCCATGATGGCTTCGTTCGTCAGTTTTTTGTCTCCGCCAAACGCTCCGTCCCCACCGGGGAAATGCAGGCTGGTTTTCTCGTCGGCACCAAATAACGAATACACTTCCGGGATTTCTTTCGCCACTTTCAGATTGTGCTCGCTGTCCCACGACTCATTGAAATTGAATTTTTCATAGAGCTCCTTGTGTCCCAGGTGCGGCAAAATGGCGACGCGCCAACTGAATTTTCCGGATTGAATGGTGTTTTCAGGAAGCGGATAGGCTTCGTTCTCAACGTAGTAGTCTTTGATTGCCTTGCCGATTTTTTTCATTGCTTCGATTCGTTGTTGAAGCGCGATCTGCTTCGTTGTATCGCCAACGGATGCCCGAATGAACTCTCTCGTTGATTTGGATTGTTGCACGACGACATTGATTTTTCTCCCGTCCGTGTCGACGGACATGCCTCCCGAAGTCAATTCTCGCAGGATCTTGCGGAATAAACGCCCCGTCGTCGACGGGATCATGGCTTCTGGTTGGCCTCCTCCAGCCATTTGGAATCCGCTGGCCATCAGCGAAAGTTCCTGGGCCAATCCAACAACTTCGGTCGCAAGCCCTGACAGCTCGTTGGCATTCTGCTCGTCTTCAGCCAGCACCACGATCTTGCAAAGCTCGTCCGCAGAAAGGTGAATCTCAAACCTCGCCGATTCTGTGACTTCCGGAGCCTCGAGCATCTTGACCATCAATTCTCCAATCTCCTTGATCGGAATCGCTTGAAGAGCGGTTCGAGCTTGCGACGCCTGTTGGCGAAAGGACGGGCGAAGTGGGCCAAAAACCATCACGCCTTGAACCTGTTTGTCGGCAGCCATGTCGACGGAGGCTTCGAGCAATGCATTGTTACGCCGCGTGGTCTTCAGCATTTTGTTGACCGATTCGATCGAACCCATCACAAGTTGTTTGTCGCCGGCCAAAAGGACGCCTACCTTATCGGTTTCGTTACCCCAGGCCCGGATCTCAAAATCGTGCCCCACGTTTGCCGGCGGTTCGATTCGTGACATGGTTGGTGCGTCATCGAGGATTTTGGAAATGCGCTCCACGTCAAACTTCGTGTTGTGCTCGATGGCGGTTGCAAAACCGGGCAGCGTTTTTCGCTCGAATTGTTCCCTCGGATTTCCTTGTGGACCATCCATAAACGTCGAGTCCATCATCCAGACAACGTTTTTGACTTCCCCCACTTCAAACAGATTTTCACCGTATTCTTTGGGTGATTCAAAGAACTTTTCCCAGGGCACATCTTTCGTTTGTTCATCGTTCATGATCGCCGGCAGATCCATGGTGACGAAGGCAAAGTGATCTGCGTTGAGCAAGCGAAGATAGCCTTCGCCCGGATCGATATTGGAGGTGTTGAGCGCGTCGCCTTTCTGGGCTCCCTTTCCGGGGTCCAGGTCAACGGCATTGGGTGACGATCCGCCCGATCCACAACCCGTGATCATCAAGAAAGAAAAACACAATACGCTGGAAAACCAAAATGGGGCCCGATCGGCCTGCAAGTATTTTTCGGATCCAGAACCGCAAGCATCGCCGGGGTTTGTGCGATTTCCATTCGTTCGATGGTCGGAAAACGAATGAAAAGGCCTGATTTTGCGGGTGAGTTTCATCTTGTTGAGCAATCTTGGTTTTGATAACGTACGGGCAAGTTGAAAGCAATTTGACTTGGTTTTCGACCTCAATTCATAGCAATTTTCGAGGTTGTACCATCAAAATTGGATTCGGCTTGGCATGATGGCCGATCTGGATTTTAACAGAAAGTTGTCTGGATTCCGCCTTCTCCCTTACGATTGAATCCTGGTTTTGGATCGCGATCGAAAGGGGCATGCGATGAAAGGAAACGAAGTTTAATCGGCCACGGAAATCCACAGTTGCTTGGACGCATCTGTAGGCCAGAGGAAATCCAAGATGGATACCGAACCAAAATTCGAAATCAACGTCCACATCCGGTGGATGATTCGCCGAGATATGCAGGAAGTACTCGAGATCGAAAAAGCGAGTTTCGAGTTTCCTTGGTCTGAAGAAGATTTTATTCGTTGCCTCCGGCAGAGAAACTGCATCGGCATGGTTGCCGAACACGACGAACAGGTCGTCGGTTTCATGATCTACGAGTTGCACAAAAATCAGCTTCACGTTCTCAATTTTGCTGTGCTGCCAGATGCACGTCGAAGTGGCGTTGGCCAACAAATGGTCAAAAAGCTGATCGGGAAACTCTCGCAGCAACGCCGGAATCGAATCATGTTGGAGATTCGTGAAACGAACCTGGCGGCACAGGTGTTCTTCCGCAAACTCGGCTTCAAGGCCGTCTCAGTCTTGCGTGACTATTACGACGACACCACCGAAGACGCCTACGTGATGCAGTACCGCTATCGGGAAGAAGCAGAATCCGAGTTCATGCCAACCAACCGCATTCAGCGGATGGCCGGCTAAACGGGGCTTCAACTCCAAACGTTGGTCTTTGCTGTTTGGGCCTCAGATTCAATTCTCGGGTTTCGAATACAATCTGGATTCGATCAAACCGTAGATGGTTTTTGAATCCGATCGCAAACGATTCATGACCTCCTGTTCATTTTTTGCTTCTGCAAGTAACGTCAGGATCGGCGCACCGTGGGTGACGACGGATTCGCTCGTTGGAATATCCGCAATGCGAAAACCGGCCAGCTGTTCCAAGAGGTGACTGTCCAAGCGAAAATCGTCAGCAAAGGGACTAAACAGAAACGCTTTTCCCGCTTTGGGAATTTGAAAGGCGGATTCATCAAATCGTGTTTGAGGCGGCAATTCACCATTCAT
>CAYSXI010000219.1:0-4360 GCA_964434955.1 uncultured Pirellulaceae bacterium
TAATTGACGATATCGGATCGGGTGCGCTGATTGACTTTACGCGTTACGGGGTTTCCGAAGAACCGCTTACGTCGTTAAGCATCAAAGACGGGGCCGATGTTGCATTGTTCAGCGGCGACAAACTGGTTGGCGGTCCCCAATGCGGCATTATTGTCGGCAAGAAAAAGTACATCGAGCGGATCATGAAGAACCCGCTGATGCGTGCAATGCGGGTTGGCAAATTAACGCTCTCGTCGCTGTGGGCAACCTTGACCCTGTATCAGGACGAAGAGAAAGCGGAGCTGAACGTTCCCGTTTTGCAGATGCTAAGCACCCCTGTCGAGAATTTAAAGCTTCGGGCGAACCGAATTGCGGAACAGTTGGTCGGGGTCAACGGCGTCGAGAATGTTCTTGCCGTCGAAGAAACCGCAAGGCTGGGCGGCGGAAGTTTGCCAACCGAACAGATCCCAACCTGGGCCGTTTCAATCACCCCTTCCAAGAAAACGGTGGACCAGGTGGCCGAGCTTTTGCGAAGGGCTCGACCAGCCATCATGTGCCGAGTTCAAAAAGAGCAGGTGTTGTTGGATTTGCGGACCGTGTTTCCCGAGCAGGACTCGGTGATTGTTGGCCAGGTAAAATCGGTTTTGGAAGGTGACGACGCGGTTGAGGTGGTTGGGTAACCGGACCGCGCGCCCTTACCGCGTGCCCCGGCCGTGTTTGCTCACTTAGCAGGAACGGGCATCTCTAAGCGTTTGTATCGTGGGCTCGATGGAGAAATCGAGCGGAACCACTCGCTTGCGCTTCGTGCTTGTATGGCGCATTGGGTTGAACCACTCGCTTACGCTTCGTGCTGTATGGGCGGATTGGGTTGGACCACTCGCTTGTGCTTCGTGTATTGTATGGACGGGGCCGAATGAACCACTCGCTTGCTCTTTGTGCTTGTATGGGCGGGGCCGGATTGAAGTTCTCGCTTGCGCTTCGTGCTTGTATGCGCGTGGTCTCAGCGGATAGCGAGAATTGGGTATGGCGCGGGGATACATCCGCGTCAGGCTGAGAGGCTCTCGCCTAAAGTTGATGCGAGCGCCGTTGTGAACAAGAGTCGTCGGGCAAGTTGTTGCGCGCCGACGAATGGCAACTAAGAATTTGCCGGTGTGCCGAATCGTTTGCGGAACCAGCTAAATGTATGCGTCAAACCGGTTTCCAGATTGACCTCGGGTTGATAACCCAGAAGTTCACGGGCTTGCGAAATGTCGGCCAATGAATGGGGAATATCGCCTTTACGCGGCGGTGCATAGTTTGGCTCCAGATCGGAATCAACCAACGACTTCAGGTGATTAAACAGCTGATTGACCGTTGCGCGTTCACCACAAGCAATATTGAATACATGATCGAACGCAGCCTGGTTGTCGGTGACCATGGCCCGAACGTTTGCTTGAACAGCGTTTGCCACAAAGGTAAAGTCGCGAGACTGTTCGCCATCGCCAAAAATTTTGGGAGCGCGATCTTGAAGCAAAGCGTCCATGAACAAGGGGATGACGGCCGCATAGGGACCATCTGGTTTTTGGCGTGGCCCAAAAATATTGAAGTATCGTAGCCCAATTGCCTCCGTGCCATAATTAAGCGCAAAGACTTTGGCGTAGATTTCGTTAATTCGTTTGGTTGCGGCATAGGGCGAAAGTGGGTTGCCAATCTTTGCTTCTTCCTTCGGCATCTTTGGATTATCGCCGTATACCGAAGAACTGCTGGCGTAGACAAAACGATGGATGCCCGCGTCCTTGGCGGCCGTCAACATGTTCAAGAAGGCCGTCACATTAGCAGCGTTGGTGGCAAGCGGCGTCTCAATCGATCGCGGCACCGAACCAAGTGCTGCCTGGTGGTTCACAATGTCAATGTCCTTGCAGGCTGCGACGCAAACCGCTGGATCCGTCAAATCGGCTTCCATGAATTCGAATCGGTCATCGGCCAGAAAGGGCTCGATATTCTCAAGCTTGCCTTCGGCCAGATTATCAACAACCCGAAGCTGTTTCACTCCGTGATGCAAAAGGTACTCGACCAAGTTGGAGCCAATGAATCCGGCGCCACCGGTGACGAGGAAAGAAAGGTCCGATAAATCTTTTTCGTGATATGCAGTTTCGTACATGATGTTTCGTTTGATTTAGGCTTTCCAGATTTTTTCGCGGCCCTTGGTCACCGACTTGGTTGCATTGCGAGTGTCAATCAGGATGTTTGAATGCTGAACAATGTGATCCATGTCGAAGGCCGTGTGGTCGGTGGCCAAGACGGCACAGTCCAGCGAGCCCAGGTAGGCGGGCGTCAAATCCTGGCTCTCGAGTTCGGGCACATCGAAGCTTCGCATGCGGGGCAAGTTGGGAATGTGCGGGTCGCTGTAGCTGATGACGGCGCCTCGTTCACTGAGTAATTCGATCAGTTTGAAGGAGGGGCTTTCGCGCGGATCGTCGACGTCCTTTTTGTAGGCGACGCCCAGGATTGCAATTTTGCTTCCACGTATCGGTTTGCCGTTTTCGTTGAGGGCTTCGGCGATTCGATTGACAACATAGAGCGGCATGCTCGTGTTGATTTCGCCGGCAAGTTCAATAAACCGGGTCGGCATTTCGTGTTTTCGAGCGACCCAACTCAAGTAAAACGGGTCAATCGGAATGCAGTGTCCACCCAGGCCCGGGCCAGGATAAAACGCCTGAAAACCGAAAGGTTTCGTTT
This sequence comes from uncultured Pirellulaceae bacterium, assembly GCA_964434955.1. Taxonomy (GTDB): domain Bacteria; phylum Planctomycetota; class Planctomycetia; order Pirellulales; family Pirellulaceae; genus JANQLU01. The sequence continues at coordinate 2,698 of CAYSXI010000219.1, forward strand.
TCGCGGCATCGATGACTTCCCATACGTCGATGCCGATTCTCTGAAACAAAACCTTGAGTTCATTGACCATCGCGATGTTGATGCTTCGGTAGGTGTTCTCCAAAATTTTGCATGCCTCGGCGACTTCGCAAGACGAGACTGGAACCGTCGCCGTAACGGCTTTTTCGTAAAGCGCTGTTGCAACCGAAAGGCTGTTCTCGTCGTACCCGCCAACAACCTTGGGGATGGTGGCGGCAACGAAATTGGCATTTCCCGGGTCCTCGCGTTCGGGGCTGTAGGCAACAAACAAGTCCTCGCCGACTTTCAGGCCCGAGCTTTCAAGAATTGGAATCATTTCATCGCGGGTGGTTCCCGGATAGGTCGTGCTTTCGAGCACCACAAGCTGTCCCGGACGAGCGACTTTCGCAATCGATTCGGTTGTCGACAGGACATATTTCAGATCGGGATCGCGACTGTCGCTTAGCGGAGTGGGAACGCAGATCAAAATGGCGTCCGCTTCCGAGAGGCGAGACATGTCGGTTGTTGCGGAAACTTTCTTGTCGTTGACCCATTTCGAGACTTTTTCAGAATTGATGTGGGCAATGTAGCTTTCGCCGGCGTTGAGTTTTTCGACTTTGTTCGGGTCGACGTCGAAGCCTAGACTGTTTAAGCCGGCGTTGTAAAAAGCGTCGATGAGCGGGAGGCCGACGTACCCCAAGCCAACAACGCCGATAATGGCGGTGTTGTCTTCGATCTTTGACTTGAGGGTCTCGTAGTGCTGGTTGGAATTGGATTCAGCAGCGTTCATGAGTTTCCTGAGATTTCAGTTTCCGATGTTTCAGATGAATTAAAGCGAGTTGGCAAGGATTTCTGTGATTCGTTCAGAAGCTTTGCCGTCCCAAAGTTCCGGGCATTTGCCCGATTTGTATTCGTTGTTGACGACCTGATTCAGGCATTGGTGCAACTGTTCCGCGTCGTTTCCGATGAGCGTACTGGTACCTTCTGTCACCGTAATCGGGCGCTCTGTATTTTCTCGCATCGTCAGGCAAGGGACGAGAAGCGCGGTCGATTCTTCTTGTAACCCACCCGAATCCGTTACGATCACTTTGCTCTGTGAGGTCAAGCAGAGAAAATCGTGGTAACCGAGCGGGTCGGTGGATTGGATGTTTGGGGCCGATTCCAGTTTTTGCAACAACGCGAAACTTTCCAGCTGTTTTCGAGTCCGCGGGTGAATGGGAAAGACAATCGGCAAATCATTGGAAACGTCAATCAGGACTTGGACGAGGGCGCCTAGAACATCAGGGCAATCGACATTCGATGGTCGGTGAAGGGTCACGGTACAAAATTGACCGGGCGTTACGTTGAGCCGTGAAAGGGTGTCCGACGACTTTGCTTTTTCAACCTGCGATAGCAAGGTGTCGATCATTACGTTGCCGACCAAGTGGATTGAATCGTCCGAATGCCCTTCGCGTTTAAGATTTTCAATTCCATGCGGTTCGCTGACGAGGAGCATGTCACAAATGGCGTCCGTCACCATTCGATTGATTTCTTCTGGCATCTCGCGATCGAAGCTTCTCAAACCGGCTTCCACATGAGCCACTGGGATGTGCAATTTGACGGCGGCCAAGGTGGCGGCCATCGTCGAGTTGACATCACCGACGACAACCACGCGCTCGAGTCCGGA
>CAYSXI010000219.1:4394-7979 GCA_964434955.1 uncultured Pirellulaceae bacterium
GACCAAAAGCTTGGCGGTCTGTTCCGCGTGCGAGCCACTGCCGACGCCAAGATAGACATCCGGTTCCTGAACCCCTAACTCCTGGAAGAAAATCTCGGACAGGTTCTTGTCATAGTGTTGGCCCGTGTGGATCAAAAGCGGTTCGATCCGAGGCTCCTGCTTGATCGCATTCAAGATCGGAGCGATTTTCATGAAGTTTGGCCGGGCGCCAACGATGAATGCAATTTTTGACACTTAAAAATTCCAGTGGAACTCGTGTTCCGATTCTTGGTTTCGAATGGCTAGTTGGGGCCCGTTGAATTCAGCATACCATCGGCTCTGTGTAGGTCGGAGAATCCAACCCAGAGAGGTCCGGTTATTCGAATTTTGGCGGTAGCGAATAACGATACTTTCGGTTTTTTCACCAAAGGCAGGGCAGTACCAGCCGGAAAAAAAGTCAATTTGATCGACCCCAAAAAACTCAAGCGTTTTGGCAGTCCCTTGCGATTCAATGGTGACGCAAAACTCCTGGTTTGCGACGGATTGATCGGCGAGGTTGAGTTCAGGGTGAAGGTGAAGGAAACCGTCTAGGGTAAGTTGTTTTTGGGTTTCCGGGAAGTCAAAACAACAGAAAGCGCCGTCCGGGAGTGCCGCCACCGTTCGATTCGTCGAAGGAGCGCCAAGCCTTTGGTAGCCATTGTGGCTCGCAAAAGCCCAGTCAATTTGGCCTTCGGTGCCGCATTCACGCTTTAGAATTTTTCCCCGGTCCCCCATCCTGAATTTGGACCACACATTCGACGAGTTCTGCCCCTCGATCGTCAGGACGTTGTGAGCCAATGAAGAGCGGCAATAGGCTCGCCATCGATCATCTTCGTAATTGTAGTTGCCGCTGTCGACGAACCATCGATTGGATCCGACACTGATTTCCAGCCCCGTCAAATCACAATGACCGTGTGCTGGCAAGTGCTGAGCCGCTGTTTCCCCTGCATCAAAGATTGCCCGAATTTCGGATGAACCTTCTCCGGTTTGGAGCACGAAGTAGCGGTTTGTGGATCCGTTTTTTGCGGTTTGGTCGTCGCCTCGAATTTCCGCCAAATCAGCAAGCGAATAAAGTGCTTCGCAGGACGGGGATTCTCCCAAGCCGCTGTCTCCCAACATGGCGATTTCACCATCGGGATGTTGAATTCGCCTGAGAAATGTCAGCATCCTTTCGGCGGTAGGTTGGCATGATTCGTGAACCTTTCGGTTGGCGGATTTGGCGAGGCATAAAAATCGCAACAAAGATCCGAGCATCTGGCAATGGTAAGTTGGTGCCAGCTCAAAATGTTCACCGTTCGAAAGAATTTGCTTCTGTAATTCGGTCTTCAACAAAGGAAACGCGAAGTCCAGCCATGCCTCGCTTTTTTCACTTTCAATGGCAAGGCTTGCAAAGGCGATCGCCAGAAGATCCTCGAGAAGATGGTTTCCCCCAATGTCTGTTTCCAGGTTTTGGCCAAGATGTTGCGTTTGGCAGCATAATGACTCCAGGAGTCGGGTTCGGAATTCGGAATCGGGTTGGTTGGCAACAAGATAAATCCACGTTGGGATTCGGCGGGCGATGCAATAGGGATGCCAAGCGTCGAGAAAACGAGACGTTGATTCTGGAGAGTAAGTATTGAGCCAGGAATCGAGGACGGATTCAATGATCTTCCCTGCCTCCGCTTGGGGGCGGTCGGCACGCACATTGAGCAGGTATTCGTGGTAGTGGAGGTGAAACCTCCAAAGGTGGCTTGGCGCGAGCCTATCCGCCTTTCGCCATTCGATTGGAAAACCGACATCAAGTGTTTGGTTTAATAGGCAAAGCTTGCCTTTTGCCAAATCCGCTTTCGCATGGCTGCGATGATTTTTGCGGTCATTGATGAAAGCGTAGCTGAGCGCCAGCAAATTCTCGTTCCCGGTCAGTTCGATATGTTTGGGAGCCTGGTAAACCCCGACGAGCTTTCGACGCGAAAGTTTTCTTTTTAGCGCGTTCATTCCCCGCCGCGCGATGCTGGTCCAACTGTAGTTTCTCGCAATCTGACTTATTCTTGACAGTCGTGATCCGGGGTCACCTGTATGCGGAAGAAGTTCAAAGATGTCTTGGGTTTCGCCCATTATCCGGCCGGTTGCTTGCCTTCCGCGACGGACTCGATGATGTTGAGGAACCGAGCCGCAAGAACATCGCGAGAGTAGTTTTCGACCACAAACTGACGTCCGTTCTTTTGCAGCTCTTCCAGGCGTCCCGTTTGGTTCTTGATCTCGAGCAAGGCATCGACGAGATCATCTTCGTTTTCGGGTTCCATATCGATGCCCGACTTGCTTGCGGCAACTATGTCAGCGGACTCACCGCGAACGCCCATAATAATAGGGCGGCTCATCGCCATGGCTTCGAAAATCTTTGAAGGGATGACTGTTTCGAACAAGTCCGTTTTCTTCAGGTGGACCAAAAGGCAATCGGAGCTTGCCAGAACTTCCGGCATTTTTTCTTTCGCCAGGCGGCCGGTTAATTGGATGCGTTCCTCAAGCCCCGCGGCGATAACTTTTTTCTGCAGGTCTTCACGTGAAGCACCGTCGCCCACCAGGCAAAAAGCGATGTCATCAACGCCCTGCTCGGCCAGCTTCTTGCTCGCTCGCAACACAACTTCAAGTCCGTGAGCCATCCCGATCGTGCCAACGTAAGAACAAACAAACTGACCGGTCAATTTTGTTTCTTCGAGAAATGCTTGCGATTTTTCCGTGGGTACGTATTTGTCCGCGTCAACGCCGTTGGTAATGACGGAGATTTTGTTGGGCAAATCTACCTTCTCGAGTATCTTGTCCCGATACCCGTTTCCAACGGCAACGATGTGTCTGGCGCCTCGGTACATCCATTTCTCCAGGATTTCAAGGCAGCGCACAATCAGCCCTTTTTTCATTGCCCCGACCGTGACAATGGACTCGGGCCAGATGTCTCGAATCTCCAGGAGCATTGGCCGCCATTTGATCCAGGAAGCCAGGACTCCCGCCCAGCCACAGAAGAATTGTGGCGAAGTTGCGATGATCAGTTTTGGACGACGACAAAAAAATGTGAACGCAAAAACAGCTGAGATCATGTAGGAAACGAAGTTGAGGATTCGTTTGAGCCCACCCGCGTTGGCCGCTACGTAGGTCCAAACCCGAATGACATGGATCCCATCCACGATTTCTTTTTGTGGCCAAATGCGATTTTTGTATCCGTCGTACACCTTCCCGTCAGGCACATTGGGCGCGCAGGTGATCACGGTGATTTCATGCCCTTGTTTGGCCCAGCGAACGCAGTGCTCGTAGGTTCGCGTCGCAGGCGCGTTGCCTTCAGGCGGGAAATAATGTGTAAAGAAAACGATTCGCATGTCTTGAGCGACTAACTTTGCCGCGACTACCCGTTATATGCTGCAATCTGTTTGCGAACTGATTCGGCGAGTTCAATGGTAACGCGAGATACTTCGATCAATTCTTCGCCGGCGATGGGCCAGGATTTTCCTTGTTGCAAACGTCCAACAAATGACGCAAGTTCGGCGGCATGGCCTTTATCTTGGGAACGGGTTTTGAGTTTTCCTTTCCCGCCAATGA
>CAYSXI010000220.1:0-7884 GCA_964434955.1 uncultured Pirellulaceae bacterium
CGCACAATCGCACGCCCTAAAGCGACACGTTGGCGTTCACCGCCGGACAACTGATGCGGCTTACGATTGAGTAAGTGACTTATTCCCAATCGATCTGCCGTCGTCGTAACCCGATCGTGAATCTCTCGACGCCTGGCTGCTTTTTCAGCCGCCTGTCGAGGTTGGAACAAACGCGAAACTACACGACTAAGGATTCCTCCACCAAACCGAAGATACAATCCAAATGACAAATTCCTGTAAACCGACATGTGCGGATACAGGGCATAATTCTGAAACACCATGGCGATGTCACGATCCTTGGGTGCGACCTGGTTTACCACCCGGTCACCAATTCGAATCGTTCCTTCGTCACATTGTTCCAGCCCGGCAATCAGTCGCAGCGTTGTGCTTTTCCCACAACCACTGGGACCAACCAGCACCAGGAACTCTCGATCGACGATCTCCAAATCTATATTGTCGACAGCAACCGCTGACGGGCTGAACCTTTTGGTAACAGCTTGCAATTCAACACGCGCCATGACGATTTCTCTCCACGGTCGTGTCTCATTATTAACAACTGGATTCGGTAACCGCGCAAAATCTGCGCGAGGTCGATCGACCGAATTCGTTAAGATACCCCTGTTTTCCGATTGGGTCAACGGTAACCGTGAGGCCCTAAGATGCCAAAAAGGCAAGTTTTCCGGCCCAATCTGGAGTATCAGCTAAAGCGAAAGAAAGGAAGTCCGGATGGGGACCCGTTTCCCGGATCCACTACCTCACGTAGCGGAAAGTCCCATTGTTTTCGTGGGCAATCTGGCGCAGCAAAGGAGCTCCAACGAAGCTTTTGAAGGCGATTGTGTGGATCGGGCAATGCGTCGTTCGTACATTGTAGCCCTGGCTCAGGGCCTGTTTGTACTTCTCGGCATCAAAATTGGCCTTTCGCAGATACTCCAAAGTCCCATCCCGAAACTCGCCGTCCGACAGCAAGAAAATCGCGTCCGCTTTGACTCGCATTGCGACTTTCACGGACCCAAGCGGAAACGTGTCCAAGGAAGGCGTGCGTTCCGCCAGCCATTTCAGGACGCGTTCGCGATTTTCCGGGGTCGCCTCAAGACACTGGATGTTCTTGCCTCTTTGGCCAAGCATCACATTGGTGTGCGTGTTGTAAAGAATCACCATGAACTTTTGTGAAGGCTGAAGCGAGTTCAATGAGCGAGCAACCTCTTTGCATGCCTGGATCCAGCGGATTCCCGACATACTGCCCGAGTTATCAAGCACGTAAACAAAGGTTTGCCCTTTGGCCTTGATTCCGAAAAAGTCGGCGTTGCCTTCACCGTCGCCCTTCGCCCCGTCACCCGATTGCCCTTCGCCTTTTCCGTCTCCTTTTCCTTTGCCTCCAATCACGGGTTGATGGTCGATCGTTTCAAAGGCGGCGAGAAAAGCCTGCGGCGACCAAGACTCCACGTAATTTGGATTCAGCGGTGTCTCGATCTTCTCCACCAACTCGGAGCTGGTGCTGGAAGTCGATGACTCATCGATCTCGGGAGTCAACTCCGATTCAACCGATTCGAATTCCACCCGCAACTCATCGTCGACTTGCGGTTCAAATCCGGTTAAAAACTCGACCGATTTGCTGCCCGAAGAAGCCTGAAATCCACTGACTGCCAATACAAGGATTACGGCAATGTGAATCGTCAGGCTGATAATCCAGGGAGGGACGCTTGATATCAACTCGCGCGCCAGCGAGACGTTTTCGAGATCCGGCAACGGCTCGTCGCTCGTCGGCGATGCATTGCCTGATGGAATGACGTCATTGTCAACGAGATTCTGCATATCGTTCAACAATTTCCGTGGGTTCAGCGTTCGCGTAAGTTGCTTGCAAATCGCACCCGTTTCGGGCCCCTTCCGAAATGAGTGTCTGCATTATTCTCAATTTTACCTGTTCCTACAAGGAAAATGGGAGGAATTCCCGGGCGCCGCAAGCTTTCACCGATTCCCCTTGCCCCTCACTCAGCAAAACCCCTATACTCCCTCGATTTTTTTCGTGATTTCCCCGTTTTCTACCGATCGAAATCGACCCAAACCATGCACTTTGCAACACCTTCATTTCTCATTCGCCCGCTCGTCCCGACTTCCATCTGCATCACCATCCTTGGGTCGATTGCGGCGGGCGCCTCTTTGGGGCAACAACCGCCGGCAGAAAATCCGAAATCAAAGACGAAACTCGTCGACCGATCCCAGGAATTGAATTGGGGTGGGAAAAGTCAGAAGCAGGTTGTCAACAAACAGGAGCTTCCGACTCAAAACAATCCGGCCCGAATCGACAATCAAGTTGTCCCGGCCAGCTTCCTGCTGCAAGAAGAACAGAACCGTTCCGCCGCGCAAGAAAACAATTCCGCCGCGCAAGAGAACAATTCCGCCTCCGCAGTTTCCGACGCTCTCAAACGGCTTCCTAATTCCGCCGGCCAAGTTTGGCGCGAGTATGACATCAGCGGATACACGTCCCGAATCACCACCACCCAGAACCCACAAAAGGCCTTGGTGGATTGGATCTTGCGCGAGACCGGAAGCGATATCTGGTTCGGTGAACCGCTGGGGATTCTCAGTGCAAGCCGAACCAAGCTTCGCGTTTACCACACGCCCGAGGTTCAATCGGTGGTTCAAAGAATTGTCGACCAGTTGGTTCGCACTCAGGGGCAGGTTCAAATCGTCGGCCTCAAAGTCGTCACCGTCGCCAATCCTAATTGGCGGACCAAGGCGATGAAGATGCTACAGCCGATCCGAGTCCAGAGCCCCGGTGTCGAAGGCTGGATCGTTTCCAAAGAAAACGCCGCCGTCCTATTTGGGCAACTCCGAAGTCGAGGGGATTTTCGCACCATCAAAAACGGTGACGTTTCCATCCACGATGGTCAAAAGCTGACCGTGTCCCAACTCAAACCCGTCGACTACTTCCAGTCGGTTCAGCTGGTCACCAATCGATACGGTGTCTCTCAATGGCAGCCTGTCAAAAATCGAATTCAAGAAGGATTCTCTCTGGAGATTGGCGCTTTGACTTCCAGTCGACAAAAGACCATCGAGACCGTTTTGAATTGCCAGGTTGATCAGGTGGAAAAACTTCAGTCGGTGCGAGTCGACGTTCCCGTCCAGGGCTCCAGTCCTCAATCGGTTCAAGTCCAGGTTCCGCAAATGATCAGTTGGCGTCTTAAAGAGAGATTTCGATGGTCCAGCGACCAGGTGCTGGTCTTGAGCTGTGGCGTCGTTGCGACTCCCAACCCGGACGGAAATGGCGGCTTGGGGCTCGGCAATCTCCTGAATCAGTCTCGCGGCAGGGCCGACGCGATCCTGTTTATCGAATACAAAGGTCCGGCCCAGCAGGCTCGAGTTCCGACCGCACAATCGGGAGTCCGATCGGCGGACGGCCTGCGTCCTGTTGGACCCCGACGATAATGAAACATCGCCTGACGTTCTCCCCGCCCTTGAACAACGCTCGAATTCGTTCAAGGCCTCGACGCGTGGAGTGATCTTCTTAGAATGAATTTTTCGACCCTGAATACAGAAGCAAGCAAATGGTTTCGTCGACACGTCGCGTTGTAATCACAGGTTTTGGGCTGGTCACGCCTTTGGGGCAGGACGTTGAGACGTTTTGGGATCGACTGGTTCGCGGCGAAAGCGGGATTCGAACACTCACCCGCGTACCGAATGAACATTTGCCGACGAATGTTTGCGGTGAAGCGGCCGAGTTCACCGGCGACATCGATCAGTTTGGTCCGATGGAAAAGCTGCAAAAGCGGACCATCAAAAAGGGCTTGAAGCTGATGTGCCGTGAAATCGAAATGGGTGTCGCGGCTGCTCAGCTGGCGATTCTGCAATCGGGAATCGACCTCGAATCCATCGATTCCACAAGAATCGGAACCATGTTCGGCTCCGATTACATCATGACGCGCCCCGCCGAATTTTCGCGTGGTGTCCAGAAATGCCTGGACGAAAATGGCCAATTCAATTTTGAAGTTTGGGGAGAACTTGGACGCCCGCAAGTCGATCCGCTTTGGCTCCTGAAATACTTGCCCAATATGCCGGCCAGTCATGTGGCGATTTACAATGACTTGCGCGGCCCCAGCAACAGTGTCACGATGCGTGAGTCGTCATCGAACCTGGCAATCGGCGAAGCCTTGACAACCATCGGTCGCGATTGTGCTGATGTCATGATCGCCGGAGCGACGGGAACACGCATTCATCCTTTGCGGACTGTCAACACAGCCATGCAGGAAGAACTGGCAGCCCCCAACAGCGAACCCGGCAGCGCTTGCCGACCTTTTGACAAAGGTCGTACGGGTGTGGTGATTGGCGAAGGCGCCGGTATCGTCATGATGGAAGAGTTGGGATTCGCCCAGTCTCGAGGCGCAACCATTTATGGGGAAGTCCTCTCCTGTTCTTCCTCAACCGTTGCGGATGTCCATGGAGTGACGGACCCTTACCAGGCATTCAAGAACTGTATCGAAATGGCGCTGCGACAGGCAAACATGGAAGCCAACGAGATTGGCCACGTGCACGCCCACGGGATGTCATCACCGCGCGTCGATTCCGCGGAAGCCAAAGCAATCAACGAAGTGTTTGGCAAGGAAACGCCGGTCCTGGCCGCGAAGAGCCACACCGGAAATATGGGAGCCGGAAGTGGAACCGTGGAAATCGCCGCCAGCCTTTTCGCGATGAAAAACCAGACGATGTTCCCCGTCCTGAATTTTGAAAGCCAAGGGGAAGATGCCCCGATCAATCTGAACGGATCGAGTTCCGAACCGGGCCGAAGCTTCATCAATCTCAATATCACGCCGCAGGGCCAAGCCAGCGCGGTGATCGTTCGAGCATTCGAGTAGGCTCTCGCTAAAAACGACCGACCGCCAAGACTTGGCGTCGTGGAATGGATCGAGTTGCGAAACGTACTCGATTCAAGCTTGAATATCCCGAACCTCATTCCGCACCCGGGACCTCATTGCGCAACTCGCCCGCCCGCCCCACGGTGACGGACTGGCTTTCCCGTTGCGGACATGGTCCTGCCGGGTCTTCTCCGTTGAATCTGTTCGGTCTGTAACGATCGATTGGACTGGGACAAAGATGCCGCTGTTTCCGCGCAATTTGCGCGGCGGTCGCTTGAAAATCCGCACCTCTCCCAAGCCGGCAAAACCTATCGTTTTCTGCAGCCCCATCACTCAGAATTCGATTGCCACGACAGACATGTCCAATCCAACGACCCGCATTCACCAGCAACACCACTGGGTCAAACTCGCGTACAAACTGATCGACATTGCGGCGATCGCGTTTGGACTTCTGTTGTTGCGCTTCTGGCAGCCCAATTTGGATAGTGACTCAACGGTCATTGCCTGCCTGTTGGCGATTGCCATCTATTCGGTGGCCGGTGAATTTTTCGGCCTGTATCGCGAATGGAAGATGGCCATTCCGCGAGAGATTGGCTGCAGCTGCGTCACCTGGATCGTGACATTGGTGTCACTGATTGTGCTTGGAAAAATCAGCTACTCGACGGTGGAGCTTTCGACCGGAGCCTTGTTGGGCTGGTTTGCATTCACGCCGATTATTTCGCTTTCGATTCGAATCGTATTTCGCCACATTCTTCAGGCGTTTCACAAGAAGGGAATCAATGCGCGCGGCTACGCGATTTTTGGAGCCACTGATCTTGGCGTGATGCTTGCTCAGAATATCGAATCATCACCCGAACACGGTTTGAAGTTTCTCGGATTTTACGATGATCGACCGGAATCACGATCGGTCGATTTGCCGGAAGACTATGCGACACGACTTGGTTCGATGAAAAATCTCGTCGAACACGCCCGCAACGGGAAACTGGATGTGGTGTTCATCACATTGCCGATGATGGCAGAAAAGCGAATTCGCGAAGTGGTTTCGAGCTTGAATGACACAACCGCTTCCGTATACATCGTTCCAGACCTTTTCACCTTCCAGCTCCTCCATTCGCGGTGGATGGACGTTAACGGCGTTCCTGTTGTCAGCGTCTACGAGAATCCGTTTTACGGTGTCGACGGCGTCCTCAAAAGGATGACCGACGTTGCCATTGCGGCCGTGGCTTTGGTGGTGGCGGCCATTCCGATGCTGCTGGTTGCGGCGGCAGTCAAGTTAACCAGCCGAGGCCCGGTGCTGTTTATTCAAACACGATACGGCTTGGACGGCAAGAAAATCAATGTCTGGAAATTCCGCTCCATGACCGTTTGTGAAAACGGCACTGAGGTCAAACAGGCAACGAAAAACGACTCGCGGTTGACGCCAATCGGTGGCTTCTTGAGAAAATCGTCACTCGATGAGTTGCCTCAGTTGATCAACGTGTTGATGGGAAGCATGTCCATGGTTGGCCCGCGTCCCCACGCCGAATCACACAACGAATACTACCGTGAACAAATCGATGGCTACATGCTTCGACACAAGGTCAAACCTGGAATCACCGGACTGGCGCAAGTCAACGGTTATCGCGGCGAAACGGAAACCATCGACAAGATGGAGAAGCGCGTCCTGTTCGATCACAAGTACATCCGTGAATGGTCGATCTGGCTGGACCTGAAGATCATTCTACGAACCTTCTTGATTGTCTTTTCAAGACAGAACGCCTACTAGACGTTTGGGTCAGCGTGCGATTTAGGCTTCCGGATCGGAAGGGAAGCGAAATATCGATCCACGATCGACGGAGTTCGTCCCTTGATCATTTTCGGTTATTTCCTGATCGGATAACTCGGACCCGGCTGCGTTTTCGTTTCCACTTTCCTGCGATGAGATTTCCCGGGCCTCTTCTGCGGGCGTTTCGGCTGCACGCTGCTGTTGCTCTTCCAGCATTTTTAACAGGCTATTTGATCCGAGCACCAATGTTTGAGTGATTGGCTTGATCTTTGAGTCACTCGGAAGCGGCACATTGTCCGATGACGGCTTGGCTCCGAAGGACTGAATCGACCCGGGTGAGCCTGCCATATCTTCCTTCAACTCTGGAACCGGGTCCTTCGTTTGACGCGGAGACAAGCGCATCGGGTTTTCGTCGTCCGACTTTTGTTCCGGCTCGCCGGATCTTTGTTCCTTTGTTGAATCGCCGACCGGGGGCGAATCGAAACGAATCAGGTTTTCAGGAGTCGCCTTATTTGAAGTTTCCGACTCGTCGGCTTCGTCAAGTTTGCAAAGATCATTGAGTGATCCACGCGACTTGAGATTGAATCCTTCCAACTCGCTCGACGCTAACTCCTCAGTTCCCGCTGGCTGTTCGGCATCCGCCAGAAGTGAGTCCATTTCGGCGTCTTCGAACGTAAACGTCCCCAAGTTCGTCGTACCTGGTTCGTCGATCGGGTCGGCTTGCGGGATCACCAACTCTGGTGTGTCGGCATCAAACTGAATCGGAACCGCCGCGGGTGAGAATTCGGTCGGCAAATCGGCTGGTGGTTGAAAGGCCGATTTATCCCAACTCGGCGTTTCAAATTCGGTTTGGGATGTGGTTCGGGTTTCATTTCGCGCGGCACTGCGTTCTCGAGCGCGTCGGTCGTGTGAGATGACATCGTCTTCGTCATCGGAATCGATTTCGCCGAGATCATCGGCCAGATCCAGAATTTCATCTTCTCCGAAATCATCGAAATCGGAAGTTTCTTCTAGCAACGTGTCGGAGTCTTCGTCGGCCTCGTATGCTTCGTAGTCAAGTTCGCAAGCATCGTCTGCGCGTTCCAGCAGGTCAAATTCCTCCGTTTCAGTGGACGGCTCATAGCTGTCGATCGCGGGCGGAACGGAACTTGCCAGCGGGAGCGATTCTTCGCCCGCCGGGTTCAACTCGCTCTCCAATGTTTCTGAGGTTGTCGTCGGTCTGGCGAGGCTTCGCAGTGACGGCCTTTCGTCGGGTTTCACATCGCGGGT
>CAYSXI010000221.1:0-7849 GCA_964434955.1 uncultured Pirellulaceae bacterium
TTCCAATTCCATTTCCTTGGCGAAGTTACTCAACCAACGTTGCTGCAACTCGACGTTGTAACGCTGGGAAACTTGTCCAACCCCAGGTGGCAAGCGTTTATAGCGATTCAACTCACCCAGGTATTGCTTGGAGTAAGGAATCCCGGAAATGGGTTTGACTTTATTGATCAGCTGAACGGCGAAGTAAACTTCGTTGAAACGATCGGGAGCAACCCCGGTTTCAAGTTCATTGAGTCCGAACGCGGTACGCATAAACTCTTCGCCGGCCGCTTCCGCGTTGGTGACCGTGCCAAATTGCAATCGAGCCTGCTGTCCCATTTGTGGACTCAGAGACTGGAACCAGGAGAAGGAACCGGTCAGCTTGGCTTCCTTTTCCACCGTCACCATTTCCGCTTTAGCCTGATTCACCTTTTCGGCGAAAGCATCGGCGGCCGCTTTGCAAAGCTTTTGAGCTTCCTTGTATCGCCAGTACTCGATGACCTTCTCACGAGCATCCGCCAATTCCAAAACGTGCGGTTCTTTCTTCTCAACCACCCAGTAAACGTAGGTTTTGTTGTTCTGGAAATCCGTATCCTGAATCGGCTGGTATTCACGAAGGTTGTGATAATTCGAAAACAGCTTCTGACCGATCGTTGGAAACACCATTTGGCGTTGGGCATTGAACATGAACGTGGTTACTTTTCCGAGTTCCGTTTCAGCAACCGTATTCGAGTCCTGGAAACCCAATTCACCGAAACCAAGCTTGTTGCGATCCGCGTGACCTTTGACATCAAATTCACCCGGATTCAGGTCTTCGTTTTTGTCCTTTTCGCTCATGTAGACCGCGTACTCTTCACCATGGTATTGAACTTCCTTGGTGGCGGCTTCCAAAGCTTCCGTCAAAGCCTTTTGAGCATCGTCCTGCTTGAGACGCTTTTTGATCTCATCTTCGACTTCCTTCAGCTCTTTGACTCGCGTTTTTGGTTTCTCTTCTTGAACAGGATCTGCCGGTTCGACCGGTCCACCACTGTTTTTGTCTTGTTCTTCAGCTGACTTACCCTCACCTTTTTCTTGCGTCGAAGGTTTTGGTGCAGGGTCGCCATCCTTGTTTTCCTGCTTGGCAGGATCGGACTTTTCAGTTTCCTGTTTCTTTCCGTCCGACTTTTCTTGAGTCGAAGTGTAGACGGCATTCGCTCCCGAAACATTTAAGGCCTGTTTCTTGGGCGCTTCCTTTTTGTCACCTTCCGATTTCTTGTCATCGGACTTTTCGGATTTTTTGTCGTCCGATTTTTTGGATTTCTTGTCGTCTGATTTGCCGTCATCTCCGGGTTTTGGAGCTTCGTTATCATCGCCATCCTTGTCACCGTCGATCGACAAATCGTCACCCGACTCGTTGGTACTTTCGACAGGTACCACAACCAGCGGATCTTTCTCTTTCACAAGACGATCGTATTCGGCTTTGATCTCTTCCGGAGTGAGTTTGGCCTTCTCGATGTCAAGAAACGCGTTCAAATCACCGACGAAATACTGAATGTCCAGTTTCCGCAACTCTTTGAACCCGGGATCTTTGTGGTCAAAACTTGGGTACTCGTATCGACCTTCGGCGAAAAGTTCGTTGATTTCAGCGTTGGTGGGTTCACCTGAAACTTGATCGAGGTAATCGTCAACTTTGAACGGATAAACCTGGCATTCAATTCGGCGGTTCAACTTAAGATAACTCTGAAAGCCTTCCATCGGATTGGGCGTCGAAGCATAACCGGTCGAAATCAGCTGAGACATTTTCAACGCGAGCAACTCGGTTTTCAGGTGGTCCAAAACCGATTTCAAATCGACTGAATTTCCATTGATGTCGAAATTGATTTGGCGAAGCGTTTGATCGTCGAGCCGTTCGTAAGAGAGTTTCTGTACGTATTCGTTGACTTCGCTGTCGCCGACGACCAGGCCCATTTCCTTGGCTTTTGCGGCGAGCAGCATTCGTGTGATGATCGCATCGTCGACTTGTTCGGGAGAGGCTCCATCGGTCTGGATCGGGTTGATCAAGAAAACTTCTCGCTTGAAGTTGATACCTTGTTCGCCCATTTTTGCGCGGTCAATAAACTGGATAAACTCCATCGTCTGAAAATGGAGTCGGGTCAGTTGAGAAACGTCCTGGCGAGTGAACTTTCCGCCTTTCCAGCGGGCGATCACTTTACGCATTTCATCGCGATTATCCTGCGTTCCGGCGGGAGGAATCATGCTGATGACTGATCCCAAACCAAACACCGCCATCAATATGACACCGAAAACAACGAGCATGATTTTTTGGTGTCGACGGAACCAACGTAAATTGGCCATTAGAGGAAATCCTTATGAATATGGTCGTTCTTCTTGGTGCCGGGGCTTGACAAGTGATCGGCGAACCAAGTAATCATTTTTGAGTTCGAAATTGGAACAGACGGAGGCGGCGCGCGTCCTAGTTGCGTAAAACC
This sequence comes from uncultured Pirellulaceae bacterium, assembly GCA_964434955.1. Taxonomy (GTDB): domain Bacteria; phylum Planctomycetota; class Planctomycetia; order Pirellulales; family Pirellulaceae; genus JANQLU01. Next base: position 2,448 of record CAYSXI010000221.1, read on the forward strand.
GAATTCACAACACTCCCGATTCCAACCCGAATTTTAAAGACAGTCGCTCGAAATTCAATGCCAATATGGACTTGGGACGACTGGCATCACCCGCAAACCGGACGAAACCGAAATGGCAAAAAGCAAAAACGAGGAATCGAGCAAATCACTGGTGATTGTCGAATCACCGGCAAAAGCCCGCACGATTAGCAAGTTTCTCGGTCCGGACTACGTCGTCGAGGCCAGTATCGGCCACATTCGCGACTTGCCGAGCGGCCGCAAAGAGATGCCAGAAAAGTTAAAAGACGAAGACTGGGCTCGTTTGGGAGTTAACGTCCACGACGAATTTACTCCGGTTTATGTTGTTCCTCCCGATAAAAAATCGCATGTCACAAAGCTGAAAAAGCTTTTGAAGGAATCCAAAGACGTCTATCTCGCGACCGATGAAGACCGCGAAGGGGAAGCGATTAGTTGGCATTTACGGGAAGTCCTCAAGCCCAAAGTGCCCGTGCATCGACTGGTATTTCACGAAATCACCAAGGACGCGATTACCAAGGCACTGGAATCCCCGCGGCAAATCGATGACGGTTTGGTTCGAGCCCAGGAAACCCGGCGAATTCTCGACCGACTTTACGGCTTTGAAATGTCAGAGTTTCTTTGGAAAAAAAGCCTGGGAAGATCGGCCGGTCGCGTTCAAAGCGTCGCGGTCCGTTTGATTGTTGAACGCGAACGCCTTCGGATTGCTTTTGTCTCGGCCACCTATTGGGACTTGCTCGGAAAATTTGGCACCGAGGCCAGCGAAAAGTTCGAGGCAACGCTGGTTTCCGTGGATGGTCGCAAAATTCCATCCGGCAAAGATTTCGACTCGGCCACAGGGAAAATCAAAAACCCGGACCTGCTCCTGATGAACGAGCAAGAGTCCAGCGACCTGCTCAACCGAATCAAGTCGGCCGATTTCCGCGTCAAAAAGGTCGATGTCAAACCCTATACGCGTAAGCCGGCTGCTCCGTTTACGACGAGCACGATGCAGCAGGAAGCCAACCGGAAGTTGGGCTTCACGGCTCGGCGGACGATGAATGCGGCACAGAGCCTCTATCAAAACGGTCACATTACTTATATGCGAACCGATTCGACCACGCTCTCCAAAGATGCGGTCGAGGCTTCTCGCGATTTGGTCCTGAGCGAGTACGGAAAGGATTTCCTCCCTGACCAACCGCGAATCTACCAATCAAAAGTGAAGAACGCGCAGGAGGCTCACGAGGCCATCCGCCCTGCCGGTCAGCCATTTAGCGTTCCTCAAAACCTTAAGGCCAAGCTGACCACCGATGAGTTTCGGCTTTTTGAGTTGATCTGGAAACGAACCATTGCCAGTCAGATGACCGACGCCAAAGGTCATAACGTCACGATCACGATTGAAGGCGACGGCGCCGTTTTCCAAGTCAGCGGGAAGACGATCGACTTTCCGGGTTTTCTTCGCGCTTACGTCGAAGGATCGGATGATCCCAATGCCGAGTTGGCCGACCAGGAAAAAATCCTTCCCTCGGTCGTCGAAGGACAAAAGATTCTGTGTGACGATCTCGAATCCAAGTCCCACACGACACAACCACCGGCGCGTTTCAGCGAAGCTGCTTTGACGCGAGAGTTGGAGGCTCGTGGAATTGGTCGCCCCAGTACCTATGCTTCCATTATCGAGACCATTCAGGGGCGGAATTACGTCTTCAAAAAAGGTAGCGCGCTGGTTCCCAGTTGGACAGCTTTTTCGATGGTTCGTCTCATGGAAGAGCATTTCAAAAAGCTGATCGACTACGAATTCACGGCCGAAATGGAAGACTTTCTGGACGCCGTCAGCCGCGAAGAGGCCGAGCCCACCAAGTACCTGAACGACTTTTACTTTGGTGAAAAGGCCGAAGGCTTGCGAGCCAAGCTCGACGCAAAAATTGCGGAAGTCGATTCCAAAACCATCTGCACTTTTCCTTTGGGCGATGGGCCCGACGGGGAGCGCGTCGCGGTTCGAGTCGGAAGCAAATGGACAAGCCTGGAACATGGTGAACGCAAAGCGTCGGTGCCGGACGATTTGCCACCGGATGAAATGAATTTGGCCAAGGCTCTGGAACTTCTGGATCAGGCCGAAGTCGGTGATGAACCCCTGGGTGTCTGTCCGGAAACAGGCCTGAATATTTTCGTGAAGTCCGGCAGATTTGGCCCTTACGTTCAACGTGAAGCGCCAAACGATGACGAAAAGCCGAAGAACGCGTCGATTCTCAAATCGATGAAAACCGAGGATGTCACCCTGGAAGTAGCGATTCAACTTTTGTCGCTGCCTCGTGACCTTGGCATCCATCCCGACCTGAAGGAATCCGTTTTTGCCCATGATGGACGTTACGGACCCTACGTCAAATGCGGAAGCGAAACCCGTTCTTTGCCGGAGGACATTTCGGTTTTGGAAGTCAGCTTGGAGCAGGCAATGCTGCTTCTCGCCCAGCCCAAAACTCGAGGGCGGGGCAGGGCGGCTCCGAAGGAGCCACTCAAGGTCTTTGATGAGAAATCGCCCGTGACCGAAGAAGAAGTCAAACTTCTCGACGGACGATACGGACCCTATGTCACCGACGGAACGACAAACGCATCCCTGCCGAAAGACTTGCCGGCAGAAGAGCTGACATTCGAAAGGGCCCTGGACTTGCTGGCCGAGCGCGCCGCGAAGGGCCCAAGTAAACGCAAGAAGAAAAAGAAGAAAGCCGCCAAGAAAAAGGCGACCAAGAAGACAGCCAAAAAGAAAACCGCCAAGAAAAAAACGGCAAAGAAGAAAACCGCCAAAAAGAAAGCAACCAAGAAAAAGACTGCGGAAGCTTCGGCAGAAGCGGAGTCCGCGGACAAAGGTGACGAGTAGTCGCCTAAATTAAACGATGCCAATCCCTTGGAGACCGTCGTGGAATTGATCATTTTCCTACTGAGTTGGCCGGCGATCTTGGCTGGCTTCATTGGCTGGGCCTGGATCGTCATTGTTGCTTTCTCAAACGAAGAACCCATCTGGGGGTTGGCTTGCGTCTTTATTCCGTTCGCGGCCTTGGTCTACGCGGTCCTGAACATTCACGAAACCAAAATCCCACTGGGGCTCTACTGCATCGGGTTCGTGGTCCGGCTGGTCCTGGGCCTGATTGCAATCTCGATTGCGTAACCCGTTTCGATGGCTCACCTGCGCTTCAGCGGAGCTTGCTCGACGAGTGCCTTGGGTTGCTTGCTGTTAGGCAGGTTGCCGGTGGCGAGGCCTGGCACGCGACCATTTGGTACGCAGCTCAGGCAATCTCTCGTGCTCTATCGCTTTGCGTTCGCTTTCAATTGTTCGTCCAGCCAGTCCCGAACGGCTTGTCTTTGTTTGGTTTCCCAATGCATCCAAACATCATTGTGCGGGTGCAACATGGGACCGTTGGGAATCTTGAACAACTTTCTCACGGGGACGTCCAAAAACGTAAATTCACCCAGTTCCAGATGATCTTTCAGAAATTGATCGCGGACACTGGAGGCAAATCCACTTACGAGAACCGGGCGGCCATTCAAACGTCTCAATCTTTTGACCGCTGACTCGCGATCGCTGTTTTCGTAGTTCCAGTTCCGATGCCCATCAAAGTGATCGTGGGCAATGAAGCCTTTCCAGATTTTGGCGATCTCATCATCGCCCAGCGCGATATAGCTTGTCGCGATGGCACCGCGAGAGAAACCACAAACAAAGACGTTTTGTTTGTCGCCTCCGTACTGCTCCAGAATCCGAGGTAGTTCTTTTTTGCAATACTCGATGGTCGCGTCTCGATTGCCCCACCAAAGGACCGCGTTTTCCTTTCCTTCTTTGCCGATGCAGGGCATGGTCACCCAAATGAAATCTTCGCCGCCACTGATGCCGTATCCGAGGTTGGCATCCTTGACTTCGCCGGTTCCTTTTCCGGGAGTAAATTTGTTTCCGGTGTACTCGACCAAAACCGGGTATTTCTTGTCGGACTGCCAATTCTTCGGCAAGTAAAGCGTGTGATAGACCTTCGTGCCTTCGTATTTTTCCGCCGTCTGGCGAACTCGTTTGCCGGGCCCAGGTTTGCCCTCGGTCATTCTTGGCGTCGAAAGCTCTGCCTTTTCTGAAATTCTTGAGCCGAACGATTCCTGAGTTGATTTCACCTGCTGAGCATTGGCTTCTTCAACATCACAAGCCACCCAAACAAAACACGCTTGCGTCCCAAGGCACAGCGCACAAACGAATCTCCAAAAGGTTTGGCGTGCCGGCCAAGCAAGTCGCCTAAATACCAATCGCCCAATCGACGTTTTCCGGGGCACCCGTTGCCGACCAATACTCGAGCCAACGGTTATTGCGTTGCTTCCACTCAATTTTCGCCGTCCGCAGACTCAACGCCCGAAGCCTCGACGTCCGGCTGTCCGTCTTTCAGCTTGACGGTGAAAGCGGATGGACAGCCGGCGTAAGGGCATTTGATTGTTTGCCCGATCTGCGATTCGGAGAGGATCAATTCCTTTTCGCAGGTTGGGCATTTGGATTGAATCGCACGCCGAGTTTCCATCGGTTGACGCTCGTTCATTTTTGCTTCATCTCGTAGTCACTGGGAACCGTATCTTTTTTGAAGTTACCGAATCCATACATGGTCGGCTTGTATTCCGAGACATAATCCACGTTTGCTTTGCCGTCGATTTTGTCCTTCATTCCCGTCAAATAGTAAGAAGTGTTGACGATCAAACGCCGCAAGTCTTCGTTTTCAAAATCGGTGCTTGAGCCCATCGTTGTACAAAACGCCATTCCTTCTTTGCCGTTTTCCATCTGATACGACTTGAACCACGCAAGTGGCATCATCGGTTCGTTTTTTTTGCCCTCAACAGGAGGGTCATTGGGTTTCATACCGGCCAAAACCTGGCCGTGCAAAAGGATGGTTGCCTCTTTCGTCAAGTTGCGAATTCCGTAGACGTCCGTATTCCCCCAAACATCTTTGACTCCTTTGAGCACGACATGATCCGCGTTTTCCTTGTTGATGACGCCGCGCGTGCTCTCCCGTTTGTGGTGGCCGTGATGGCTGATCCAGGTATCACCAAGCACCTGTTGCCCGAATCCCCCACGCCACTCCTTGCCGAAGTTGAAAGTGTAATGATGATAGGCGCTATCTTTGCGGACCTTGAAGGCATGCGTCGAAGTCCGGACGCCAATTACTGGCTTGCCCTCGTTCAGGAACTTGTCCAGATGCGCCATATCTTCATCGGGAAGATTGCGAAAACGAAGTCCCATGATGACCAGGTCCGCATCGGCAATTGCCTGCATGCCTGGAATGTTCGTCTGAAAATTCGGCTGGATCTTTTTTGTTTCCGGATTGATCGGAAACAAAACGGTGCAATGAAATCCGTGGTGCTTACACAGAATCTGGCCGAGCATCGGCAGGGCT
>CAYSXI010000222.1:0-7732 GCA_964434955.1 uncultured Pirellulaceae bacterium
CTCCCACCTGATCAGAAAATGCTCCAGACCTACCTGAAGGATCGATCGCAGAATGCCTATGAGAAATACGTCGACCAGCTTTTAGCCAATCCCCGATTCGGCGAACACCAGGCGCGGTTTTGGCTGGACGCAGTCCGCTACGGCGACACCCATGGTTTGCACCTCGACAATCGAAGGGGAATTTTTCCTTACCGGGATTGGGTCGTCAAAGCATTCAATGACAATCTTCCGCTGGACGATTTTATTACCTGGCAGGTGGCTGGTGATTTGCTTCCGAACCCAAGTTTGGAGCAACTTGTCGCAACGGGTTACGTTCGCATGAACCCAAGCACGTCCGAGGGCGGCGCGATTCCCGCTGAGTTCCAAGCGAAAAACAACTTCGATCGTGTCGAGACGCTCGGCACCTCTTTGCTTGGACTGTCACTGATTTGCGCTCGTTGCCACACGCACAAATACGACCCAATCACGCAAAAAGAATACTATGAGTTATTTGCCTTTTTCAACAACACGGCCGAAGGAGCCATGGATGGGAACAGCTACACCTATGGCCCGACGGTTCGAGCCCCCGCGAATCAAGCGGACTGGAAACGGTTTGAGCTGATTCAAAAATCGAATTCTGAGATCACCAAACAAGCGGATGAAATCATCAAGCGCAGACTCGCTTCCGAATTCGAAACCTGGAACCAGTTATCCCAGAGTGAAAAACTCAAACGAATCCGAGGCGAACAGTTTCCGGCAAAGGACCTTGGCTTGGTCAACTTGGCGAAAATTTCCGACCGTTATCGCAAAGAGATTGAAGCACGTTTCACAACCTCTTTGGTCGCCCGCGAGTTACCGAAACCTCGTGAAACGAAACTATTGAAGCGTGGCGAATACAACCTACGCGTCGGGGAGCCGTTGAACCCCGGATTTCTTTCGGCTCTCGGAACAGACGCCGCCCAGCCCAAGAATCGCCTCGATCTGGCGCGCTGGCTGACATCACGGGATAATCCCTTGGTCGCTCGCGTCGTCGTCAATCAGATCTGGCAAAGAATATTTGGGCATGGTTTGGTACGAACCCCTGAAGATTTCGGCCTTCAAGGCCAGCAGCCCACTCACCCCGAACTTTTGGATTGGCTTGCCGTCGAGTTGCAAGAATCGGGTTGGGACCAAAAAGCCTTGATCCGGAAGATGATCCTTTCGAGAACGTTTCGTCAGTCATCGAAAATGCGGACGGAAATCGACGACCCGGAAAACAAACTGTTCGCTCGTGCATTGAGTTATCGACTGGATGCTGAAGTGCTGCGGGATATTGGACTTTGGGGCAGTGGACTGCTCGATGAATCCATGGGGGGAGAAGGAACCAAGCCCTACCAACCGCCCGGAATGTGGCTTGCTTTGGCTCATCCAGCGAGCAACACGAAACTCTATGTTCAGGACAAAGGCAACAAACTTTATCGGAGAAGCCTCTACCTGTATTGGAAGCGAACGAGCCCGCATCCGATGATGACTTTATTTGACGCACCGAGCCGCGAATCCAGTTGTGTTCGGCGCTCGCGAACAAATACATCATTGCAGTCGCTTGGGCTTTTGAATGAGACGCAGCGGACGGAGATGGCAAGAGTGTTCGCCGAAAAACTTCTGCAGGCCCAAAAGATTGATTCCAAAAGAATTGAATTGGCGTTTCAAATTGTGGCCAGCCGCAAACCGAACGAGAAAGAAGCGGCCGCTTGTCTCAACTTGTTGTTGAAGATGAAAAAACGGTTTGCGGACAATCCGGCGGACGCTAACCAACTGGTTTCGGTCGGCGAAGCAGCGAGAAACCGCCGCATCAACCCGGTCGAGTTGGCGGCTTGGACCCAGGTCATGACGGTTGTCCTGGCGAGTGACGCGGCCATTACCCTTTACTAGAAACATCAGGTGATCCGATGGTTGATCCAAATCGCGAACATGAATTGTTGCAAACCCGACGCCAACTATTTGGTCGTTCGGCACTGGGCGTCGGGACCGCGGCCATGGCCGGCTTACTGGGTCCGGAGATGCTGGCAGCACAATCGTCCAACCATTCTTCAACGGAAGGACTGCATCATCGCCCGAAAGCCAAGCGGGTCATTTACTTGTTCATGAGTGGTGGCCCGAGCCACCTCGATCTTTGGGACTACAAACCCAAGCTGAAAGAGATGTTCAACAAGCAGCTTCCGGACCATGTGCGGACGGGGCAACGGATCACGGGCATGACGGCCAATCAGCGAAATGGCCTTCCGCTTTGCCCCAGCAAATACAAGTTTACAAAAGTCGCCAATCAACAGGACGGAGTCTGGGTCAGTGAACTCCTGCCCCACACGGCCAAGGTCGCTGACCAGCTTTGTGTGGTTCACAGCACATTCACCGAAGCGATCAACCACGACCCTGCCATCACCTACATTCAAACCGGCAGCCAAATTCCGGGCCGCCCAAGTCTCGGTGCCTGGTTGAGTTATGGTCTTGGTAGCATGAATGAAAATCTGCCGAGTTACGTCGTCATGCACGCCAATACTCGCTTTGCCGAACAGAGCCTTTTCAATCGCCTGTGGGGCACGGGTTTCATGCCTTCCGATCACCAGGGAATCCTGATGCGCAGCCAGGGCGATCCCGTCCTTTACTTAAGCAATCCCAAGGGTGTAAAGCGCAGTGATCGGCGCGCTCAACTGGACGCGCTCGCTGCCTTGAATCAGGAACAGCACAGGAAATTCGCCGACCCGGAGATTCTTTCAAGGATTCGCCAGCACGAAATGGCTTACCGAATGCAAAGCTCGGTACCGGAATTGATGGACTATCGGGACGAACCAGAATCGATCTTCGAGCTTTATGGAAAAGACGTGAAAACGCCTGGAAGTTTTTCAGCCTGTTGTCTCAATGCGAGACGCCTTGCTGAACGCGGTGTAAGGAACATTCAGATTTTCCACCGCGGCTGGGACGCCCATGGCAATCTTCCACGTGAACATGAATCGCAGTGCAAAGATGTCGACCAAGGCTGTGCTGCATTGATTCAGGATTTGAAACAGCGAGGAATGCTTGAGGATACGCTCGTCGTTTGGGGTGGCGAATTCGGACGCACGGCTTATTGCCAAGGCAATCTCACTGAGAAAAATTACGGCCGTGACCACCACCCGCGTTGCTTCACGGTTTGGATGGCGGGTGGCGGAGTCAAACCCGGAATCACCTACGGAAGGACCGACGACTACGGCTACAACATTGCCGACGAAAACGGTCAGCCCTTGAATCCACAACCCAACAAAGAAAAATGGACGCCGGGAACCATGCACATCCACGACCTCAACGCCACGATCCTGCACCTCCTTGGGATTGATCACGAACGCCTGACCTATCGTTACCAGGGCCGAGACTTCCGTTTGACCGATGTTCACGGGCACGTGATCAAAGACATCCTCGCCTAGACGCAAGCTTGCTCAGAAATCAGGTTTCGCCTCCGGTTCGCTTCACCTACGCCTTCGGTTTTTGCTATAGCTGATTTTGGTCCCAGCCGCAGGACGCTTGGCTTGGCCACGTCCGCGATTTTCGTACGGCGTCACTTCTGCTCGGCAGGAGTGTTTGGAAACCTTGGTAATTTTGAATTGAAAACCGCCCGCTTTCGACCAGTGGGCAAACTCGTCGCCGATTTCGACACCGTCTTTCTCCCCCAATGAAAGGATGGCAACTTCTTTTTCTTCACCTTCGACATAGCGCAGGATTTTTGCGACCGATGGTTCGGGAGCGTCTTTTGAATTCCCCACGACGAATTGACTTTCGTTGCTCCAAAGCCGAAACGCTTTGCCGTCGCCGTCGTAAAGAACCACATGGGCACGAATAAAATATTTCCCGGGTTTCTGAAAACTCAATGTGGAATGGGTCAGAGATCCTCCACTCAAGAAACTACCGGGAGTCTTCATATGCATCGTCTGCGACTCTCCTGGTTTCAACTTCAAACGAGCCTGAGGCGAAGTCCGGGCGGTGCCCGAGGTGCTAAAGGGAGACTCAAGAATCTCAGGGAAGGCGGTAAACGAAACGGACTGCTTGAAAAAATCCCGAAACGTATCGGACCCTTCATAATAGAACGCGGTGGTCAATGTTTTCGTTTCTTCTGATTGATTGATCAGCTTGACCGTGATGCTGTTTTCCGACTTGGGCCCACCAACATGTTTTGTGACCAATTGGAGGCAAAGCCCGTTTTTTGCCGGGCCAATTTTCGATGCCTCTTCCGATTGAGCGCACAAACGGGGGCAAACGAGAGCAATCACAAATACAAAAAGACAAAAGCGAATCATCGATTTCATTCCAATCTCCTGGTAACTCCCACCCTTGGGTTGGACGATGTCTGAGTCAGCAAGTTCCCTGCTTGCTGCCAGATCGGGCAAGCATGGTCGGAATTAATTTGCGATAAGTCGCCTCCAGATCCTTTGAACCCGATCAAACACGGAGTCCCAGGAGAATGTTTTCACGGCACTTGCGATTTCGACATTGCCACGACTTTCAAGTTGTTTTTCAATGGCCGTCGCGCGGCGTTCGATGAAAGCCGGGATCTCCGATTCCAGCGGCTGGTCGATTGTTTGCATCGGCGGTAGCGGGACCACATCCAGCCCTTGCCCAATCAGGGATTGCATTTGGTTTCGTACGCCCGGCAAATCCGCGCATACGACTTTGCATCCGGAAGCCAACGCTTCGACAACGACCAGGGGCAGCCCCTCATAAAAAGACGGCAAAACGAATAGTTCGCTTTGCCGAAACAGGTTTGCGAGCTCCCCTTGGGAAACTTGCCCGTGCCGAACAACCGCGTCCCCCATTTGCTCCATGGAGGCCGTCAACTTGTTTGCCTCCTCACCGACGCCCGTCCCGGCAACATGAAGCTGTACCTTCATTGCACCCTGATTAATCTTTTGAACCGCATCGAGCAAACAATGCAAACCCTTTGCGTAACTATATTTGCCCGCATAGACAATTCGCCGGGGTTCCTGGCTTGGTTTGTCCGTTTCGCCAGGGCGGAAAAACTGTTCGTTGAACCCGGCACCAACCACGTGAATTTTCTCAGCCGATATTCCCAGCGTTGCCGACAGCGCGTCAGCGTGGCCGTGATGAAGCACACAAAAGGCATCAAGTTTCCGGCAGCCAACAACAACCTGATTCTTCAAATGTGGACAAAGCTCCATCTGCCGAAGTCCGGTTGCGTGGCAGCTCACGACCACCGGCAAATCGCCAACGATTTCTCGCAAAACAGAACTCATCAGCCAAATGTGGTGAGAATGAACCAAATCCGGCCGAAATTTTGAAACCAAATCACCTATATGTTGGGTCCATATAGATTTGTAAGTTGCGATTTGATCTTCATTCAATTGACTGAAAACACTGCTTTTGTAGGGCATGACATCGCTCATGCCGGGCAATGGGAATTCCAATCTCCCGCAGCCAAATTGCAGCGGATGAATATCGCTTGGATCGAGATCGGCAACTTCAGGATGCGGGTCTTCGGCGGGAGTTCCAACGCTAACCTGTTGGGTCCAACCTGTTCGATCGGCTCCACGCACAAACGCTTCAAGCGTGACGCCACTTCCCGTGCGCCCAGGACGTTGTGACAATAAATGAAGTACCCGCGGCATAGCTGGAAACAAGGCTGGAAAAATTCCGGAAAAGAATCTGGCGGTGGTGGCTACGTTATATCCGGAGGAACGAAAGATGAAAATGCATTGGTTGATTTGTTTTGTAGCCTTTCTCTTGTTTGTGTCGAAACCAGCGATTTGCCAGGAATCTCAATCCGACGGCAAGCAGGACCCCAAGGTCGAATCCAAAAAAGATGAAAAACCGTTGTTCGACGCCGTCGTTGAGCAGATGGAGAAAAGGTATTTCGACAAGGAATTCCGCACAAACGAATTGCCCAAGATCGTAGAGCGATATCGCCCGCTTGCGGAGAAAGCAGAAACGCTGGCCGAACAACGCGCGGTAACTTTCAAGTTTCTCTCTCACTTTCCGGCCACTCACCTCGGCCTTCTTTCCGAGGCCTCCTACAAACAGGTCATGGGTGAGCTATTCGGCCGAAAAGCCCCATGCTTCGGAATGGAGTTGATTGAAATCAACGATCAGTACTTCGCGCATACCATCCTCGAAGGTGGTCCCGCGGCCAAAGCCGGAATCAAGATGGGTGACCGAATTGTGCGGATCGATAAGCAACCCGTTAGAAATCACAAAAGGCTAGACTATCGAACCGACGATTCGTTTCTTCCCGATCCGCCGGTCCATGGTCTTATTTGCAAAGAAAACGACGTCGTCGAATTCGAAGTCGACAAGGGCTGGGGCAAAATCAAAAATGTTTCTATCACAGCAACTCTTTATAGTTCGTTTGAGGCCGCCAAGGCCAGCGCCCGCGTTATCGAAAAAGACGGAATGAAAGTTGGGTACATTCATTTCTGGTTCATTCACATCAATGGCGTGCAGAAGCTGATCCAAGAAAAACTGGAAAATGAATTCAAGGATTGCGACGCGTTCATCATCGACCTGAGGGGACGTGGCGGTAACGGCGGGGCTTGCCGTGGCATTGCCAATACCGTGGGCGGGAAGACGGATAGCTGGTCCAAACCTTCGGTTGCCCTGATCGATCGCAACACTCGCAGTGCCAAAGAAGTCATCTCGCTCTACTTCAAACGAGAAAAATCGGCAACGTTGGTCGGAGAGAAAACAGCAGGTGCAGTGATTCCAGCAACCTTCAAGAAAGTCGGCCACGATACCGTCTTGATGTTTCCGACCTTCACGCTGGGTAAACTTACGACCGCCCTGGAAGGAATTGGTGTCGAACCGGATGTTGCCGTTGAAAAGTGGCGACCGGGAATCGATCACCACGATCCGATTTACAAGAAAGGCGTCGAAGTGGCTTTTGCCGTGGCCAAGAAAAATTTGGCCAAGGCAAAAGCAGAATCCGAGAATTCAAAGTCAGCCGACGGCGAGTCGACAGAAAGTGAATCCTCGGATGATGGACTTCGAAACGAGTAGATTTTCAGGTCGGTTTAGTTGGAACCCGGCTTAAGGATTCGATCGAAGAATTCGTTCTGCGATTGAATCATTCCGGATCCCAATCCGTGGCCGGCATTCGGCCAAAACCGACTTTCATAAGTCTTTCCGGCTTTGTCTAGCGACTCAATCAGCTGAAATGCATTGTTGGGATGAACGTTATCGTCCATCATCCCATGCATGATTAGAATCTTGCCTTTGAATTGCTTCGTGTACGTCATGACAGCGCCGACTTTGTAGCCATTTGGATTCAAGGTCGGTGTGCTCATGTAACGTTCCGTGTAAATCGTGTCGTAGTTTCGCCAGTCGGTGACTCCCGCTCGATTCACGGATGCCGTGTAGACATCAGGATGCTTGAAAATCCCCATCGAGGCCATGTATCCGCCGTAAGAGTGTCCGACAATTCCAATCCGCTTTTCGTCGATATAGGGACGCTTCTTGAGCATTCGCAATGCGTCTGCGTGATCCTGGATATCGACGTCCCCGAGTCGAAGGTAGTTGGCGCCCAGGAAAGCTTTGCCGCGTCCTCCGGTGCCTCGATTGTTGACTTTGACGACCAAGTACCCATTACGGCACTCGGGACGTTCTCGCGATACATAGTTCGGCCGATACTCGACTGAACCGGGTCCCCCGTAGAGGGCGTTGATTACGGGGTACTTTTTGTTCGGATCAAAGTTCTTTGGTTTGTCAATGATCCCGTAGATATCGACTTTGCCATCGC
>CAYSXI010000223.1:0-7724 GCA_964434955.1 uncultured Pirellulaceae bacterium
CACGCCCAAAAAATCACGCATCCGCCTAGGCAACTACTCGCTCATGTCGGAAACCTTGAACTCGTCAGTTTAAGCCAACCGGAAATCTGCTGCGGCTCGGCGGGAACCTACAACTTGGACCAACCCGAAATCGCCAATGAACTTGGCCGCCGAAAGGTTGAGGCAATAATTGAGTCCGGGTGCGAACGAGTCGTTACCGGAAACATCGGTTGCCTGATTCAACTCCGTCGATTCTTGCACGAGCGCAAGTCGCCCATTCGCGCCATGCACCTCGTTGAGCTTCTACAAGGCGAGCCGCGTTAGCCCGCAATCGCCCGCGTCGACGGTTACGGCAGGGCAAGAGCGCAACGCGTCCACCACCTCACAAACAACAAACACATACGAGCACGAAGCGCAAGCGAGTGGTTCACCCCACAAAATCACACCACGCCCTTACAAGCTCGAAACGCAAACGCGTGATTCATCACGCAAACTCACACTACCAATATACGAGCACGAACAATATACGAGCACGAAGCGCAAGCGAGTGGTTCACTCCACCAAATCACACCCCACCCATTCGGTTTCGACTTACTCAATTGCTCCGGCTTTTCGATTCCACAACGTCAAACCTTCGATTGATTTGTTGCTTCCCGGCAAAACGAAACTGAACACATAACCCACGCCGACACAAACGATGATGCCGGAAAATGCGTAAAGGTAACCATTCATTTTGTAAAACTCGAAGGGAAAGGGAAAAATCGCTTTCGCAATCGGCAAGAACTCGACGCCGAAAAGGGTTGCTTCTTTGCTGGCCAGGAAGATCAATGACATCACCAGAAGCGAGAAACCCGCACCGACCAAACCGCCCCAAGCGTTCGCTTTTTTGGTTGTCGCACCAAGAACGAACAGGCCAGCGAGGACCCCCATAAACAAACCGAGGATCCCGATGAATTCGTCAAACAAACTTTTGATATTGGGATTTACAAATAGAAGCCCGGCTGCGGTGCCAAGCACACCCATCAAAAGAGTAATTCCCTGGGCGGCACGCAGATACCTTTTCTCATTTGATTCTTTGGCGTTGCCAAAAACTCTCAAAGGCCTCAAGAAATCGGAGACGATCGTGGAAGCCCCAGAATTCATGCTGGTTGACACCGTCGATTGCGCTGCAGCAAAAATCCCGGCGACCACGAGCCCCGCAATGCCTACGGGCAATTCCTGACTGATAAAAAGTGGCATGATTCGATCGGTCGCGATTGCGGGATCGATCTTTTCCGGATTGGAACGGTAGAACATCCAGAATAAAGTCCCGAGCCCGAAAAAGATGATTCCCGAAGGCAATGCCATCCATCCGTTGAACCATATCGAACGTGCTGCACGACTGGAATCCCTGGTGGTCATGTACCGTTGAACGACCGCCTGATCCGCCGTGTAGCTCGCGATGTTTTGCCCAAATCCACCGACGACAACCACCAGGATGGTCATCGTGGTCAAGTTGAAGGGGTTGAAATCCAGGTTGACGAAATGAAACTTCCCGGTGTTAGATGCGGCTTGGAAGCTTCCTGGATCGGATCCCATCCAGGCGAACAGCGCGCAAAAAACGGCCCCTCCCAAAAGCACAAACGTTTGCACGGTGTCCGTCCAAACCACCGCCTCGATTCCGCCAAGCGTGCAGTAAATGATCGACAACAGGCCCATCACCAGGACGCATGTCGTCGGAGTCATCGGCGTAACACTCGCCAACGCAAGCGCTGCCAACGCCATGACCACGCCCATCCTGAATATGTGAAACAAGGTGAAACTCGCTGAGCCAACCCATCGGACAACCCGATTGAATCGTTTCTCGAGATACTCGTAAGCACTGGTTGCGTCGAGTCGTCGGAAAAAGGGGAGCGCGACATAAACGGCGATGGGGGCAACAGCCAAAATCAATAGCATCCCGAACGCGTAAACCCAGTCTTGTGCGTAGGCTTTGGCCGGGATCGCCATGTATGTAATGGAACTGAGCATCGTGGCATAAATGGAACATCCGGCGACAAACCAGTGAATGTTTTTTCCGCCGCGAAAATAGTCGTCGGTGCTTTTGTTTTTGATGGTGAAAAACACGCCCACACCCACCACCGCCAGCAGATAGGTAAACAGGACGACCATGTTGATCGTCCCAAAAGAATGTTGCTTTACGGGCAATTTGATTTTCCAAACCTGGTTGGTTCGAACCCGCGGTCGAATCTCGCCGCTCACCAAAAGGATCTCGCCATCCAGCTTGGTTGCCGGCGTCGTGACTTGCCCTACCGGCATTTCTCCAACGGAAGCCCAGGTATCCGTGAGCGTGTGATAGGCGTATGCCGTCTTGGGAAATCCCGGATGCTCGAAGTCTTTCCAATCGAAAGCCGGATTACCTTGTTTTGCTGCTTTTTCCTTAGCGTCGAGGAATTGGCGGATCACCGAACCATCCGCGTACGCGAGAACGAGAATATGGGATTGCCCAAAATCAACGGCGGTTCCGGCCGAGAATTTACGAGGTAACTTGGCCACCTTCTCCCAGCCTGGAAATTCTTCCTTCGGAGGATCTTTGGCATCTTCGTCGATTTCTATCTTCACGTCCTTTGCCGGGTTGTAAGACCAACCATCGTCAAAGAATTCGAGGTTAGTCAAGTCTGACGAATCGCTTTTTTTATTGATACGGCGACCACCGAGAATATAAAGCCGGTCGTTGAATCCATCATGCTGGGCTGCGACCAGCGGGAAGACTCGTGCCGAAACGGGGACACGCGCTAACTGCACCCATTTCGCATTTCGCGTATGGTTCCTTTGGTCGGCTTCGACATCATCCAGGTTAAGCCGCCAAAGGTTGCCGGAAGGCTCCAGCTTTCCGCCTCCTTTGGCAACCTTACCGCCAAACAGATAGACGAACCTTGTTTTGCCCTGGCGAAGAATGGCCGCTCCGGCTTCCGAACAAGCCACTGGCAGATCGGGAATGGTTCCTTCATCGCATTGGATTTTCCAACGCCCCTTGGCGTCTTTTACGCGCCGCAGCAGCAATGTCCGGTTGGTAGGCCCCTTTTCGTCATTCCCGCCAATGGCAATCACACCCATGGGCGAACTCACAACGGCAGAATATCCGATCGCATAAGGAAGCTGAAACTTTTGCTTGTCGTCCCATTGGAACTCGCCATCCTGTTTCGTCAGGACCCAGCCCGCCCGATGAAACTTTTTGGGCAGCGTCCACAAATTCGCATCGTCGGCCACGGCAAAATTCGCTCCGCCGGCAACGATGACGGCTCCTTCATGCACTCCCACGATCGGCCCGGCCACGCCAATCCGGTCGGGCAACCGAGGCAACGCTTCGACTTCAATCTGTGAATGGGAGCGAGGGGTCTCCTTCTGCGCCTGCCCGAATGCCAAGTCATTGGAAATGCTGGCGATCGCTGCAAAAAACGCCGAAAGCGAGAGCAACCACGCGCCTTTTGATTTTCCGCCGTTCTGCAAAAAGGAGTATCTCATTCCTCCTCCTGTTCATCCTCAGCGTGGTCGTTTCGCTGAAGCACGCCCAACGAATCCAAACGTTGCGCAAACGCTTCGTATTCCGCTTCGCTTATTGGCGCGTAAGGTGGACGACAAGGCCCGACGTCAACACCGACGTATCGCATAATGGCCTTCCGATAGCTCCAGTTTTCGAATTCGATCATCAGGCGTGTCACACGGTTGATCTCACGCTGCCTTTCCATTGCGCGTTCGACCTCACCCTTTTGGAACGCGTCATATATTTGTCGGTAAAAATCGGGAGCGAAGTTATACGTGCTTCCGATGCCACCATGAAACCCAAAGGTCAATGATGCGATCAAATGTTCATCCATCCCATTCATAAGGCTAATCGGGCGATCGACCGCCTCCATCAGACCTTGAACGGAAAAAAAGTTGCTGTTGGTATATTTCAAACCTTGAACATTGGGAATGTCGAACAACTTTTTGTCACGTTCCGGAATAATCTCTTGTCCAAGGCAGTAGACCATGAAGGGAAGTTCCGAGGCGGTGGCAATTTGCGTGTAGTGCCGCAATGCACCTTCGAACGTGGTTCCGTGGTAGATGGGCGCAACGGAAGCAATCCAATCGGCTCCCGCGTGGGCCGCTTTCTGTGCGAGTGCAGCGGCGGCCTGGGAGTTGGGATGCCCAACGTGAATAATCACTTTGCCGCGATTGGACGTTTGGGCAATGACATGTCTCGCAACCGCCAAACGTTCATCAAGCGACAGCAGCAATCCTTCGCCCGTTGAGCCCGTGACAAAAAATCCATCGACACCGTGGCTCAGTTGAAACTCAATCAGATCATTAAGTGCCTCAAAATCTACGTTGAGTTCATCGTCGAAGGGCGTAAACAGGGCCGGAAAAATGCCGTTTAACATCAATGACCTTTTTTCAACAAAAATTAAAATTCGCGGAATGGATTGACCGTTCCAACGTATCTAAACAAAAAGAACGCCCGGACAAACATGCTGTCGCGGCTTTCCATTGTTAGGCAATCGCGCCCGCTTGAAAATCCACTACAATTGATGGTTGCAAAATAGCCAACATCGAATTCTCGACCGAGAGACGAATCCGAAAGACGAAAACATGACACTTCAATCCGCTTACCGGGTACCCAGACTTTGCCACATCCCTGCCTTGGCGTGCATTTTGGTGTTGTTGGTGATCTTGCCGCTTCAGGCTCAAACGATATCACCAGCCAATTCCAGCTTGAAACTGGCACCGATCAATTCAGCTTCCTATTTTTCTTTTTCGAACGGCCGTCAACAAATTGTTCGCGTGACAGAAAGCCGGGCGTTCAAGAAAATGGTCGGGCTTCTGGAGGAAAGCGGTCTTACCGACGGCTGGGGCGAGCTCTCGGAGATGATGGAGCTTGGTGACGAAGCGGTCGAAGGCGATGAAGAACTTTGGAAGCTCATCCAGGACATGGGAAGCCATGAAATATTCTGGTTTGCCAATGACGATTACTGTGATTTGATGAGCCTTTATGTAGATACCCAGGAAAAGCTGACCAAGGCCATGGCGGAAGCCATGCGAAAAGGCGTGTTTGAAGGTGATATCGAAAATCCGCTTGAGGATTTTGACAAAGTCCTTTCCAAAGAAGATCTGGCAAAGTTGAAAGTTCCCGATATTGTGGTCGGCGCAATGGTTACGGACGTCGACCTCGCTGAAAGGCAAATCAAGCGGCTGGAACCGTTGATGAAAGAAGCGTTTGCCGACCAGCCAAAACTGGCTGAACGAGTCAAATGGCAATCACTGGGTCAGGGCAAATATTTGACGTTCATGGCAACCGGAAACGACATCCCCTGGGATTTGATCGCCGAAGATCTTGACGAGTACGGTGACGAAATCACGAAGTATTACCGGGAGGCGATCAAGGACAAGCAAATCGCGTTGGCCGTTGGAATTCGAGGCAACTATTTGATTTTGTCAGTGGGCGACAACTTGGATCACCTCACTTCACTGGGCAAAGGCAAATCCCTCCTGGAACATCCCCAACTCAAGCGAATCCGCGATGTCAAAGGCGAGGCATCCGCATTGACGTTTTACCAGTCACAACGAATGGCGGAAAACTCCTATACCTTCGACAAGTATTTCCAACATCAAATGACCACGATGTCCGCAATGTTTCTGGGCATCAACCCCTTGGCGGGCGGAGGGGACCCAGAGTTATCGGAGCGCATTGGCGAAGACGTCGACGAGTTCATGAAAGACCTGTCGACGCTGATTCCCGAATCGGGAGCAAGTGTTTCTCATACCTACATGACGCGAAATGGTTATCGCGGGTTTTCTCAATCCTGGGCGGAAAATCTTTTTGTCGATCATTCCAAACGTTTGAAGATTCTCGATCACGTCGGCGCCGACCCACTTTGTGTTGTTGCTTCTCGGCAAAAGTACCGCCCGCAGGATTTCAAGATGGTCATGAAATGGGTCAACAAAGGGCTCGCCTATTTCGATGAGTTCGGTGGCGCTGACGCGGTGGGCATGCCCGAAGACGAATACGATGAAGTGGCGGCTGAAATTCAGGATTGGCTCAAGACTTTTGAGAAAACAATGGTCGAAAACTGGCTCCCTGCATTCAAGGACGGACAAACGGCTTTGGTGATTGACGACAACCTGAAAAGCAAGCAACTTCATCCATTCCTCCCGGAATCAGATGCGGAAATTCGGCTTTTGGAAATCGCCGTCGTCTCCGGTGTTAGCGATGCCGCGAAGGTTAAAAAGGGCGCCAATGAGATGATTGAGTTGTGCAATCGAATCCTGTCCTTCGCCAACGAAATGTCGGGCGGCGAACTTGAGGGAATGGCCGTCCCTCCTGCCGAATTGGAAAAAGCCGGGGACGCGGAGTACTACTTTTATCCGTTGGGCGACATGCTGGGTTCGGATGAGCAGATCTCACCGACCGCCGCCCTCTCAAAAGACTTTATGGCGCTTGCATTAAGTCGCGACCACGCGAGTCGGCTTATGAAGTCTTCAAATGTGAAACTTCCTGGCCTCGCGTCGAATTTTGTCGATAAGGAAATTGGCTCGCTTTACTTCATCGATTTTTCGTCGATGGTTGGACTATGCGAGGAGTGGACCGATTACTTCGTGGCAACCATGGCTGAAGATGAAATGGGCTGGGAAGAAATGGCGCCGATGATCGAAATCAGTTTCGATTTCCTGAAATGCGTCGACAAGTTCTCCGGCGTTTCCTATGCCGAAGGAAAGTCGGTCGTTTCGGAGTATGAGATGCGGTTTCGTGATTTGGATACGCAAAAGTAAAGGGTAGAGAGGGGGGCTCTCGTGGGTGCGCCCCCAGATTCGTGGAACCACTCGCTCGCGCTTCGTGCTCGTAGGTTGTTGCCGGATTGATTCACCCGCTGGCGCTTCGGGCGGGTGCCCCCCATTCGTGAACCACTCGCTCGCGCTTCGTGCTTGTAGATTGTTGCCGGATTGATTCACTCGCTGGCGCTTCGTGCTTGTATTCGTGCGGGCACCCCATTCGTGGAACCACTCGCTCGTGCGTCGTGCGGGAATGCGGTTTGCGGGATGCGGTTTGCGGGATGCGGTTTGCGGGATGCGGTTTGCGGGATGCGGTTTGCGGGATGCCGTCGATGTGCTCGTCACTTCTTTTTCAAAAACGGCGGAACCGGCGTGCCGTCTTCGTAAAACAACTTGACACCGGGTTCGGGAAATGGCGTCCACGCATAGCGAACCCCGGTTGCGAATTTGATTCCGTTGGAAACCACCAGAAACGTTTTCCCATCGAACAAGGTGCTGGCCTTATGAAACTCGCCATTGCTTCCAGCCAATTCAAAGTGCGGAATGGTTGCGGGTAAATTTTTGGTCGATAACTGTCGTCCAAATTCAATGCTGACGAGGCCGCGCTCAAACTTGATCTTGGGCATGGGACTTTGCCAGTTCTCTCTTCCGGCGGCAGCCGCAAGGCGAATTCCGACGGTTTTTTTGTCCACGGGATGAACATTATTTTTCTCCCCGAGATCGATCGTCGAGATCCAGCGAACCTGTTCCAATGAATCCCAAACGGCGGCCTGTACCGCGCGAAACTCGGGCCAAAACGGCCGGTTCATCGCTGGCAATTGGACACACAAGAACGGTAAATCGCGATTTTGGAAACGTCGACGCCAGTCGGCAACGAGCATTGGCAAAAGAATGCGATACTGCTCAACTTGCTTTTGGCTTTCCGCGTTGGATTCCCCCTGATACCAAAGGACCCC
>CAYSXI010000224.1:0-7681 GCA_964434955.1 uncultured Pirellulaceae bacterium
CGGACACGACTTTCTTGATTTCCTGCTGGGTCTCGTGAACAAATTCGAATCGAAAGTCACGGAAGCCGCGGGCAATCCACTGCCCAATAAATTTGGTCGCGACCTGAGCCTCCGCGCCGAATACCGTATTCCGACAACCGACGTCCGCCATCACCGGGTGAAACCGGCCTTGATGGTCACGAAGTTGTACGCGGTGTTTCTCGCAGGGGTGGCCGCAATTCGTGTGATCCGTCCCGTCTGAAAGGAAGCGACAAAAAACACAGTGCTCGGTATGAAACACCGGAAGGTGGCTGTACGCAATCAGCTCGAATTCTTCCGGTCCCAGGGACTCTTCCAACCCATTGATCTGCTGTGCATTCAAATCATATGTCGGAGTCAGTTGGTCTACGCCCCTTTCCAACAAACGACGTGCGGAAAGTTGGTTCGCAACGTTCAAGCTAAAGTCACCAATCAGCCTCGGGCGGTTTTCCAATTTCAACAAATCGTAAAGTAACCCGGCGGAACGCACCAAGATATCGCAATCCAGGCTGAGCAGGAATTTGATCACGTTCTGCTCGGACGGCTTGAGGATTCGCGGGCTGGCCACACGCGCTCGGAGTCCCGCCTGTTGAATTTTTTCGATGGAGGGGCGAAGACCATAAAGTTCAAGGTAGTCCAAAGTGATGGAGTCTGGCCGAAGATCCATTGCGGCTTCCAATTGTTCGGGGGTCCGAACCAAAAGATGAACAGCCGGCTGCCTTCTCATCGGTTTTCGGGGCCATTCATTTTGATGCGTCGTTGTCGTGGCTACAAAACCTGAATCGGGTTGGCGTCTGGAAGTACGAGCGTCAATCAGTTTGGCAACGCCCCTTCGTCGCATCTCGTTGAGCTCGGAAACCGGAATAAAACACTTGGCTAACTCAGCTTCGTTCTCGAGTTGCACGGATTCCAAATGAAAGGCGGTTCCGCCAAGCCTTTCGAATTGCTCCGTCAGTCTCTCGCGAGTCAGACCGCGACTTTCGGCGGTCGTCAAAATGGCATCGGACGCAACCCTTACCGGTTGCTGCCTTTCGATCGGGCACTTGAGCGTGATTTCCATTTCGAGTCGATTCCCGACCGTTCCCCGCAAACGAAAATCAACCGGTTTTGTGAACTGGACCGCTCGTGGTTTTGACACGTTTCGGATCGACTTGGTCAGCCGAGGGTTGCTGGTTCTCCAGACACGATCGCCAACCCGAATGCGTGAAAAATCAACGGCGTCTCTGATAAAGGTCAGGACAACCTCTCCACGCCCCCCTTGCTTCAAGTCAAAAATATTCCCGCCTTCTTCGGGCAAATCAGGGCTTCGCCAATCGGCCGAATCGAAAACGACTCCGTCTCCCTTCCCCACGGGCCAACTTAGATTTGCCTGCGGTTCGATCCAAACCGAATGGTCATCCACGCGAGTCACCCGACCGACCAGAATGCCTCGATGGCGTGGCGCTCGGCCCTCCACAACGGTTTGATGGTTGACACCCGCGACAAAACTTGGATTCAGTCCCCTCGAATAGATCTGCTCCAGTCCCTGACGGGTCTCGTCATCAACCGGTTTGTCCACTTCCTGCCAAACTTCATCGATTTTTTTCCGGTAGGCGGCCGTCGTCAGCGCCACATAATTCTCATCCTTGTAGCGACCTTCAATCTTCAAGCAAGATATTCCAATTTCCATCAGCTCGGGAATTTGCTCGAGCGCATAGAGGTCGCCTGGGCTAAGCAGGTATCGATTGGATCCAAGATCGCGGTACTGGCCATCGACAAACATTTCGTAAGAAAGCCGACAGGCTTGTGCGCACTGTCCGCGATTGGCGCTGCGACCACCCCAGGCTTCACTACTGAAGCATTGCCCCGAGTAAGAAACGCACAATGCTCCGTGTACAAAAGTTTCTAGCTCAATGTCCGTTGTCGATGCAATCTTGCGAATATCTTTTAGGCTCAACTCACGAGCAAGAACAACGCGAGAACAACCAAACTCACGAGCCATCTCACATCCCTGGGCCGTCGTTACCGACATCTGGGTACTTCCGTGAATTGGAAGGCCGGGCGCAAGTGAGTGGATACGGTCTGCCATGCCGATATCCTGCACGATTACCGCGTCGACATCAGCATGGACCATCTTTTCGATGGCCGCGTCCGCGCGATCGATCTCATCGTCAAAAACAAGCGTATTGAACGTAACAAAACCTTTGACTCCGCGCTCGTGCAACGCCAACATGATTTCCGGCAGTTCTTCCTGTCCAAACCCAACTTTGGCTCGCGCCGAAAAATGATCCAACCCGAAATAGACCGCGTCGGCACCAGCTTCAATTGCGGCACGGAGTTGCGGCCAGTGACCGGCGGGACTCATCAATTCGGGTTTTGGGGTCAAGCCCATTTCACTTGGTCCATTCGCAATCAGACTTAGAGGACACCAATCATCGTCAATATTTTTCGACACTGACGTCGATGAATTCGCTGATGAGCGGCGGCCAAACAAAGCCAAAGGTGACCGTGCAATTCGCCGAACCAGGGGTGAGGATGGGTTTCTTCGGTACGTAAGTCTTCCTGATTGTTCACAAAGGCCTCGATTTCCTGATTGAGCAATTGGAAATCTTCAACCACCAACCGATCGACCATTTCGGGCGGCTTGAGGTCTGCAATCGAAACGTCGATCTGCGGGCGCCGGTCTTCCACTAAAGCCGTGATGATTTCGAGCATCGCTCGATTCGCCATGTTCAAATGTTGAATGACCATCAACACGGACCAATTGCGACTCGAGTCTTCGATTCCAACCATGCGAGGAATCATGTATTTTCGTGCGACGGTTTCCGGAGCTTGCTCCCGAACCAGCCCGATAATCGTATCAGCGTCCTTGAGAAAAAGTTTCAAAGCCCTTTGCTTGCTCAACCAGGACGATGAAAACTTCAAGCCAAAGTCCAGGAAAGATCGTTCCACCCATGGTAGACCAGCACCTGGTGGTTCCAATTGGTTTCTTCTTCGATTCATCGATCCGAACGTTTGGGTTAGAATTTTGCCAATGAACTCAATTGAAACGGGAATAGGCCATTTAGGCTAGGGCTTTTTGCCTTGCATTCCATATTGGGAACGATCTACCGTCATTTTTCAAACTCAAAGCCTCGAATCAAAAGCGTTCAAACCGATGGTCGAAGCAAAAAAAGTAAAAATTGGGCCAATCGCCTGTTATTTCGAAGCCTTTGAATTGATCAAAGAAAATTACTGGTTTTTCTGGAGCGTCGTATTCCTGGGAATGATGATTGCTGGGGCCGTTCCGCTTTTTCTCCAAGGACCGATGTTCTGTGGAATGATCCTCGTGGTGATGACCCACCAACGTGGTGAACCGGTCGAATTCGGAATGCTGTTCAAAGGATTCGACTATTTTATGCCAAGCCTGATCGGGGCCCTGATGACAATGGTTGCGACCATGATTGTTTGCGTTCCGATTATCGTTTTTTCGGTCGCCTCCATGTTCTTCGGACTGTTTTCAATTCAAAACGACAATACCGCGCTGGCGATCGCCGGTTTCAGTGGATATGGCATCGGCCTTACGTTCAACGGAATCGTTCAATCAATGCTGACAACTTTGATGTGGTTTACTTGTGGATTGATCATCGACCGAAAAATGGAGGGCATGGAAGCATTCAACATGGCCCTGTCGGCAGTATGGAAAAACAAAGTCGAATTGTTCCTGCACTCGATCGTTGGCACCCTCTTAATTTTGGCCTGCTCATTGCTCTGTATCTTCCCGGCTTTTCTGATCATGCCCGTGTTTTTCCTGGCAGAATATATTGCCTACGTCAAAGTATTTGGGATCAGCCAAAGCAAGCCGAGAATCGTGGAAGATGTGACCGTGGTTCGTTAAGTCTACCCGTCGAAGGCAGACGCCTCTTGTGGGAACGCGTCTGAATCATATTGCGTTGACGCTTCCATCGAGAACCGTCACAGACCTTTGGTTAAGCCGAGGTCCATTGTCGGAAACGGACCTGACTTCCAAGTCAGCCAAATTCAAAGCAAAACCCGCGAGTATGTAGCTATTCGCTCAGATCGTAACAGTGAATATTGTCTTGATCGCGAAGATAAAGCTTTTTGTCGCAAATGACTGGATGGGGCCAGCTCTTACCATTGACCGTTTCGATGCGGAAAGATCCCTTGAGCTTGTAGCCTCTTGGATCCGCTTCAATTAAGGCCATGATTCCATTTTCGTAACGAAAATAGAGATGGCCGTCCGCTGCGGCCACAGCCGCTGATCCGGATCCGGGTCCGCGTTGCCGTTCCCAGGACTTCCGGCCCGTTTTCATTTCGATACACATCGGAAAACCCGCATTGTGGCCGTGCCCCATATAGATATGGTCACCAATCTTGATCATCCCACCGTGGTGATTTTGAAGATCCCGTGCCGGCTTGTAATAAACTTCCTGGATTCCGACCGATCCCCTGCGGCCAACCAGTTTCAACAGGGCCGATCCCCCGTCGCCGTAACCGCTCGAACAAAAGACAAAGTCCCCATCGACGATCGGGGTCGGGACATTCGCCGTCCCGTTTGCAATTTTCTCGTATTGCCAAAGAGGTTTGCCCGACTTGGCATCGACCGAGATCAGTCCCCGTCCAACCAACGTGATGTACTGTTTCACGCCACCACCTTGGCTGATGACGACCGACGCGTAGCCGGCCCCGTCAGTCCCGCGCTCGCCTCCGGGACGCATCGGCGTCTTCCAAATCGTTTCCCCCGTTTTCTTGTTGAGGGCTACGATCATTGCACGGGGCCCACCCGGAGTGCAAATCAACTTGTCTCCGTCAATCAAAGGAGATTCACTGAAACCCCATTCGGACATCATCTTGCCGCCAAAGTCACTGGCATAATTCTTCTGCCATACAACTCTTCCGGTTTTCGTTTTGCAACAAATCAAATCGCCCTTCAAGCCAACGGCGTAGACATGTTCACCATCGACGGTCGGCGTGCCATTGCTCTCACCATCCTGTCCTAAATCGGCCGACCAAATTTCCTGACCATCTGACTGTTGGAACGCAATTAACTTTTCTCGCCCGTCACGTTTGCCCAGCGTGAAAATTCGCCCATCGGCGATCACCACACTTGCCATCCCACGACCCGCTCCACGCGCTGACCAAAGCAATTTGGGTTTCTTAGATTCCCAAGACTCCATCAAGTCTTTGTCACCAGAAATTCCGTCTCTGCCCGGCCCACGCCATTGGTACCAGTCATTCTTTTGCCTACTGGTAGAAGAGGTCGAGGGACGATCGTCCAACATCTGACCTTCCGCCGGCGGTGCCGGGACACTCTTGGCTTTCTTTTCGCTTTTTCTGGCCGCACGCAATTTGGCGACTGCCGCTTTCACATACTTTTGGTCCTCTTCACTCAATTTATCAAGCGGCAACCGAATGGCCTTTCCGTCTGGCTTGGCCAAGACCACCTGTTTTCCGTCGTAACGAATAAACTTGGCTTCGACGTTGAATTTACCCGATGAATCAGTCCAGGTACGAAGTTGCTCCTGAGCATTCGAATCTGAAACGAAACTCAGGCTGAGAACCAGCAAGCAAACGAAGGAGAGAATTTGGCGCATCGATGTCCCTTTGAAGAGAAAATGAAGGAGATGAGACGCGAATCCTAATTGTAACGCAATTCGACGACCAACCGCAAAGTCGAACCGCGTTTCCAACCTATACTTCCCGTCGGCAGACAGGCAGAATCAAGCTGCGGTCACCAAAAATTCGTTTTTCGGCTGATAGCGAAGCGTTCCGTCGGCAATTCGGGCAATGAATTTCCAATGAAGACCAAGCGCCAGCAATACCAACAAGTGAAACGTCTCATGTGGCCCCCACACGCAGGGCACAACGACCGGCCAATCAAAAACCGTCATGAGGCCGCCGATTGAATAGACCACTCCGCCGGCAAGGATCGGCCACATTTCCCATCGGAAACTTTTCCACAAGAGGACTGCGGAAACCCCACCAATCCAACCCATTGCCAAAAAGATCGATGTCCCGAGCCACTGTGGGACACTTTCAAAAAAGATTGTCCGAAGCGTAATCCCCGCGACTGCGACGGTCCAAAGCGGCACCAGGATACTCCATCGTCGCCAGCCCTTGAAAAGAACACCATGGATGGGTGAAAACGTCCCCGCGATCAAGACAAAAATCGCCGCAACATCCAGTCGCAAAAGGACCGCTCTGGGCGTACCGCCCAGTCGAAGCATGTGGTGCACACCGCTCAGAGATAATAGAGCGATCGCGGAGAGACAAAATATTAAGGAAAGCCAAAACCGCTTGTGGCAGCCCCAAGCACTAGCGAGAAGAAAAATCGAGAGCACCAAATAAAGCACCGCCCCGGCCAGGTGCGAAATGCTGCTCATCGGATCAAAAAAACCGGGGAGGCTGTACCAAGTTTCCAAAGCTTCTTTCTCTTTTTGAATCTCAAGTCAAAGTAAACCGCCAAGGAATGTTGGTCAATCTCTTGAATTCACAAATCGGGTTTTACGCCCGGTTTGCCCGGTATTTGGGGTCAGTTTCCGCAACGATCGCCAAAATTGTTATCGCGATTTGCTCGAGTCGCGTCCGCCAGATGGTCCATTCGCGCTTCGCGCTACTTTGGACGACCATCGTAAACCGAGTCAAACCGCGTTTTGAAACGGCTAATCTGATCATCGGATATCGACGGGTGATTGAAATACAATTTGCAGTCTTCTGGAAGCTGAAAAATTGCCAACTCGTCGTTCTCGTTGAGCGGGCATTCAAATCGAATGGCATTCAGCTTCAAGTCTTGAATTTGGAGCAGAACATCCGGCGCTAATTTCTTTTGATCACCTGAAATCACGATTGAAACCGAGTCGTAGAAAGGGCGGACGATGAGCCCCGAATCAATCAACTTCTGAATTCGCTTGTATTGAGCAGTGTTTAGGGGTGTGAATGGAACCGTGAGCACTTTCTCGGCGCATTTAACACGCCCAATTCCTTTTTTCGTAATAAACGATCCGCCAAGCAATCGAAGTTCTTTGAGCTCCAACGCATTGAGTAGCTCAATGGAACGATCCGTGATCATTGCATCGGACATGACGAGGACATCAAGCTCGCGAAGGTTTTTGATTTTTTGCAATCCGACATCGGTGACCTGAGTTCGGTCGGACTGCAGAGTCTCTAAATGCGTCAACCTGGCAAGGTGCCCCATCGTTTTGTCGGTCGCTTGATTTGGTAGATCCAACCACTCCAGTTGCGACAACTTCGCCAAAAAAGATAGGTCATTCGGCTTGAAGACGCATCCGCGTAACGTCAGACTTTTTAGCCGCTTGAGGCTCCCGAGAACTCGACAACATTCCTTGTCCAACCTCGTATTGGGGCCGAAATGAAGTCCAACCAGATTTTCTAACTTTTCAAAATTCCTGACGATCTGCCGGTCGACCGCCCATTTAAAGCGCAAAATCCGAATCTGAGGACAATCTGGCAGATCATCGAATCCTCTGGGATCGATGCGTGTTCCGAAATCCAATTCTTCAAGGGTCGCGATGCCTAAGACGGCTTCTACCGACCGTTTGTCGCAAAAATATTTTCTTCCAGCAAGAGAAAGGGTCTTGAGTTGAGTCAGTTCTCCCAGCGAAACGATTTGCGCGTCGCCAGCGAGGCGGCGGAGCGTCAAGTTTCGTAGCGACGATTGTTTCGA
>CAYSXI010000225.1:0-7577 GCA_964434955.1 uncultured Pirellulaceae bacterium
CATGACTGACCAACTTTCCCAAGAAGAATTCATTTTCTGCCAGGCCATCGAAATTGAAGATAAACGGGAACGGCAAAAATTTGTTGCCGACAACTGTCACGATTCGAAGCTCCGCTCCAATATCGAACGTCTATTGGAAATGCATTTCTCCGATGGCAAGATTCTCGATAACACGACCGTCGGCGACGCCGAAGCCAAAATTGACACGGTCGAGATTCCTCACCCCGGACAGACGATTGGGCCCTACAAGCTCCTGCAGGAAATCGGCGAAGGCGGAATGGGTGTTGTCTTCATGGCAGAACAATCGGAACCAGTCCGCCGAAAAGTCGCCGTCAAGATCATCAAGGTCGGCATGGACACCCGCCGCGTCGTCGCCCGCTTTGAGTCAGAACGCCAAGCCCTGGCGTTAATGGACCACCCTTGCATCACCAAAGTATTTGACGCCGGGTCCACCGACTCCGGGCGACCTTTTTTCGTGATGGAACTCGTTCGCGGAAAAAGTATCACTCAATACTGCGACGAGAAGAAACTTTCCGTTCGCAACCGGCTGGAAATTTTTGAACAAGTTTGCCATGCGGTGGAACACGCACATCAAAAAGGCATCATTCACAGGGACATCAAACCCAGCAACATCATGGTAACGTCGAATGACGGCCAACCGCTTCCCAAGATCATTGACTTTGGAATTGCCAAGGCAACCGGAGATCGCCTGACCGATAAAACGCTTTTCACCAATTATGGTGAAATGATCGGAACGCCTTTGTACATGAGCCCCGAACAAGCGGAGATGACACGCGCTCCGACATTTATTCGCTGGGGGTTTTGCTTTACGAATTGCTGACCGGCACAACGCCCTTCGCCGACTTGAAAAAGAAAAGTTTCCACGCAATTCGCGACGCGATCCGATCCCGCGATCCGCAAATTGCTTCGACGCGTGTTGCCAGCCTTGGAGAGACTCTGGAAGAAGCGGCCACCAATCGCGACACCGATTCAAAAAACCTTCATCGATTTTTAAAAGGCGACCTCGACTGGATTCTTTGCCGTTGCCTCAATCGCCAGCGGGGTGAGCGTTACCAATCTGCGGGTGAAGTCGCACGAGAAATTCGCCGGCATCTGGATGGCGCACCGGTCGAGGCCGCTGCGCCCACCGTTTTTTATCGTGCTCGCAAATTCACGGCTCGAAACAAAGCACTCGTCGCGATTGCCGCCAGCCTGGTCGTTGTCTTGCTTTCAAGTTCCGTTTTCTCCAGCGTGATGGCCTGGAAAGCAAACCGGATGGCCGAAAAGGCGAAGGAAGCGGAATTGTTGGCCAACGACCGACTGACGCAAGTCATCGACCAACGTGACCGGATCGCCGAATTGGAAAGAATCCAACGTGAACAGGCGGCCATGTTTGAAGCCGCAGCCAATTACAACCTGCAGCTCTTCAAACGCGGACAATCTCGATCGCGACAAATGCAAGAGTCGGCCGACAAATCTCAAAGCCCATTCAAGTATCAAAAAGTCAATCAATGGCACGGCGGCTACACCGACAATCGCGCCGGCCGGCCAAACTACGGGCAGATTCGAATGCTGCAATCGCTGGATGCGGATCCCAAGGTTCAGGAAAAAATCGCCAATGCGATTCCAGATGCTCCGATCGAAGTCAATGCAATGCCGGAAATGAATCAAAGAAAACTGGGCAGCCGCTCAGGTGCCCCGAAAAGCAAACACCTTCGATACAAGTTGCCGCAATTCCCACAGAACAAAGAAGTGGAGATTGTCATTATCGACGGACAGGAACTTAACTGCCAAACCGAATTCTACTTCAACCTGCTCGAGGTTCAGAAACAGCGATTCGGTGAAAATGACCCCGTCGTCGTCCAAACGATTTCCCGGATAGGTGAATCGCTAAACAACGAAATGAAATTTGTCGAGTCCGAAAAGTTTTTGCGAGGCGCGCTGGAAAAAGCGAAGGTCGAGAAAGCAAAACTGGCTGAGCTTGAAAAGATTCGATTGCACTTGGCAAAGTCTCTCTCGGGACAGGGCAAAACACGACAAGCGGAAGTCCAACTGGCTACGGTCGAGGAACAGGCAAAAGTCGAGGAACTCAGTGACGATGCGGTCGAACTTTTGAAAAACATTCGTGGTGATATCATCAGAATGAAACGCAAGATCAATCGCGAGAAGAAGAACCAGAAGTAAACTTGAATGCCGCTGCCCGCCTGCCCGCCTGGCTGCCCTGGGCGTGCAGCAAACTTCCAAGTTACATCGGTTCAAAATGGCCACAAGGATTCACAGGGCATCGGCATCACGACGCCTGGGCGATCCATCTCTCTCGACGCCGACGGCTTGGACAATGCCGCGAAAAGTCAGAAACGCGGCAACGCCATCGCCGCCCAACGAGTCGGTTTCGAATTGAATCTACCGATTCAGCCAATCCAAGCGACTCCTCCATCCTTGGATCGGGAGTCCCAGTTGCCGCGGTTCCATTGGGCCATCCCATTCATATGGCCGTTTCGAAAACGAGTGACCGCCAAGTCCAATGGCTCGGCAGCGATCATTCCTTTTCATCATCCAGCTTTTTCAATTCGACTTTGCGAAATTGAACGGGATGACTTTCTGATTGCAGAGAGATGTATCCACCTTTCAGAATCAACTTGCTTTCATCCTTGATCAACTTTTTGGCTTCTCCGTCGCGGGCATCCAATTGCGGTTGTTCGTATTCCAAGACAACTTTTCCGTCGATTTTGTGTTTGATGGTCTTGCCACCGCGGACTTCGATCTCAACGGTAACCCACTGGTTCCCGTTATAAGTCTCCGAACTGGAGCCGGTGCAATGAGGTCGAAACAGTTTGCCGTCTTTCACCACATTCGTGCCTGGTGTGCAGAGATTGGCCGTGGTTCGTTTTCCGGATCCCAATCCGCCAAGGAGTTGGACTTCGATCGAAACCGGAAATTTCTGATTGACGTCCATGGTCTCCGGATCCTGGCAATGCAACATCACACCGCTATTTCGTCTTGCCCACCCGGGGCCGCCTGCAACCTGGTCACCAACGAATCGATATTCGCATCGAATGATGTAGTTGGAAAATTTCTCTTTGTAAAAAATATGCCCAAATAATTGGCGGCCTTTT
This sequence comes from uncultured Pirellulaceae bacterium, assembly GCA_964434955.1. Classification (GTDB taxonomy): domain Bacteria; phylum Planctomycetota; class Planctomycetia; order Pirellulales; family Pirellulaceae; genus JANQLU01. The sequence goes on from CAYSXI010000225.1 coordinate 3,117, forward strand.
TCGTCCTTGAAGTTGGCGTACTTTTCATAGTTAACCGTCAACAATCCGTCTTTGACCTGAAAGGTATCCAGATAGTTGTCACCGAGCTTTCGGGTGGTGATTTTTGGTTGCCAACCTTCGAGGTCCTTGCCATTGAACAACTGAATCCATTCCGACTTTTCCGCTTTTTCGCCCTTGTCGTTTTCCTGTTCTGAATCGACCTGTGCCATGATCACCGATGGCAGAGAAATGACGACCACTGCTGCCAACCAAGCCAGCATCCGCATTTGCATATTTCGAAATTGAGCGAAGACATCAAGCATTTTTGTTCCTTTATTTACCAAGTTGATTTGTCCCATATTAATAAATTGGGCAAAAATCTCCAGCAATTTGAGATTTTGTGAACCTGAATGGAAGGATTACGTCTATCAATCGTTATGTTTACCAACGAAACGAATTCGAATCACGCCAGCCGAGAGTTTCTCCTTCTCGATTCGCGCCACTATGAAATTGATGAACTGCGACGTTCATCCATTCAACAGGCGTTGGATACCGCGCGGTTTGAGTTGACGCCCATCCATCAGATCAAGATCCAAACGCATCATTTGCATTTGCAGCCGATGATGTCGCATGGCTCTTTCTAATACGACTCAAGGGAAGCTTTCGAGCTTCCCTTATTCTTTGGGAATGTCCCCGAGACTGGTTTTGTCCCCCGCCTTTGTTGGCAACAGGACCAAGCCCATCGCGAGACCGCTCAATCCAATGACGATCAATTGTCGGATCTCCGCGTTCTCAACACCTTTCTTGACAAACGACTCGTAAAAAAACCAGCCGCCAACGAACACCACGACGATCCCAGACACGACAGCACCGATGGTCGTTCGGCGAACGGCAATCAAGCCCGCACCGGCGAATCCCAGCAGGCCCATGACCAACCCAAAGATCAAACCGGTGGTGCCGCCTTCCGCTGAGACAATTCGGTAGATCCCGCTGACAATAACAGCCAGGGAATACCCGGCCAGTAAACCGGCTTTCAAAATTGGTGACATTGATTCTCCTTTGAACGTACCAATTATACGCCTTTTCTCGCCACATAAGTTCAGGGGTCAGGAAAAGCAACTTCGTTTTACTTTTACGCACCAAACCGATTTCCCTTGACTTAGCGAAAGAATTCGCTAAAAACACAAAAAGAAGCGAAAGAATTCGCTAAACACGGGAACCTACCGGTACCGATGACGTCAAAACGTAAACGTCGTCCCCAAGAAACATCAACAAAAACGGGAAAACAACATGGCCCGACCCTCATCGGATCAACCCACGGAAGTTGAACTGCAGATTCTGAGAATCCTGTGGGACGGCGGCAAACTGACCGTCCGGGAAATCCATGGCAGTCTTCAGGATTTCAAGACCACGAACTATTCCACGACGGTCAAGATGCTCTCGGTCATGCTCGACAAGGGGCTGGTTTCACGGGACGAGTCCAATCGGCCCTTGGTTTACCGCGCGGCCGTCACCCGAAATCGCGCACAACAACAAATGGTCAAGGGGCTGATTCAGAAGGCTTTTGACGGTTCGGCATCATCGTTGGTGATGCAGGCACTCTCTTCCCAGAAGGCATCGAAGCAAGAGCTGGCCGAAATCCGCGAACTCATCGAAAAATTGGAAGGAGAAAACTCATGATTTGGATCGATCAATTTTCGTCTTCTCCCTTTGCCTGGTTTTGCGGTTGGGCCCTGGTCCACTCGCTATGGCAAGTTGCTGCAATTTGGCTGCTGATCAAATCCTCGACATGGACCATTTCCACGTCTGCGCCGAAAACGAAATACTGGATGAATTATTTCGGCTTGATCCTATGCTTTCTGCTTCCCGTCCTGAGCGCATTGACGCTCCATCCCTATCAGGCGCCCAAGCCTCAAGGCCCATTTTTATCCAAAGCCGTTCAATCTTCGTCAGCGCCACAAGCATTTTCCAACGAAGTACAAATCGTCGGCTCCCAACCATTCACAGAAGTTGGAATCAACCCGATCAATTCATCGAACGGTGCGAACGCTCAAAACGCCGTTCAACCTGAGAACGGAGCTCCTGTGATTGAACCCCCAATCCGCGATCGCGTGGCAGCTCTGCCAGGTTCAATCGCCGAGACGAAACAAACGAAAGCAGCCAAATCGGCGTCGACTTGGATGGCCCTGTCGCCAATCCTGGTCATCGTTTACCTGTCCGGCGTTTTCCTGTTATCGCTTCGTACACTCGCCGGATTGGCCTTCGCACATCGATTTCGTTACCGGCAACTGACTCCCGTTGCAGAATCCGTCCAAAAACGATTCGAATCTTTGTGCCAGCAATCCGGGATTAAAAAATCCATTGGATTGATGCAGTCGGGGATCGTTTCGGTGCCGACCGTTATCGGTATTTTGCGCCCAATGATTTTGCTTCCCCTATCAACGGTCAGTTCCTTATCAGCCAAAGAACTCGACGCCATTTTGCTCCATGAACTGGGGCACATTCGACGTTCCGACATTCTTTTCAATCTGTTTCAGGTGATCATTGAAACGATGCTGTTCTTTCACCCATTGGTATGGAGCATTTCGAAACAGATTCGCCTCGAACGAGAAAAATGCTGCGACGATTTGGCTGCGGATTCGAACGAGCAAAAGAAGGCATTGGCCTTTGCCCTTTTGCGTCTTGAGGAATTGAAGCAATCGTCTGAGGCGAACCCGGTCGCGTTTTCGATGTCCTCGACAGGCGGAAATCTAAAGGCCCGTATCCGTCGTTTGCTGGTGGCGGATCCCGGCAAAACGTCTCCGATTCGAGGACTGGTTTTCAGTTCAACTTTGACTCTGTTGCTCGTTACCCTGATGAGCTTTACGGCTTTCATCGTGCCGTCGGAAGAGGCCGTTGCGTCCGAACAAGACGATTGGACCCCGGTCGGTGCAAAAATCGAATACCGCGGTGACATTTTTCAATGGTCCAAGTTGACGACTGAAGATCCCGACAAAGCGCGGCGGATGCTCGATCTTTTTCCGCAAGCCGACAAAAAGAAACGGGGCCAAAAGTCAGGTGAGTGGACGCCGGACACCACGTTCACCATTGAGCTTCGGAATTCCAGGAATGGCGAAACGCGCGACCTCATCATCCAGGCGAGTTTTGAAGCTGGACGCTGGAGTGAAGGTAACGGTGACTGGGAATTCGGTCCGACTTTCCCTTTCCGATACCTGATTTCTGACTTGGTGAGAGAACAGAAATTTAAGATTGGCGACCCGCCAAAAGCTCAGGTCTTTCGCAACCTGGAGGAACTCAAAAAGCTGCCCAAGGACGCCCGCTACCTGCGATTCCAATCGGACGACGACAATGCATTCAAGGATTCCTGGATGGAGGCACTGGCCGATCGATTTGAATCCCTGGAAATTTTGGAAATTCCTCGGGCGCGTTCGCTCACCGATCAGGGAGCCCTGCATCTTTCCAAGTTAACCAACCTATACGCACTCAAAATTGGTTTCAGCGCGAAACTCTCCTCCAAGTCAGCGAAGGAAATCAGCAAGCTCAAACGACTCCAACTTCTCGACCTTTCCTACACTCGAGGACTGCTGACAGACGAAGCACTGGCTGATTTGTTGAACCTTCCCAAGCTTACGTTCTTCGTTGCTCTTAAACATTCTGGAGGAGGATTCGGGGACAAATCGGTCACCCCCATCTCTGATCACAAAAACGTAAAAAACATCCTGATTACGGCGCAACATCCGATCTCGAAATCGGTCGCCTTCATCCCCCGCCTAACGGTCGTCAATGACTATCCTCACTCGAAGTGGTTCCGAAGTTTTCTCCGGCCGCTTCACGATCTGCGAAAGGCAGAATCGGTCATTGGAATGAGAAATCTTGACCAGGCAACCAACTTGCGAACCTACACGCGGAATCGCAAACTCCTGGATTCGGTTGAAAAAGGCAAATGGGTTGTGATCGCTGGCGGTAAACTTTGCGTGGCGTTCGATGACTATCAATCCGCGCTGGCCTTCGCCGACAAGAATCATCCACAGTCGAAACATCGATTCATTTTCCGCCCCGGCATCGATGATAAAAACGAGCCCAAGTTTTACCTTTCGCCATGGAAAACGGGCAGCCCCAACTGGAATCAACTGGGGCGGCAATTCCATCAGGATCAGCAACTGACGATTTCGGCGTTCAAATGGATCCGCAACCGGAAGTCGTTGGATACTCCCAACGGCAAAGGGGTCGTCACCCTTGGTTCAATCGACGGAAAGCAATCGATCAAACGCAGTTGCGTCGTTAGCGGGATGTTTAACCGCTACCTGACACTGACGGAAACGGACGCAGAAGCGTTGGGACTCTACAAATCGTCAGCGCCCGGAAAAGTCCAATATGGAAACAGCGGAAAGTGTGATCGGGTTTTCTGCATGGTGAAAATTCCCGAGCTGGAGATCGATACACTCGTCCTGGCTTTTGTCATTCCAGACAGGATGGTTCAAC
>CAYSXI010000226.1:0-7518 GCA_964434955.1 uncultured Pirellulaceae bacterium
CCTTTTGCCCAACCTTCAGCAAGTCGCCGATGAGCTAACCGTGATCCGTTCGATGCATACGGATCAATTCAATCATGCTCCGGCCCAGCTGTTACTTCTTTCCGGATTCGAGCGTTTCGGACGTCCCAGTATTGGCTCCTGGGTCAGTTATGGACTGGGAAGTGAGAATCGCAATCTACCGCATTTTGTCGTCCTGATCACGGGTCAGATTCTTGGCGCGGGCAACAGCGCCTGGGGTAGTGGTTTTTTGCCGACGGTTCACCAGGGAATTGAATTTCGTAGCCAGGGCGATCCTGTTTTGTTTCTTTCGAATCCCAAGGGCATTGATCGAAGCAATCGGCGCAACACGGTCGATGCCATCAACCAGCTGAACCAGCTCCAGCTCGGGTCAGTTGGCGACCCGGAAATTCAGACTCGAATCCGCCAGTACGAGTTGGCCTTCCGAATGCAAAAATCGGTACCGGAGTTGATGGATGTCAAATCGGAACCGGAACACATCCACAAGCTTTACGGAACCAAGCCCGGCTCTGCGAGTTTTGCCAACAATTGCCTGCTCGCTCGTCGATTGGTGGAACGAGGCGTTCGTTTTGTTCAACTTTTCGATCAAGGCTGGGATATGCACTCGGGGATCGTTGGGTCAATGAAACGAAAATGTCAGCAAGTGGACCGGCCGATCGCGGCCCTTATCAAGGACCTTAAACAACGTGGGTTGTTGGACGACACCCTTGTTGTTTGGTCGTCGGAATTCGGCCGAACTCCCATGGGGCAAGGAACCAACGCGGAAGGCAAGAAGGCCAACGTTGGACGCGACCATCACAAAGAAGCTTACACGACCTGGATGGCGGGCGGCGGTGTCAAAGGCGGATTCAGCTACGGCAAGACGGATGAGCTCGGTTATGGAATTGTTGAGAATCCGATGCACGTCCACGATTTGAATGCGACCATCATGCACCTGCTTGGCATCGACCACAAGAAGTTGACCTTTAAATATCAAGGCCGACAGTACCGTCTGACCGACGTTCATGGAAACGTCGCTACGGAGATCATCAGTTAGCCGAGTTTGACAACGTTGGCTGACGCCGATGATTGCAATTAAAAAACTATCAAATCCTTGCTTCGTATTTCCTTTCACGCTTGGGCAAATTTCTTTTGCAATTTTCCGATTCCGACATTACCCTCCAAGCATCAATTGATATGTCGATCCGGGAATGCAGAAAATGAACTTCGAAGGTTCCATCGGGCGAGCCACGGCACTGGGCTCAGCCGTCTTACTCACATGCTTCTTCCTTACTCCTCAATCGTTTGCGCAAACGGTTTCGATACAAACCGCAAACCAGCTTTTGCAAACCGGAAAGCCGGATCAAGCCGAAAAGCAGTTACTGCAACTGGTCGAAAAGAACCCGAAGAATCATGCCGCCTGGTACTTATTGGGCAATTCACAACATGCCCAGAAAAAGTACGCTGACGCCATCGCTGCATTTGATCGCTCCGCACAATTTCCGACCTACAAAGCCGGTTCGCTTTACAACAAGGCCTGCTCGCTTTCCCGGCTGGGCAAATCCGAAAAGGCCCTCGAAACTTTGCGACAGTCTTTTGCGGCCGGATTTCGCAATGCGGATCAAGCGGAAAACGATCAGGACTTTACGGCCCTACGCGAATTGGAAGACTTCAAGAAGTTGATCGCCGAGAAACGAAAAGCAATGAAGATTTTTGTCGAAGACACAAAAATCATTCATCAAATTCACGGTGAGGCCGCCGGCGACGAGTTTGGGTGGGTCGCCCGTATCCTGGGCGACGTTGACGGTGACAAAGTACTCGATTTCGTCGCCACGGCTCCATCCGCTGCCAAAGGAAATGGCAAGATTTACGTCTACTCAGGCAAAACCGGGAAGCAACTATATGCAAAAACGGGAAACAATTCGGAACGTCTGGGAAACGGAGCCGCAGGAGCGGGCGATGTCGACAATGATGGCGTACCCGATGTGATTGTCGGCGCACCGAACGGTCCAAAGGGCGGGGCGGCATATGTCTACTCCGGCAAAACGGGAAAACAACTTCATCGGATCCTGGCGCCCAAAGCCGCGAAGCAGTTTGGCTACAAAGTCTGCGCAATGGGTGACATCAACGAAGACGGCCACGACGACGTGTTGGTTTCCGCAATCGCGGCCTCAGGGAAAGTCGCTAACTGCGGCATGGTTTTCGCGTTTTCTGGTAAGGACGGCAAAGAGCTGTTTCGACTCGAGGGAGAACGCAGCGGCGACAAATTCGGCAGCGCTATTTGCGCGTCATTAAACGAGGACCATCCAATTTTCGCAGTGGGCGCGCAGGACGCGGGAACCAACAAAGGCGGCGCGGTCTATGTCTATGATTGGCACTGGAAGCGACCTCAATTGTCCTTCAAAGTTTCGGGGGATAAATCCAGCGTCAATCTTGGCCAAATGTTTCTTTCGTTTCCCGGGGATGTCGACCGGGATGGTGTTCCGGACGTTTACGTATCCGACTTTTCGGATCGAACCGGAGCTCCCGGCGGCGGGCGAATTGCGATTCACTCCGGAGCCAACGGCAAAAGAATTTTTCAACTTACCGGCAAACAACCGGGCGAAGGCTTTGGGACTTCGCCAAGCGATGCTGGTGACGTCAACGGTGATGGCATTGGTGACTTGATTGTTGGTGCCTGGCAAAATCGGAAAGGCGCTCGATCCGGTGGGCGTGTGACACTTCACAACGGCGCCGATGGAAAACTTCTTGATCAATGGACGTGTCAGATTGCCGGCGACACATTCGGCTTTGACGCGGTCGGGATCGGCGACGTCAATGGTGACGGAAACATCGATTTTCTGTTGACCAGTGCCTGGGCCAATATCAAAGGTCCAAAAACAGGACGCGTTTTTGTGATTGCCGGAGAGAAATACGAGAAACCTGCCAAGGCCCCATCGGCGAGGAAATAGCCTTCGTCGAACACATGGGTATCGAACCTCGTTATACTTTCCGTTGAATATTACCACTTGTTTACATCGAGGTTGGAAGATGCCAATTCGTTTTTTCATTTGCCTTGCATTGCTGTGTCTTATTTCGCCTTCCTCGCGGGCGCAGGATTGGAACCAATGGCAAGGTCCTAACCGGGACGGGACCTGGAAAGAACAAGGAACCTTGGACAAGTTTCCAGAGGATGGTCCGAAGGTCCTGTGGCGAACAAAAATTGCCAATGGATATGCCGGGCCCGCCGTCGCTGATGGACGGGTGTTCGTTGCTGACTTTGTTCTGGAAGAAGGTGATGACTCGCCGAATCCTGGAAAACAAAACGCTGTCTCGGGAAAAGAACGGTTGCTCTGCTTGGATGCAAAGACTGGCAAGCAGCTTTGGAAACATGAATACGAATGCAGTTACAAAATTTCCTATCCGAACGGACCGCGTGTAACGCCGACCGTCGACAAGGACCGGGTCTACACATTGGGCGCCGAAGGCCACCTGTTTTGCTTGAACGTCAAAAATGGTGATGTGATCTGGAAACGTTCACTCAAAGACGAATACAAAACGGCCGCTCCCTACTGGGGATTTGCTGCTCATCCGCTGATTGATGGCGACACGCTCTACTGCGTTGTGGGTGGAAAAGGCAGTGTTGCCGTCGCGTTCGACAAAAACGATGGAAAAGAAAAATGGCGAGCGCTGTCGGCCAAAACAGCAGGCTATTGCCCGCCAACGATGATCGAAGCAGGCGGAACCAAGCAATTATTGATTTGGCATCCGGAAGCTTTGAATAGTTTGAACCCAAAGACGGGCGAAAAAAATTGGTCGTTCGCGATGAAGCCAAACTATGACATGTCGATCATCGCGCCGATCCATTCCGGAGACTACCTCTTGGCTTCGGCACTCCAGGGTACATCGCTGCTCCTGAAGCTGGACCGGGACAAACCGGCTGCGACCGAAGTCTGGCGGAAAAAAGGGCCGCATCCGGATCATAATCCACCGCTCGTCGTTGACGGTCACATCTACGGCGTTGACGAACGTGGCCAGCTCCGTTGTTTTGACCTCAAAACGGGCGAACGAAAATGGGAATCTCTGGCGACGGCCCCGAATGGGCGGCCCGCAGGTGCAGCCACCGGTTTCATCGTTCAAAACAATGAAAAGTTTTTTGTCATGATCGAAACCGGCGAACTCATTATCGCTCAATTCTCGCCAAAAGGTTTTAAAGAACTTGATCGTGCCAAAATTCTGGAACCCACAACTCGAACCAGCAACCGTCGAGTTGTTTGGAGCCACCCCGCATTTGCCAACAAATGCGTTTTCGCGCGAAACGACAAAGAAATCATTTGCGTTTCGTTGTCAAAATAGCGGATTGGTTTGGCAATCTCGTTTGGTAACAAAAAAAGGCGAAAGGGAGCTTTCGCCTTTTTTTATGGCTCTGCAGAACCTTTTAGCAACTCAACAATCGGCTTATCGCGTCCGCTTCAGATCCAGCGGCGACACCGCCTGGGTGTGACATTTGGAGCAGTCTTGGAATTCAGCCTTTCCTTTGACACCGTGGAAGAAATGGTAGTTGTCAAACTTGTTGTGTGCCGAACCAATTGAACCGTCCAAACGGTCTAGCTTTTCTGGATGCGGGGAGACATGACAAACGGAGCAGTCTTGGAACTCCATCCGGCCGGCGTGCCCATGAAAATAGTGAAACGCATCGAATCCACGAATGCTGTCTGGTAACATTCTCGAAGTTAGTTCGGCTTCAATTTCAACCTTCTGGCCTTCTCGAATTACGGTGAGATTGACTTTGTCACCCGCTTCTTTCATCTCAATCAATACGGAAAGCTGCTCGGCATTCACCAGAATCTGGTCAGCCAGCATATAGAGCACGTCGAATTTTTTAAGTTTGGATTTTTCGGCCCCGCTTTGTGCAGTCACGTGATCGACGATCAAACCGGTGCCTGCGGGGATTTTCAAATGCTTCCGAAGGGCCGAATCAACTTTTGAAACATGAACGCCAAGAGTCGTCCGCCCCTTCATCTTGACCCTGGTTACGTTTGATTGGCTGGGGGATCCCGTGCCGTCCTGATTCGTGAGCAAAACCTTGGCACCCGTTGAGTCCGAGTGGAAAAAATTGTCGGCCGTTCCATCGACTTTGGGAATCTCCTGATTTTCGAACTTCATTTGCAGCGTTGCCGGATGCCAACCTGCGGTTAAATTTTCCGATTTCGATTTCCAACCGGCAAATACGCCTCCCACGATGGAAGCCAACATAAAGGAAACGAATGTAATCTTGGCTGTCATTGATCTTTGCCTTTCAAACGATTGAATCTGGTTGGTCAAATCTCGGACGATGGTATTGCAATCCGCTTTTTGACTTTGCTTTTCGAATCACCATTTCCGGACGTGCCTTCGAACCGAAAAACGCGAACCGGCCTACCGTCGCGAATTTCAAAGGCCTCAGGCACAAGTGTCGGCTTGAGTCCGACTTCCGTCAGGGTCGTCTTTTGTGATTGAGACGAATCCGAAGAAGCGAATGATTCAAAATCATTTTTGTCTTGCTGATTTTTTTCCGCCACGGAACCCGCATTCGGCCCTTGCCCGGGCAAATTTCTGCCAACAAGAATGCCAAACACCATTGCCACGAGGGACGCTGCAATCGTCATTCGCCAGCGAGACGCATTGGGCCGGCCGGGAATCGCTTCCGATTCCGCAAGTCCTTTCAAATTGCCTGGATCCGTGTCCGCAGCAAAACCAATGGGATCTTCCGACTCAGAATAAATCGAAAGCATCTTCCGGACCCTCGAGTCCAGATGCGGCGAAGGTTTGCTGAGTGACATCTGTCGAACGAGGTCTTCAATTGGAATCTCTTTTTCTTTTTTCATTTCAATTCTTCCAATCGCGTTTCGAGTTTTTTTAATGCCCGCCGATAACGCGTTGCGAGTGTTTTGGGCGGGATGTCCAACACGGCTGCTGCCTGCTCAAAGGTGAGCCCCCCAAACGCCTTGAGGACGACGGCGTCTCGCTGTTCCTCAGGCAATGTTTCAATCGCATCACGGAGAATTTGATCCCGCTCCCGAGTCAACATGTCCTGCGGCGGACTCATTGAATGGTTCGCCGGAGGCGAGTATCCGTTGAACAAAGAGTCTGCAAGTTTCTTTTGCCGATTTGCCTTGCGCTGGAGGTCAATCGCGGAGTTCCGAACAGTCATAAACACGTAAGGCACGAGGCCCTCCGAAGTCGCAACAGGCAATCCGCTGGCGGAATTCCGATGACGTACCAGCTTGGCGAATCCCTCCTGGATGGCATCCTCGGCCAGGGCGCGCGAACCGGTAACCGAAAGCGCCATTGAATAAAGGCCCTGACGGTGCGAGTCGTAAACGCTTTCAAGCGAAAACTCGTCCCGGTTTGATGCGGCTAGTCCCATCTTTTTCGACTTTCCGTTGTCGCTAACTACCGAAAACGCACGGTAGCCTATTTGATTAACGATTCTCGCCTTAAGTCTGCTTCAATTTCCTCGCAGAATCACATTTTTGTTGATTTCAGCTTCAAAAACCGTTTCTCTGTATCATGACAAACCGCCTGATTCGTGGGAAAATCTCCGAAATCAATTCATAAACGGGAGCCATTTCATGCTTAGTAAATATTTTCAATTCTGCCTGGCATTGTCAACGATCCTGGTGGCATCGCAGTATTCGCGCGCTCAAGAAAAACCGACGCGGGAACAGTTCGTTTCCGATGCCAGTTTTTTCGTCGCGACACACCAACCTGATTTCGGCAAGCACAAGCCGGAAGAAATGGCCAAAGCGGCCAATGCGTTCCTGGAAACAATGGGCGAAAAACTCGGCTCCAAGGTCCGTCACAAATTGACCAGCAGCGAGAGGAGGCAGTGGACAAACTTGCCCGCTCGACGCGACGCTGGTGGTGTGCGATTCGGAGAAATGAACGAGAAACAAATTCGAGCCGCGTGTGATTTGATGGCGACTCTTTTCAGCGAACAAGGTTACCGAAAGATGATCAACATCATGATCGCCGACGACCAATTGCTGAGAGGAGGCCGGGCTCGAGCCGGGTTTGGCACAGAGGATTTTGCGATTGTGATCTTCGGCAAGCCTTCGGCCAGCGGGGATTGGGCATTTCAACTTGATGGACATCACGTTGGCGTGAACGTTTCCATCAAGGGAGAAAAGCTAACGATGTCGCCGAGTTTTATCGGGACTCAACCGGAAGCGTTCAAAATCACCAAAAAAGTTCGCCCCCTCGGTCAGGAAACCGATAGTGCCTACGAATTGCTAGGCAGCTTGACCAAGAAACAGCTTGCCAAGGCGATCGTCAGTGGTCGACGCGGGCGAATTATGACGGGGCCGGGCAATGACGGAAAGGTTCCCGAGGCGAAGGGACTTGTTGCCGCAAACATGACGGATGAGCAAAAAGAGAAACTCCTCGCGCTCATCGGGCACTGGGTAAACGACATGCCCGAATTCACGGCAAAGGCCGAGATGGAATCCATCAAAGCCGAAATCGACAAGGTCCACTTTGCCTGGTCCGGTCCCAAAGAAA
>CAYSXI010000227.1:0-7473 GCA_964434955.1 uncultured Pirellulaceae bacterium
ATGGCGATTAACGGTGGTGCCCTTTCCGTTTACGGCATTTCGCAAATATTCATTCGATCGGACAAGATCCTCGGCATTTACGACCCGGTATTCGGTGACCAGTTTTTCAGTACTTACGTCAATCGAAACAATGCGGCGGGATTTCTTTTGATTTGCCTGGGATGTTCGGTTGGGCTCATCTTTCTGTTGGTGCAGAAACGGAAGACGGCTGGACCAGCGCCGATTATCTCGAACGAGATTCCTGTTTGGCGCCAGCTGAGCATGATGTTTCACGATTTCGTTGCGCAATTGACTTTTGGAAAAGTTGCAGCCATTGGTCTTGCAATCACGATCTGCTGTGGAATCGTCGGTTCCGCGTCGCGTGGCGGAACATTGGCTTTGTTTGGCGGCGCCATTATCACTTTGATTTTTTTCGGTTTCGCCCGAAAACCGAAAAGCTCGCTGGGAATTTTTGTTTTTGTCCTCTTTGTTACCGTGGCCGCGAGTTCCTACTTGGGCCTGGGCAAAAACCTGAACGATCGCATTGAAAAACTGTCTGAAGCCAAGATTGATGACAACTTGCGGTTCAAAAACTGGATGGACACATCGGCCGCCATTCCGGACTATGCCGTGTTTGGTTCCGGACTTGGTTCCTATGATTCGATACATCGACTTTATCGCCAAGACCGCGAGGAAAAGCTTTATGAGTACGCCGAAAACCAGTACTACCAAACCTTGATCGAAGCCGGATTCGTCGGCGTTCTGCTCCTGGTGTTGGCCATTGTGTTTTCCTACCTGTGCATAGGACAACTTTTGCGCCTCGGTGTTTCGGACACCTCCATCACCGTTGGACTGATTGGACTGTTTACACTGTCGGCGGTTGGAATTGCTTCGATCTTTGACTTTGGACTTTACCTGTCTGCCAACATGTGTGCGATGGCCGTCGTGATGGGAATGGTTTGCGGCAATGCTCACTGGCACGCTCAGCGTCTTCGGAAACAAACATGGCTTCGTTTCGCATCGCCGAATTGGTTGACGGCTTTCTTCGGCATGGTTCTGTTTGCTGCTGCGATCTATTACTCGATGTTCTTTTTCCGCCTGCGAGAACAGAATCTTGCGATGACGGAAAGTCCGTCCATTCAATCTCGAGAATCGTTGGACCTGGATGAAACCGACAAGCAAATCGCAGCGTTGGAACCGTTGGCATTAACCACACCGACCGACAAAATCTATCGTCGGCTGGGCGATCTTTATATCCATCGTTTTCGGCTTCAGTGGTTCGAAGAGTTCACCAGAGACAGCGACATACTTTCAGACGATCCGGAGGGAACCAAAGAAAAGCGGCTATGGGCGGCAACCGGAATTGATCGTGTGCATCTGGCAATCACCGACCCGAATGCGATTCCGGGCACGACCAACTTGAAGTACTCTCGATTGGTGCGTGACAACTTGGCCCCTGCGCGTGAGTACTTGATACGAACGCGAAACCGAAACCCGATCCAGGCAGAGACTCATCTTTTGCTGGCTCAATTGGAACCGATTTCCGATACGCCGGAGTTGGACATTGAGCATATTGAACGGGCGATACGTCTTTCTCCTGCCAACTCAGATTTGAGATTTGTTGCCGGCAAACTTCATCTTCACGCGGGAGGTGAACGCCTGGAAAAGGCGGCCGAACACTGGAAACGAAGTCTTGAACTAGACAATTCCGTTGGCAATTTCAATCGGATCATCATTTTGGCCAAGACCAAAATGGACAAGAAGTTCATCTTTGAAAACATGATGCCGGATGATTCGAGGTTTTTGTTGGCGTTTGCGACCGAACATTTGAAAATGCCCTCGGATTCCGGCACCAGAATCGAAGTTCTGGTGAAAGCCAATGAGTTGCTTGCATCTCGAAAAGTGACCGAATACAGCAAGCTGATTCGCAGTGCGAATGTAAAGAAACTGCTGGGTTTGAAGGAAGAGTCTGCGGAAGAACTTGAGATTGCGCTCAGATTGAAACCAGAAGACAACCAATTGAGGTACCTTTTGGCCACCAACTTGGAGCAAATTGGCAGGACCGAGGATGCCCACGAAGAGGCAAAAAAGCTGGTGCAGTCTGATCGAAAAAACCGATTATACCGCCAATTATTTGAGCGAACGGCATCCCGACCATTCAAAAACTAGCAGACTTTTGATTTAATATAGCTGAGGCCTATTTTTTCTTGGCCGATGATTGATTCACCGTCATTTGCAACAAGCATTTTTGTGCACTTCGATTCGGTGAAGTGGAAAAGATTCTTTCGCCTGATATCGATCGAAATCGCGGCCGAATCGAACAGAACTCCCTCCTTTGACGCGCAGCTTTTTTGCTTCTACTCGAATACGTTTTGTAACACTGGTGATACCAAATGATTGAGTTAGTCCTCGCATTCTTGCTTGCGTTAGCTCTATCATTTCTGATGTGCCCTCTGGCATCTCGGCTTTCGATCATGATTGGAATGGTCGATCATCCCGACGCTCGGCGAAAGCTTCACAAGAAGCCGATCCCTTTGATTGGTGGTTTCGTCCTGGTACCAACGATTGCGCTTTCCGTTGGAATCATTTACGCGATCAAACCGGAACTTTTTAGCCAAGTAAAAAGTGAAGACTGGTGGCAAATCCTTGGCCTTTTAATTGCCACCGTGATCTTGCTGGGTGTTGGTATCCTGGATGACCGATTCGGATTACGCGGCCGGCAAAAGGTCCTGGGTCAGTTGGTTGCCATCCTGGTGCTCTACATTTTTGAATATCGTTTCGAGGAGATTTCGATCTTTCAGACGACGCTCAAGCTCAAGGTGACGGCGCTCTGGAACTTCTCGATCATCTTTATTTTTGCCTGGATGATGGGTGCCATAAACTCCATCAATTTGTTGGACGGTGCCGACGGATTTGCAGGAACCATTGGAATTATCCTGAGTCTGGCCTTTGCCGTCATGAGTGCGTTTCGCGGTGATACGAATCTTGTGGATACCATCATTGCCGCCGGGATGGCGGGTGCCCTGCTTGGATTCCTTCGACTCAATTTCCCGCCGGCCAAAGTGTTCCTTGGCGACTCCGGGAGCATGGTGATCGGGTTCATACTTGGCGCGTTGGCAATCCGATTGACTTACAAGGAAGCAACGGTCTACGCCTTCCTGGGACCGATCGCTGTCCTCGCGATTCCATTCATTGATACGATTGCGGCCATCATTCGACGACGTTTGACGGGCCGAAGTATTTACGCGACCGATCGTGGCCATTTGCATCACGAGTTGCAGCGAAAAGGAATCAGTAATCGCCGAATGCTCTTCTACGTCGCCATCCTTTGCGTCGTGACGGCGACCGGCGGTGTGCTTTCTCTGGTAACCAAGCAAAGCGAGTACGCGGTCATTTCAATTGTTGCCGTGATCGCGTTTCTTTTGATAAGTCGCCTATTTGGGTTCGCCGAGTTTCGACTTCTTTCCGGCAAGATTTTTTCGATTTCAAATTCGTTCCTGGTTTTGAATCGTGGCAAGAAAGTTCAGACCAACGAAGTTCGGATTCAGGGCGAGGCGAATTGGCAGGGCATCTGGAATGAGCTTCGGAAATTTGCCGCGCTGAATCAAATCGCACGGATGACCCTGGATTTGAATATTCCCTGGTTGCATGAGAGCTTCCACGCAACATTGAAAAACGACTTGAGCGATCGAGCTGAAAAAACCTGGTGGACGGAAATTCCGATCGTCGTGGACAAGCGAATCATTGGACGGCTCGACATCCTGGCTTCCAACGAATCAGAAATTCCGGTCTACGATGTTATCAAGGGCTTGATCGATAAAATCGACTCACTTGCCCCCGAATTCCGGGAAACCTTTGCCTCAGTCGCGGAATCGGAAAAACAACGGCTTGCGATGGAATCCGCCAATGCTAAGAAGAATTCAACGGACAAGGACGGCGACGGAAATGAAGAGCTGATCGCCGACGATCAATTGGCGAGCCGCTAGTTGAGTTCAAAGTTCTCTGGGTCGATTGAACGTGGGTGATAGCGAGCCACGGCACCAACATCAATTGAACTTGACGCAGCCTTGCGGTTTTCCCAAAAATGAAATGGCCTGAATGACGAGGGCTGAAACAGGTTTTGCAAGGACTGCGATGCCAACCGAATCATTTTTCACCGACATCTGCCCGAGTTGCTCGCGGGCCAATCAGATTTTCATCTTCTACCTTGGCAAAGAATACAATTGCCGCCATTGCCGGGAATCATTCATCACCCGTGACCGTGAAGCGGAATCGCTTTCGATGGACCAGCCGATTTGCGAATGGAATCACGACCAGGCTTTGAAAATCGACTCCGAAACATCCGTTTCGAATCGCCCTCGCTAGGAGAATCCGGCGGTTGCCCGGGAAAAGGAAAAATTTGGCTTCCGGTGAATTTCGGATGAATTCAGCGATTTCACCGTTTTTCCAGCTTCTTTCCCCTAGCGAATTCATTGATAAAATAGGGTTATCCCGACCTGGAAGGGCCTCGCGCCGGGTTTGTTGCCGATGAATCAAAACGGTCGCGAACTTTAGAGCGCTCACGACGTACAGTTTTTTGCTGGTCTTTCTTAGGACACGGAAATACGATGGTTTCTCGGCGCCGATTTGCAGCCGGGATTGAAAGGGAACAAAGGAAACGGCAACCGTTTCCAAAGACATAAGAGGAGTGAAAATGAAAATCAAATTTGCTTTGACATCGGGACTTATTTTGCTTTTGATGTTCAGCTTCAGCCCACAAACGACCAACGGACATCGAATTTTCGAGAAAGAGTTGGAAAAGGCGTACAAAGAGGCGAGTATCAACGTTTCTTGTAAGCTTTGTCACGTGACTACCGAAGACGGTACCGACTACACCAAACGTCAGGGCTTGGGGCAAATTTTTGCCAAGGAGTTTGAGGGCAAGGATTTCACCAAGAAATGGGACGGCATGGAACGGGCGGATCAAAAGGTATTTGAGAAAGAGCACATGGCTCCTGCATTCCAGAAAGCACTTGAGAAAGTCAAGAAAATGAAGAAAGGCGACGAAACTTACGACCTGCTCATCAAGGAAATGAAACTTGATGGGATCAAGGCAAAGAAAAAGAAGAAGTAGTCGCTGGCCTCAGCCCATGACATGAAATAGGACGCCGTCATCGACGGCGTTTTTTTATGCCGATTCCGAGGCGTTTTGGATAACGAAGCAAAGGCCCGGTCCTGGGAGCCAATCAGGACATTCTGTTTTTTTAAAAATGCCCGGGCTTCCATCAAGAAGGGCAATTGAAAGGTTTTCCGGCTGTCGATATAACAATGTGTCCCGATGAGGGCGGTTAGCTCAGTTGGTTTAGAGCACCTGCCTTACAAGCAGGGGGTCACAGGTTCGAGTCCTGTACCGCCCACTACCCCCCAAAAACCTAGCGGTTTTTCGAAATTCTTTTTTTCGATTTTTTTCTGAATGAACGGGGTCGTTCATTAAAATGAACGGATGTGAACGACCTAAATCCCCTTAGAAACGACCGTTTTCAATCAGTGAACGGGTCACTCCCAAGCTCGTTCGTGATTTCTCACCGTGCAACACTTGTGCAACACCTGTTTTCGATGGTGTTGCACGATATTACCCAGACTAACTATGCGAATGGGTTTCGTTTGAGTGCTTGGTCGATGTCCTTCTTGGACAGTTTTAGATAGGACTCTGCCTGTACCTTCTCAGAATGGCCAAGCATTTCGGCTACGTCGGCGAGTGGGATTCCGCTTCGCTTGAGGTCGTTCTCGAAGCTGGATCGCAGGTTCTGGAATAGCCGAGGCCACAGTTGGAAACCGGCTTTTTTGATCACCCGCTCTGCCCTGCCCCGAATTGCAGCGGCAGTCACACGAAGCGTCTCCTGTGTGACAATTGACTCCGATTTTTCTGCGGTCTCCTCCCAGTGCTCCTGGAGGTATTTTTCGAGAATCGGCCAAACCGGAATGGTCTTTCGATGGTCCTCCCCCTGCTTGTTGTTGTTCAGCGCGGAAAGGGTGTTTTCGCTTACGTCGTAGTGGGTCCAGTTCAGCTGGGACAATTCCGAAGGGATCCTTAGCCCCGCGAATCGAGCCAGCGCGAGAATGATTCGTAAATCCGGATCCCCGCAGACCTTGATGCACTCGATGATTGTCTCCGCCGGCACATCAACGTTTCTATCCTTATTCACGGCTTTGGGTGTGGGCAACGCAGAGAAAGGATTGAACTCGATAAAGCCCATTCCTACCGCCCAGTTTCCGACCTGTGAGAGATCGCCGTTTGTTTTGGAAACCGTTGCTTTCGCGTGGCCAGCGTCCAAAAGTGCTTTGTTTATCGTCATTATTCGCGTTTTTGACGACTCCCGATCGAGATAGAAATCGACCGGCTTTTCCCGAATGAAATCAGGGAAACGCCTTAGCGAGCATCGCATTCTTCGTTTCGTGGAAGATGCCCAATCGCTTTTCTCGTAGGCGATCAGGAACAAGTCGATCAATTCACCGATCGAGTACTTCACGTTCTTCTGTTCAATGAGACCGGCATTCGCCAGCGACACAGCAAGTTTGCAGGGCAAGTTGTCGACCCACGCCTGTAGCTCGGGACGCAAGACATTTGTGTACGAAAGTTGCTGGACCAAGAGATTGATCATAGCCGCCGCGTACTTGGCCTCAGCCTCGTCAATTTTGCCAAGATCGATTTGTCGCCGACGCCCGTTGAATTTGATTTGAAGTTTCCAGACACCAAACTTGTTCAAACGGGGCTCTGCCATGCTTATTCCTTCCACTCATCGTCGAAGTTGAATCGATTGTCCCAAACTGACTGCGTGAAAACGTGGTATTCGCTACCTATGACCTTGTGTCGATACTTTCCTGACTTGCATCTCCGACGAACCGTCAGGCTATCTCGATTCAAGAACTCGGCCACTTCGCTCGGCCGCATCGTTGGTCGAGTCAGAATTGGGTGCTCCACGTTAGTCGACGGCAATTCGGATTCAATGCTCTTTCCCGAAACAGCTGGGGAACCTTGCTGCTGTTGGCATAAAAATACGCCAAACGCGATCATTGCCTTCCCCAGGTCAGAAAGCTCAGTTCCTTCCAAGTAATCCTTTATGTCCATTGCAAATTTCCAACTTGCATGGCCATCCGTCACTGGTTACATTAGTGCGTAACGGTAGAGGCCACGCTCCGGCGTGTGACTAAACCACCGGCTCAATCAGGTCTTCCACAAAAAACTCAGATTGAGTCGGGCAAAAGAGAACATTCTGAGAATGAAGAAATAAGGCCGACTCGTCGCCGCGAGCTCGGCTTTCTTCATGCGCGAATGTTTTTTCAGAGAATCGGCGGAGGGCGAGCGAGAAAGCCCGAACAAACGGAAAAGTCAACGCGACCTTGCAATATTCGCGCGCATACGACGATAACGGTCATAGCCGAGACACCTTTCTTGTGCATGCAAGATTGGATGTTGGGGAGTAAAGCCTCACAGTTGGCGCTGCTCGGCCTTTT
>CAYSXI010000228.1:0-7378 GCA_964434955.1 uncultured Pirellulaceae bacterium
CGGCGCTTCGACTTTGAGCCGCAGGTTTTTTCGAGCGAAGCCGGAGACAAAGATCTTTGGCGACTCGAGTTCCAGGACCGCACAGATGTCTTTGCGAACCAGTTCGGTCGCGGTGGCGGTCAAGGCAATGGTTTGCGGCTGGTTGAGTCGCCGTCGGAGGCGTCCCAGTCGAGCGTAATCCGGGCGAAAATCATGCCCCCATTGGCTAATGCAATGCGCTTCGTCGACGGCAAGCAGCTGGATGTTGGCCGCCGCCGCCGTTTTCATGAATGCACTGCTGCGAAGCCTTTCCGGAGCGATGTACACCAGGTCGTATTCACCATCGGCCATGCGTTCCAGGCGATGCCACTGATCGGCTTGTGAAATCGAACTGTTGATCAGCGTCGCCGAGATCCCGCGATCCTCCAGCGAATCGACTTGATCTTTCATCAAAGCAATCAGTGGCGAAACGACCAGCGTGACGCCTTCTCGAGCAACGGCAGGCAGTTGATAGCAGAGACTTTTCCCGCCGCCCGTGGGCATGATGCACAACGAGTCGCGTCCGTCCATCACCGAGTCGATGACATCTTTTTGGCCGGGACGAAAAGATTCCAGGCCAAATCGCTCAAGGTGATTTGTGTACTCGTGGTTCATCGGAAATTTTTAGGTCTTCACGGATGTGGGTTCATCGCCCCATTATTAGATCAGTTTTCCACGATCCTGAGAATTGGAATGCCGCGGAAAAGTCGCCGCTCCGATATAAGCCCGCTCCGACATAAGCCCGCTCCGACACAAGCATCGTGCGTTGGATACAATATCGGAGTCACAGAAGGATCACGAGAATGCGAAAACTAATTTACGGACTAAGCGTTTGCCTGCTGGCAATGAACCCTATTGGGGGCGCGGCCCAGGAAATCCCGATCCAGGTCCCCGACGGATTCGAAGTCACGCACTTCGCGACGGACGATTTGGCTACCAACATTTACGCGATGACCATCAATGGCGACGGAAATGTCGTGGTCGCCGGTCCGGGGTACATCAAAACGTTGCTCGATACCGATGGAGATGGTCGGGCCGACAAAGTCCAGAATTATTCTTCGAAGCCGGCCCAAGGTGCTCAAGGCCTCTTTTTCGAGGGCGACTATCTCTATGCAACCGGCGATGGCGGACTGCTTCGTTTTGAAGACAAAAACCGAGATGGTGTCGCCGATGGCGATCCGGAAAAAATCTTGAACATCAAAACGGGTGGTGAGCACGACGCCCATGCGATGCGGCGCGGACCGGACGGTTGGCTTTATTTGCTCTGCGGCAATGGGGTGCCCATCAAGAAGGAATACTGGGACGGCAAGGATTCACCGGTCAAGAAGCCGCGGGCCGGGTTCTTGATGCGTTTCAGTCCCGACTTCAAGACGCGTGAGATTTACTGCCACGGTTTTCGCAATGCCTACGATTTCGATTTTGACATGTTGGGCGACGTCTACGTTTACGACAGCGATGGTGAGCGGGATGTATCGATGCCCTGGTACCGGCCGACACGCGTCTTTCGAATGTTGCCTGGCGATGACGCCGGTTTCGTGTCACCAAGCTGGAAACGCCCGGATTATTTTTCCAACATGCCAACGGTCGCAGCAAAACTTGGCCGCGGTTCGCCGACGGGTGTCGTTTGCTATCGACACCGTCAGTTCCCGGACAAGTATTTCAATTCAATATTCGTCCTTGATTGGACCTTCGGCCGCATCGTTTCGGTTCACCAGAACGAAAAGGGTGAATATCGAAACGAGTTGTTCGCCAGTGGCAAGAACACTTTTGGTTTTGCGCCCACCGACATCGAAGTTGCTCCGGACGGATCGATTTTTGTCAGTGTTGGCGGCCGCGGAACGCGGGGTGGCGTCTATCGCTTTCAGTACAAAAAGAATGCGGGGTTGAAACCAAGACCGGGGGCACTGCCGGACCAACCGCTATCGAGCTGGGCGGCAAAGCAGGTATCACGTGTTGATGGCCTGAACGCCGAACAACTGTTTCAGGTCTATTTGGATCCCGAAAGACATCGGGGAGAACGAGTTCTTGCGATTCAAAAATGGGGCGAATTGATCGGAACCAAGGTCGGAGAATTCGATTTTGGAAACGTTGCGAACGATAAGGAGGATTTGTGGCTGCAAAGTGCTTTAGTTTCTTCAGTCGGAAAGCATGTTCGCAAACGTGATACAAAAAACTTGCGAGATTATTTACGAAAGATGGGGGACAATCCTTCGTTCCTGATTCGCGATGCGGTTTTTCGGCATCAATTAAAATTGGGATTGGATGACGATGACGCTATCGAAAAATGGCCCATTGAATTTGTTTGGGGAACGGACAAAAGGCAAAAAAGGTTGAACGTATTTTCTGATTTTGAGCTTTTTCATTTGACTCGAAAACCTTCGCGCCCGGTATTCTCCTCGTACGAAGGTGGCGCAGGTTCTGGTGCCGGTGAAGAAACAAGCTCCGATCGCGAGATGGCTCAATACGTTGTGAAAGAGTTGATTTTCGAAGAGAACGTTGATTTCAGCGAAGAAAATATCCGGGACCGCTATGAGTTGGCAAGATTCGGTGCCGCGGTTGAAGGATCTCTCGGTGAAAAAGAAAAATCCGCCTATTCAAAGCGACTTTTGTCGCTGATCGATCCCGCGAACTCGGATCCTGTCGACGATATTCACTTTTTGATTTGCCATTCTGTGATGGCGCCGCAAGCAAACAAAGAGGATCGCGAAAAGGTCGCCAAGACCCTGGTCCGGATTGTCCCCAAAATTGTTGAACGCAATTACGCTCGTGATCGAAACTGGCCAAGACATATGCGGGATGTCGTCGAACGTCTGATCAAGAACGACCCCAAGCTTCGTGACGAATTGATCGCGCAAAAGGACTTTGCGATTCCCGAAAACGAATACCTGTTTTTTGTCGCCGGGGGCGACGAGCGAAAAAAATTATCCGAGCGATTGTTCGCGCGGCTGAAGGCCAATCCAAATGCGGAAAGTATCGATGCGCGGCTGATTTCGTTTATCGGAGAGCCGGTCGTACGCGACCGCGATATCCTTGATTCACTTTGGGCACGCGAAGAACTTCGGCCGGCCCTGATTAACCTAGCATCCAGAAAACCCGACTTGAGCATGCTCGACCAGTTTGTTGAAGGGCTCGCCAATCCGGATCCACAGGTCGCGCGACGGTCCGCAACAGCGCTGATCAAACTCAAACCAAAAACAGATCCTCGGGTTGTCGCCTGGGCGACAAGAAATCTTGCTCGCCTTGGTTGGGACAAGAAGGATCATCCGATTCGAAACCAAATGGTCTTTCTGCTGCGACAACAAACGGGCGAAGAGCTCGGTTTTGATACCAGCCCCAAAGGCCAGACCGAGCAGTCGACCGCCGTATCGGCTTGGCGAAATTACACAAAGTCAGAATTCCCGGAGGCTTATGCCAAAGCTTTTGCCAACGAAAATGTTGCCGTCTGGACGAATGAAATGTTGGTCAAAGTCAAATGGGAAGCCGGTGACCTGGAACGTGGCCGGAAACTTTACCGGGCGCTTTCCTGTGCCAAATGCCATGACGGTGCACGGGCGGTAGGGCCATCCCTAAAAGGGATCACTCGTCGATTCGGAAAAGCCGATTTGTTCAAGACCATCACCCAACCGGACGATCAAGTTTCGTCGCGTTACAAGACGTTGGTCATTGAAACGACAGACGGGGAAATTCACAAAGGCGTGGTCATCTACGAATCGGTCGATGGATTGACGATGCTCAACGACGAAAGCCAGACGATTCGAATCGAAAATTCAGAAATTGATTTTCGGCAGTGGTCGACAACGTCCTTGATGCCGGCCGGATTGTTGGACAAAGCCAAGCCGGAAGACTGGGCCGACCTATACGAGTACTTGAAGACACTCAAGTGATTAAATCGTCGACTCGTTTTCCGGAGTCGTCGGTTGGTTGGAATCTTGCATGGGTGTCGGGTTGGAAGAAGGGAGTTTGACCATCAGATACACACCCATGGCGGTCAGAGAAACTCCGAGCAAACCGATGAAGACCTTGCTGCCGATAGGGCCCAACGTTTCTTCGATCATCCGCATCGACGAAAGCGAAGCGGGCCGGTTTCTCCGCAGCCAAAGATTCGTCAACAAAACGATGCCAAGCCCGATTGCAACGATGCCAACGACGACGTCTCTTTCAATCATGGGGATTCTCTAGGTGTTCAATGCATCTTTGATTTTGGATTTGCAACCACCAGAAAGGGCGCAGGTGCTGCAACCATCGCTGGAACAATCTTTCGTTCCGCAATCGGGGCCACAGCCATTCAGCAGCGTTTCGGTAAACTTTCGGAATCGAACCTTCGATTCGTAGGTTTCCGCAAGTTCGGAAGTCAGTTTTTCCAACTCTGGCTCAACGTCTCCCAGAAAATAAAAGTAGAGCGATTCGCCATCGAACAGATGTTCGACATCCAGAAGCATGGCCGAAAACTGATGTTGGCGAATCCATTCAGAACATTGGTCGATCGCCCGGCTCCGGTTCTTTTGCAATCGACGGATCAACATACGGTCATCATCGGTAACCCGGCGAACCAGGGTTCCGTCAAACTCGGCTGCATCGGCCATTTCATCGGAGAGGACTTTTCCAATCTCCAAACCGCGCTCCGTCCGGCAAATCACCTCCTGGCCACGCGAATAAGGCGAGGCATCCGGCGAGCGGAACCGCCCAATCTGGCCAAGAATGCCGATTTGTACAAAGAAGGACTGGATGTGACACCTCAAATTAAAGCGGCTTCCGATATTGTCGGCGACCCGAAACGGATGATACTATCTTAATGACGTTCGCCGGGGATCGATACGTGTCATTCGATTTCGAATCTCGGCAGCCATTAGGACTCCAAACATTATTAGCCGGTTTTTAGAAGTGTCTACAACTGATATCCCACAAACAGCTGCTACCTCCGACTGGTCGGAACTTTCTCAACGTGTTTTGGATGGCCACCAGCTGACATCCGCTGAAGCGCTATCGATTTTGCAAAGCTCTGACGAAGAACTGATGGATTTGATCGCTGCGGGATTCAAGATTCGGCATCGACACTTCGGGAAAACCGTTCAGCTTTATTTTTTGATGAATGCCAAGAGCGGCCTCTGCCCGGAAGATTGCCACTATTGCTCGCAATCCAAAATTTCCGATGCCGAGATTCCGAAATACAATTTTCTCAAACGGGACAAGATCCTTGAAGGCGCCAAGATGGCGGCTGAGCGGGACTCGAAAACTTACTGCATCGTCATTTCGGCAAGGAGCCCGACCGATCGCGAGATTCAGGCAGTTGAGTCGGTCGTTCCGGAAATCAAAGAAAAATATGGCCTTCATATTTGTGCTTGTCTTGGACTATTGAATTCCGATCAAGCCAAACGGCTCAAGGACTGTGGAGTTGACCGGGTCAATCACAACCTCAATACCAGCGGCGAGTACTACAAAGAAATCTGTACGACGCATACCTTTGAGGATCGGGTCGATACACTCAAGAACGTTCGCAATGCCGGGATGGAACTTTGTTCCGGAGGAATTATTGGCATGGGCGAAAGTCAGAAAGACATTGTCGATATGGCTTTGACGCTTCGTGATCTTCAAGTCGAATCGATTCCGCTCAATTTCCTGAACCCAATCGATGGGACGCCTTTGCAGGGCAAGGATGAATTGAATCCACGCGATTGCCTGCGGGCCCTGGTCATGTTCCGGTTTGCCAACCCGGCGACGGAACTTCGAATTGCGGGAGGCCGGGAGATGCATCTCGGTGCGCTTCAACCGCTTGGCCTCTACGTCGCCAACTCCGTTTTCGTGGGCGATTATCTGACAACCAAAGGACAACCGCCCGAGGAAGACTACAAGATGATTCGCGAAATGGGATTTGAGGTCACACTCGAGCAATCGACCGAATCCTAGATGTAGACGAATCCATTTTTTGATTGGCGAAGTATTGTCCGCTGAAAAAAGGTCGACTACCAATAAGCGGGGTCGCCAAAAAGTTTCAGCGCCCATGCGACAAGCAAAATCCCACCCCAGAGTGGAAGATAGAAAGTCCTCACGCGCAGCTTGCTTTGCCGCCGGTAGTTGAGGCCCAACTCAAAGAGCGTCGCAAAAAACAGGATCGCGATCGGAATCGTCATCGCGTTGTAACGCAACGACTCAGCCAATTCACCACGAACCAGGCAGCCAACGCTACGTGTTCCGCCGGTCGTAGGGCAGGGGAGTCCCGTCACGTAGGTGAAAATTGAGGGAGGAACTTGCGCTTGGCAGGCCCAAAACAGATTCCAGCCAACGTAGAAAACGAAGCCGATGACCGCAAACACGCAAAGCGCGCGAAAAAAAATAGTCGGCCTTTTGCGGGCCGACCATTTTGAATTCGTGTATCGATTATCGATGCTGTTTTCTTCGACCTGTACCAAAATCGATGCTCGCAATCGTTCGGGCAGTAAATTCCGGTTGCCTCTTTCAAGCGTGCAAAACACACCTGAATTGGGCAGAGGAAGTTTGTCAGTCGGTATTCTTTCCGACCAAACATTGCTTCAAGCAATCACGCTTTAGGATTGCCCTTCATGGAATCCACAATGAAAGGGATCCAGCAAAGTGGAAGACAAACGACCAAGAGGATGATGAAAACGATGAGACCGTTTTGATTTAATCCCAAAAATACTTCTTCGCCTTGGGGCATAATAATTTCCTTTCGAAACCTGATTCAATTAACGGCGCGCCACAGGCAGTAGCGATTCTTTGCCTTAAGCTGATAATCTACAGCCGGCGAGATCAAACCCTGTGGGTCGAAAATCCCTCCGAATCAATCAGCATATGTCCGTCGACTCGCCCTAGAGTGTAATCATATTGACACATTTGTCAATTTACACGAACTCTAATAGCCGAAACGCACATAATCTTTCACGAAATATTTATGATTCGCGAAATATTCGCTAGTCTCCTTCCGTGGTGGAGTGGATACGCTCGTCTTCGTCAACGTCGTCATCTCGTTCCACGGTCGAAGTCAACTGCCCGGGGCTAACAAGCGTTCGACGCCAGAATTCGTCAGCGCGTTCAACGGCTTTGGCAAGGACGGTGCCTTCGCCCGATTCCCCGCCGATCGTCCCGGCCGGTACGCCCATTACGATTTCAATGGCTTCGCAAATGTTTTCAACCGCGTAGATGTGAAAACGGGATTCTGCACAGGCATCGACCACATCCTGTCGAAGCATCAAATCGCCGGCGTTGGATTTCGGAATGATCACTCCCTGATCTCCGGTGAGGCCATCATGGTTACAGGCGTCGTAAAAGCCTTCGATTTTTTCATTGACTCCGCCAATAGCCTGAATCTGGCCGTGCTGGTCGATGGCGCCCGTCATCGAACGCG
>CAYSXI010000229.1:0-7205 GCA_964434955.1 uncultured Pirellulaceae bacterium
GCCTTGATTCCCAGGATGTGGTTGGACGTCATGCCGTACTTGAGGCAATGAGCGCCGCCTGAATTGAAAGCCACGTTTCCGCCAATCGTGCAAACTTGTTGACTGGATGGATCAGGCGCGTAGTAAAGGCCGTGCTTTTCGACGGCACGGCTCACGTCAAGGTTGATAACACCCGATTGAACGGTCGCAATGCGTTGTACGGGATCGATCTTGAGAATGCGATTCATTCGATTGAGCGCAATCACGATTCCTTTTTCATTGGGAAGTGATCCGCCCGATAGACTGGTGCCCGAACCGCGTGCCACAAAGGGAACGTTGTTGTGGTGGCACCATTGAACCGTTCGGATGATCTCTTCGTCCGATTCGACAACGACCACCGCCTTGGGTTTGGCTTGAAAGGCCGTAAGACCATCGGATTGGAACGAAACCAACTCGGCTGGCCCGACAAGCACGCGCTCAGCTGGGACGATTTGCCCCAGTTCCGTCTCGAACCACGTTCGGTTCATGAAGCAATCCCAGTTTGGGAACCGGAGTAAACTTCATTGGCAGCCGCGATCGCAGCGCCGCGTTCCAGACTCAATCCGTTTTCGGTCAACAAGGTTTCGAGCGCCGAAAGTAGCAAAACGACATTTCGCTGCTTGCTGCTTTCTCCCATCAAGCCAACGCGCCAGGCTTTTCCTTTGAAAGGACCAAGCCCAGCACCAATTTCAATTCCATATTCGTCAAGAAGCCGGCGGCGGATCCCGGCATCGTTCACGCCTTCCGGCACCGAAACCGCATTGAGCGTCGTCAGCGAAGATTCGGGGATAAACTCAAGCCCCAGGGACTCGGCTCCCGCTCGGAATGCAAGATGGTGTGTCTCATGACGGGCGATTCGATTTTCTAATCCCTCCTCGAGAATCAGCTTGAGCGCCTCGTTCAATGCGAAGGTCATGTTGATGGGTGCCGTATGGTGGTAGACCCGATCACTTCCCCAGTAGTTTCGCAACATGGACATGTCGAGATACCAACTGGTGACCTTGGACTTGCGGCGATCCATGGCCGCTTCGGCCTGCGATGAAAAGGTCACCGGTGACAAACCGGGTGGGCATGAGAGACATTTTTGGGTGCCGCTGTAGCAGGCGTCGATTCCCAATTCGTCAATATTAAGGTGCATTCCACCCAACGAGGTTACCGCATCGACCAACAACAGTCCGTTTGCGTCGTGGACCAAGGTCGAAATCTCATCAAGCGGTTGAAAGGCACCAGTTGAAGTTTCAGCATGGACGATCGCAAGAAATTTGAAGCCCGGACATTTTTCGATCGCTTGGGCGATATCGTCAGAAGAAAAAATCTGGCCCCAATCACGTTCGACGACATGAACATTGGCTCCATACCGTTCGGCAACATCTTTCATTCTTCCACCGAAGACACCGTTGACACAAACGATCACGTCGTCACCGGGTTCCACGAGATTGCAAATGCAGGCTTCCATCCCCGCGCTCCCGGTTCCGGAAACGGCCATGGTCAATCGGTTGTTGGTTTGAAAAACCTTTCGAATTTGCTCGCAGGTTTCGTCCATCAATTCAAGATAGTCGGGATCAAGGTGGCCGATGGTGGGCCGCGCCAACGCCTGAAGAACTCGCGGCGAAACGTCACTGGGACCCGGCCCCAATAGAATTCTTTCGGGGCGACTCACTCCCGATAAATTGACATCTGACAAGTTGATACCCTGTTTGCTGATAACCATCTAAACTGTCAACGATCGCTCGCATCACGTTGGTTGCGAACCCGATTATACTTGAGTCGACCGATTTACAAACGATGCCCCAAAGGCCGTCACAAACAAACGAACAACTGCAGTTTCCGAGGAACCCCATGGCTTACCGAATTCTTATGTCAGCGTTTCTGCTCGTTCTTTGGGTTTCACCCTCGGCGACCGCCCAGGAGCGTCCAAACATCATCTTGATCATGTGTGATGATCTTGGCTGGGGTGACTTGAGTTTCAACAATCCAAAATCAAAAATCCAAACTCCGCACCTCGACGAGATGGCCAAAAACAGTTTGAGATTCTCAAGGTTTTACGCTGCTGCACCCGTCTGCAGTCCGACACGAGGTTCCTGCCTTACGGGGCGGCATCCGCTGCGATACGGAATCACGGGTGCAAACAAAGGGCACCTCAAACAGTCAGAAACGACCATTACGAAACTTGCTAAATCCAGGGGGTATGCCACCGGGCATTTCGGAAAATGGCACCTGGGTACTTTGACCAAAAAAATCAAGGACTCCAATCGCGGAGGGCCGAAAAGTCCTCAGCATTTTGCGCCACCCTGGGAACGTGATTTCGATGTCTGTTTTTCAACCGAGGCAAAAGTACCGACGTTTGATCCCCTGCTAAAGCCAAAGCAAGCGCCGCGCACCGCATGGGACTCGATCGAACCCGATAAACGAAACGAAAGTGAGGTTTATGGCACGCGCTATTGGAACGAAAAAGGAGAATCCGTTGAGGATGATCTATTTGGCGATGATTCAAAATTGATCATGGATCGGGCAGTCAAATTTATTGGCCAATGTGCCGAAGACAAAAAGAAGTTTTTTACCGTGATCTGGTTTCACTCACCGCACCTTCCCGTTGTGGCGGGGCCAAGACATCGGAAGCCCTATGAAAGCATGAATGTCCATCAACGCAATTACTTCGGTTGTATCACGGCGCTCGATGAGCAAATCGGACGTTTGAGAAAGTTGTTGCGGGACAAGAAAATCTCGGAAGATACAATCATTTTCTTTTGTAGCGACAACGGCCCCGAGGGAAATCAATCGGCCCCGGGATTGACCGGCGGATTCCGCGGCCGAAAACGCTCTCTCTACGAAGGGGGGGTCCGGGTTCCCGCTTTGATCGAATGGCCGGCAAAAATCAAAGCGGGGAGTTCAACCGATTTTCCTGCGGTCACGAGTGACTATCTTCCAACCGTTGCACAAATTCTCGACGTTGACGTTTCGAAAGTCCATTTGGATGGCGAAAGCCTGGCCGGTGTTTGGGCCAAGGGACAAAAAGAACGCAAGTGGCCGATTGGCTTCAAGTTTGGTGCCCAGAAAAGTTGGGTTGCGAATCAATTCAAGATTTACAAGTCGAAAAATCGCGATTGGGAATTGTATGATTTGATCCAGGATCCAAAGGAATCTCAGAATCTCGCGGAGAAGGAACCGCAAACGCTCAAAAAAATGAAATCCGAGTTTGAAAAATGGGAGGCCTCGCTTGCCCCCAATCAATAAGTTCTTGTGGCACATTGAGGTCTCGCGTTTCGTTGACGCGCAAAATGGTTGTCACAAATAAGTTGAAATTGCAAAGCGTCGTTTGCTTGACATTGAGTCTGGCTTGCTCCAACATTGAACTCTCAATAAACATCAACTCGCCCTAAGTTGATTTTCCCGGGATTCTGCTACGGAATTGAAGCATGCATTGGTCAGGCATCCAGCGATTTTCGCATTCGTTCGTTTTCGCTCTAACGGCTTTTCTTTTTGGTTGTTTTGTTTTTGGAAACGCGGCCCCGTCAGCTGCGAATGAACGTGAGGCGTACGCGATCCAGGGTGCGAAGATTGTCACCAGCCCTGGTAACGTTATCGAGAGCGGAACGATTGTTGTCCGCAATGGACTGATCGAAGCGGTCGGCGCCGATGTTGAGGTGCCTTTCGATGCGAAGGTCATCAAAGGAGATGGACTGGTGATTTACGCCGGTTTCATCAATGGTGGAACCTACAAAGGAATGCCCGATGGTGAGGAAGATGGACGGCTTTCCGGTTCCGGGCAGGATCGACGCGAGATTGATTTGGCAACGCAAATTGTTGCGGCAACGCGCGAAGTCAATCGGAAAGGGATCTTCCCGGAGTACGAATCCTTTCGCCATCTGAAAGTTGATATCGACGACGCCAAGGCTTGGCGAAAGTCAGGTTTTACCAATGTCCACATCATGCCAAGTGGGGCATTGCTCAATGGCACCAGCGCTTTTGTTGCTTTAACCGATCCGAACAAGACGGCCGTTCGGGATAGCATTCTTCAAGACAACTTCGCGACGGTTGGTGGATGGCGGGCAAGTGGTTCAGGGTACCCGGGTAGCCTGATGGGGACCGTGGCTCATTTGCGTCAGACGTTTTTGGATGCACAGCACTATCGCGATAGTTGGGCGATCTACAATCGCGTTAAAGTCGGGTTGCAACGACCGCCCAAGGATCCGGCGATGGACGCGCTTGGCAAATGCTTGAGCAAGGAAATTCCCGTCGTTTTTCCTGCGACTACGATCGATGAAATCAACCGAGCCAAAAATCTTTCCAAGGAATTTGGTTTTGACTTGATCATTGATGGTGGTCAGCGCGGCTTCGAAGCGATCAAAGAACTGAAAGAAGTTAACAACACGGTCATCCTCCGAATCAACTTTTCCAAGAAACCTGAGTTGGGTGAATCCACTGGCGGGAGATTCTTCTTCGGCCGTCGATTTGGTGGCGGTGACAATCAGGAAATCGACAAACGGATCCCAGTTGCCAAGGGAGTCCTGGAGGATCGAGTTGCCAAGTGGGAAGACGAAGTAAAAAATCCGGCAACGCTCGCCAAGTCGGGCATCAAATTCATTTTTTCGACGAATAGTTCGGAGAGCCCCGAAAAGTTCTTCGAGCACCTGCGATTGGCCGTTGAGCATGGCCTCGATCCCAATGAGGCTCTGACCGCGTTGACGGTTCGGCCTGCCGAGCTTTTCGGAATGCAAAGCCAGATGGGAACGGTTGAAAAAGGAAAAATGGCCAATCTGGTTGTGTTGGACGGTGATTTTCTCGCCGAAAAATCGAAAGTCAAATACACGATCGTTCAGGGGCAAATTTTCGAGCAGAAAGAAAAAGCCTCACCCGGATCCAGTCGCCGCGGCAAAGGAGGATTGGGGAAACGGGGCAAAGGAAAAGGCGACTCGAAACGAGGAAAAGGCAAGGCAGACTCGCTTGCTAAATCGGGTGACGACGCAAAATCAGAGTCGGAAGACGAAGAGGAAAAGGAAGACGAAATTAAGCTCGTCGATTGGCCAATCGAAACGGATTCGCTTCGCGTTCCCAAAACCAAAACCAACGGTGACGTGCTGATTCGCAATGCCACCGTGATCACGGCCAAAAACGGAACACTGAACGAAACGTCGATCTTGATTCGGAAAGGAATCATCGAAAAGATCGGCAAGGACATCACTCCGCCAGAAGGAGTGACGGTCATCGATGGGACCGGCGCTTGGGTGATGCCCGGAATCATCGACTGCCACTCTCATATGGTCGCTGGAGGAAATGAAGGTACCCTTTCCGTGACTCCGGAAGTAAGAACGATTGATAACATGCGTTCGAGCGATCTGACGGTCTATCGAGCAGCGGCAGGTGGCGTCACCGCGGCAAATGTACTTCACGGAAGCGCCAACACGATTGGAGGGCAGCGAATCGTCATTCAAATGAAGTACAAAGCGCGGCCGGAAGAATTGTTGTTCAAGGACTTTAAGCCGGGAATCAAGTTCGCACTCGGTGAGAACGTGATTCGAAATGAAAACCGATACCCAAATACGCGTATGGGTGTCGAATCCGTGCTGCGTTTTGCCTTTGAAGAAGCGCGAAGGTACAAAGACAAATGGGCGAAGTACAACGCGTTATCGGACGAAGAAAAATCCAAGGTCATGCCGCCTCGCCGGGACTTGAGGCTGGAAGCGCTGCAACAGGTCATGGACAACGAGTTGTTGGTTCACTGCCACTGTTACAACTCGGGTGAGATTTTGATGCTTCTCAAGACGTTCACTCGTTACGGGATCAAGAATTTGACGTTGGAGCATGGCCTGGAAGCATTCAAGGTTGCGCCGGAAGTCGTATCCTTTGGTGAAAAGGGTGCACACCTTTCGACCTTTGCCGATTTCTGGGGATACAAAGTTGAAGCCTACGATGCGATTCCTTACAACGTTGCCGTTATCGCGGCAGCCGGGGGAACCGCGATTCTCAATTCAGACTCCGGCGAACGGGTCCGGCGATTGAATCACGACGCAGCAAAAATGGTTCGCTGGGGCGGAGTCAGTTACCAGCAAGCCATCCAAACGATTACCCTGAATCCTGCCATCGCCTTGCACCTTGACGATCGAGTCGGATCAATCGAGGTCGGAAAGAAAGCGGACCTTGCTCTGTTTAATGGCCACCCGCTCAACACTTTCTCGCGATGTTTCATGACACTGATTGACGGTGAGGTCGTTTTCGAGCGAGAGGGCGAACGCGGCGGGCCGTATCCGCTGATCGACAAGTCCGGCTTTGAAGCTTCGATGCCAGCAATCAATGCACGCGGGGTTTACGCGATCAAGAATGCAACCATCAACCCTGTTTCAACGCCGGCGATCAAGAACGGGACGTTGATTATCAAGGACGGAAAAATTGCGGCGGTCGGCGGGGCGGAAACGGCCGTTCCTGATGGAGCGACGGTCATCGACGGTTCAAACCTGGAGGTCTATCCAGGATTGATTGACGGAGGCAATACCGTCGCCGTTTCTGATTTGGGGTTGAGCGACTCTGGCGAACAAGGCGAATTTAAACCGGCCCTTGAAGTTTCGTCGGCGTTGAAGCCCGATTCGCCTTTGGTTGGAATCGCGCGATTTACCGGAATCACCTGTTCGGTCACGACACCCACCGGCGGGTTCATTTCGGGCCAAAGTGCGGTCGTTCAGATGGACGGTTGGAACTTCAATCAAATGTCCTTTGTCGACAAACTCGCTCTGGAAATGACGCTTCCGAGCAAAGAAGTTGGCGCTTCGTCGCAAAGGCGGCGACGTTTTGGTCGCTCGCGAAGTCCTCAGCCGGAGGAAAGCGATGACAAGCCAAAACCGGAATTGTCTCCCTATGACATTGTCAAAGGAATGTTTGAAGATGCACGTGAATACAATCGCGTCAAAACCAAGGCCAAGGAACTTGGTAAAGAGGGACCTGAGTTTGATCCTGATCTGGAAGCGCTAATTCCTTATGTTCTAAAAAAGAAACCGGTCGTTGTTCGAGTCCGCTCTGCCACTCAAATTCTGGACGCCCTTGAATTCGCCAAGGACGTCGACATCAAGTTGATCCTTCGGGATAGCGGCACGGAATCGTGGAAGGTGGCCGACAAACTTGCCGAAGCAGGTGTGCCCATTCTGATTGGCGCGATTACCCAATCGGTCTCCAGTACCTACGAGCCCTACGACTCG
>CAYSXI010000230.1:0-7032 GCA_964434955.1 uncultured Pirellulaceae bacterium
AACACCAGATCCGACGGTACGGCCACCTTCGCGAATCGCGAAACGGTTCTGCTCATCCATCGCGATTGGCTTATGAAGCTCAACCGTCAGCTTGACACTATCACCTGGCATGCACATTTCTGCATCAACAAGGTTCGCAGTACCAGTTACGTCTGTAGTACGGAAGTAGAACTGAGGACGGTAACCGCTGAAGAATGGCGTGTGACGACCACCCTCATCCTTGCTCAGGCAGTAAATCTCAGCTTCGAACTTCGAGTGAGGAGTAATCGAAGCAGGCTTCGCAATCACCTGACCACGACGAATTTCTTCACGCTTAACACCACGAAGAAGAAGACCAACGTTGTCACCAGCACGACCCTGATCAAGGATCTTGCGGAACATCTCAACACCCGTGCAAGTCGTCTTCATTGGCTCAGCTTCGAGACCAATGATTTCAACTTCGTCGCCTGTATTGATAACACCACGCTCAACACGACCAGTCGCAACAGTACCACGACCTTCGATTGAGAAAACGTCCTCAACAGCCATCAAGAACGGCTTGTCCTCTTCACGCTTTGGCTCAGGGATATAAGAGTCAATCGCTTCCATCAAATCAGTGATGCACTGACTCTTCTCTGGATCCGCAGGATTATTCAGAGCAGGAAGAGCTGAACCACGAACGATAGGAGCATTATCACCATCGAATTCATACTTACTAAGAAGCTCACGAACTTCCATTTCTACGAGCTCAAGAAGCTCTTCATCATCAACAAGGTCACACTTGTTAAGGAAAACAACGAGAGCAGGAACATCAACCTGACGAGCAAGAAGAACGTGCTCTTTCGTCTGAGGCATTGGGCCATCAGCAGCAGAAACAACAAGAATAGCACCGTCCATCTGGGCAGCACCAGTAATCATGTTCTTAATGAAGTCAGCGTGACCTGGGCAGTCAATGTGTGCGTAGTGACGATTCGGTGTTTCATACTCAACGTGAGCAACCGAAATCGTTACGGTTTTTGTGGCATCACGAACAGTACCACCCTTCGCGATATCTGAATATTCCTTCGCTTCAGCCAGGCCCTTTGCAGCCTGAACAGCAAGAATTGATGCGGTCGTGGTCGTCTTTCCATGGTCAATATGCCCAATGGTGCCAACGTTCACGTGAGGTTTTGTCCTCTCAAAAGTATCCTTGGCCATACGTCTATTTACCTGTTATCTCTCTTAACTAACCAAGCTAAAAATCGACCCGAAAGCCGACCACAAAAATACAAAGCTACTGATGGGACTTGAACCCATGACCTCTTCCTTACCAAGGAAGTGCTCTACCACTGAGCTACAGCAGCAAGTTCAATTGGTTGTCCGCCCAGAAGCATACGATGAGCGGGTGAAGGGAATCGAACCCTCACCACCAGCTTGGAAGGCTGGAGCTCTGCCATTGAGCTACACCCGCTTTTAACCCAATTTATTGCACCCAGATCAAGACAAGTTGAACCGGGCATTATTTCCTATTTATCCGATTAGATCAAACGAGATCCGATCGATTACGCGCCCAACGCCTTTCGGGTGCAAAATATCTATGAATTGTGTTGTGATTTTCTGTGTTTCCGAAAAAGCCAGCAAGTCGATTTGGGGCTCAAATCACTCACTTCGACATTTGGGGAATGGGATTTGACCCTTTTTTCCAGTTGCCGATTAAACATTTAGCTGCTTCGGTTTTTTCGACTCCATACGATTGAGTGGGGGGAGCAGGATTCGAACCTGCGAAGGCATGAGCCAACAGATTTACAGTCTGTCCCGTTTGACCGCTTCGGTACCCCCCCGAATCTGTATTCCCCTTTTCTTGTCTGCTCGTCCCGAAAACCCTATAAAACCAGGCCGACGGAAGAGCCAGCGGAGGGATTCGAACCCACGACCGGCGGTTTACAAAACCGCTGCTCTGCCAACTGAGCTACGCTGGCGGAGAATCGAAAACCGGTAAATATACCCAAACTGTTTTCACCCGCAATACGAAATGACCATTTAATTGACGAAAGGTTCCGGGTTTTCTGCGGCATACAAAGTCTCCTATATATAGGCCCATCCGACCGGCCGACCGCGTCCACCGTTTTGGCCCAACGGCCGCCTCGAAAACCGGCCATTCTTTGGGAATCCGGTGAATTTCCAGCCAGATCGGAGGTTCGACAGCGGAATCGACCCGGGAAACCACGATCGGCCCGCCGGAATCTCAACCTGGATTCCCTCCGGCATCAAAAAAGGCCGCGGCATTCGCCACGGCCTTTGCTCAAGGGCCTTTGCTTATGAGCCCCGCTCGTCGAAAGCTACCAATTTGCAGGCTACTTGGCCGATCGGCGTCGCCGACGCATGACAGCCGCCAAGCCAACCAGACCGAGAATGATGGCTGCCGATGGCTCGGGAACCGCCGTGAACAACATCACGTCATTTCCGTCGCCACCCTGATAACTGATGAACAGATCAAGATTTCCGTCGTTGGCAACAATGTCGCCCTCGGCAAAATTCGCAAAAACACCCGATAGGACGCCGTCGACTTCGGCGATGATAAATTGGTCATTGCCGGTCAGCGTATAACCGTTCAAGAAATCCACCTGAAGGTCGCCCGCCAAAGCGAGATCGCCGGCGATATCCAACTTGTCAAATTCGCCTTCGTTCAAGCCTTCCAGTTCGATCACCGTCAAAGCGTTTTGACCAATCGCGACGCTACCTTCGAACTCAACGACGTTGGGGCTGTTACCCGGACGCAAGTCGCCTTCAAAGTAAACCGTGCCCGTCCCGGTGTAGGTCCCGGCTCCACTGGTCGCACCAAAGAATACTGTCTTGCTGTCCGCCGCAGTGCGAATCTCGGTACCGTTGTTAATCACGTCATCAAAGAACGTCGTGGTTCCGCCACCGCTGGTCACGATCTGGCCACCGCTCAAGTTGTTGACATCGCCGAGAACATCCGCGTTTCCGCCACTGAATGCCATGACGCCCTGGTTGGTCCAACCGCCGTCCGAGATGAACTGGCCGCGACCGCTGATGAATCCGCCTGCGAGGTTCGCGAAGTCTTCGTCAAAACGGATCTGACCACCAAAGTTGTTGATCTCGCCCGAGTTTTCACCACTGCCCAGGAATCGCATTCTTTCACCGGCGATCGTTTCAACTTCGCCCGTGGAAGTGTTGATCAAGGACGTGTGAAGCGTACCGTCGCCATAGAGGGTTCCCGTGTTGGAAACCAGCACATCCGTCATATCGACGTTGCTGTTTTGAAGGACACTGATGGTGTCGACATCGTGAAAACCGGAAATGCTCGTTGAGCCAGCCAGCGACCCGCTGTTTCCATTGATCTCGCCAAAGTCTTCCCAGGACATGGTTCCGAATTCGAGCCGACCGCCGTTCAAGTTGATGTTGCCGCTGCCATAGAGGTAAGTCGTTCCGCCAACTTTGACCAAGCCACCGGCCTGGATATTCAGCGTACCATTCGAACCGTTTTGTCCAACATAAAGATTGGTTGCGGTGTCCCAAGTTGAGCCAGTTCCCTGGACTGTCGCGGTACCTGTTCCACTTGCGTTCACGCCAAGATAGGCGTAGTCGTTAGTCACCGTTCCACCATTGGAAATCGTGAGTGATCCTGTGCCGTTGTGGCCAATGTGCAACCGTTGAGACATATTCCATTCGGCGTTCGGACCGCTAACTGCTGCCGATCCATTGGTCGACGAAAGGTAGCCGAGATAGCCGTATTCGTTTGAAACGGAACCGTTGGAGATGTTAAGTGAGGCCGACGAACTGTCGCTTACGTTGACCGCTGCAACGGAAAACGTTGAGGTCGCAGAGTCACCAATATTCAGATTTCCTTGCGAGCTCACATCGATTGATCCGGTCGCACCGGAACTGAAACCGACATAAACGCGATCACCCACGCTCCATTTCGATCCTGATCCGGTGATGGAAACGGAACCATCGGCGGAACTGCCTGAATACCCAACGTAGCCGGATGAGGCATTGGTGATGCTGCCCCCGTTAGCGATATCCAACAATCCGGTCCCGTAGACACCAATGTACTTGTGACCGGACGAATCCCATTTCGATCCTGCGCCATCTACCGTCACCGTTCCGTTGCTATTGGCATAGTATCCGATAAAGGAATTGCTGCTGTTGATCACGCCTCCGCTTAGAACGTCGATATTTCCATCGCCATTGAGACCGGTATAGCTTGTTATCGTATTGAACGTCCCTCGTACTTCCAAATCGCCTTTCGTGTTGAGGTTGTAGCCAAGGTAAGAATGATGATTGTTATTGACGGTCGACCCGTCGCGAACAAACATGTAAGCGGTATTGCCGCCAGTATCGCCAATCGTGAGTCCAGACGTGTTACTCGGGTTGCTGTCCCCCACAACGACGCGACCTCCGGATGAGATGTTTAGCGTGCCATTGACTCCGCTCGAGTTAGATCCAACATACAAGTTTGTGTTGATCCACTCGGAACCAGAACCGGTGATTGTCGCTGTTCCACTTCCGCCGGAACCGAAACCCATGTAACCAGTCGAGTTTGAGATCGAGCTTCCACCACTGACAAACAACGAACCTGATCCGTAGTAACCGACGTAGTTTACGCTTGAGAAATTCGCTGTCGAACCGTTGTTCAGATTCATACTTCCGTGAATTCTGAGAACGGAGTTCGAATTCAAATCCGCGAGCGAGTTACCGAGCGTCAAGCTACTTCCATTGCCAATGTCTACATAGCTGTTGAGGTTGAGAGCGACGTTCGTCGTTGTCAATGATCCGCCGATAATACTGAGAGATGGCGACGAGTAGCCGGCTGAAAGTGTGCGCTGGCCCCCGACTCCAGAAAATGTGTAGTTGCCCGACAAGAACTGAAGACGGCCTACGTTTCGGTTGCCTGAAAAGTAAACGATGTCACTTGCCCCTGAAAAACGCGCAGTATCCGTCGACAACGGCACGCCGCTTGGACTCCAGCCATTACTTGAACTCCAGTAGGTAGCCGAGTTAGTCCAAGTACGCGTAATTTGGGCCGAGGCCTGTTGAAGTACCAATGCCGGCGCGATCATCACTGCCAGGGCCAGTACAAAACTCCACTTTCCACTGATCCCGCAAATTCCATTTCCCAGGTTCCGCAACCTATTCTTCCACCTGTTGTTCATTTCTTACTCTCGTGTATCTCAGGGCATTACCTCGGGATCGTCGGCGCATGCCTGGCGAAATCCCGTTACCCCTGATGCGAGAAAGGTTTTCAACGCTGCAAGAAAAAAATGAGCTTTGGCGGAATTAGTTTTGACCGCGTCACGATCACGACCATTGACGGAGTTTCGTCAGCCGCCATAGGAAAACGACGAGCCGCAATGCACCTGCTAGGTCTTGGGGACCGGGTCGGGCGTCCCCAGCTCGACATCGGTTCGGCAACGCCACAGCCGGTCCCAAGTCAGCATCAAACCCCGACGAATCCCGTGACGCTCCACGGCTTCGAGGCTGTAGCGCGAACATGTCGGATGATAGGGACAAGTTGTCGTCTTACGCGTGATCGGCCGCCCAAAGACTTGATAGTTGCGGACCAGGCCAATGTATATCGTTGCCGTCCACTGCCGCTGGGGCGGTCGAAATGAATCCGCGATGCAGGCGATGATCAAAAGGAAAATCATCGCCAAATAGGGATGCGGACGATGCAACCACTTTTCAATTGTCTGTCGCATGAACGGACGCGCCTCAATCCCTGTTTAGTACATCGGTTTGCCCTGATGCGGACCGCCATGAGGTCCATGATGGGGAGGACCAGGCGTGCGATTGTTTCGCCCAGCCAACAGATAGATCAACAACCCAAGCACGCCCAAGAAGAAAACCAGGAGCACCCACAGTGCCGCGTTGTCGACGTTGTTTCTTGTCGCATCGTTGTAAACGTAGATCATCATCCAGATTTGAAGCGCGATTCCGATGACGCCCATCAAGATTGAAAAGCCGATGATGGCTCCATAGGCTCCACATACGCCACACACCATGCAGCCGGCAGCTCCAGCTGCCGGATCGCCCCCCGGCCCAAAGGGATCGTCGCCAAAGGGATCGTCGCCGAACGGATCATCGTCGAAGGGATCGCCGAAAGGGTCGTTCGGATCGTCGTTTTGATTTTGACTATTTGGCGATTCCTGCACGGATGCACGATTCGACCTGATTTGCTCAACCGCCGATCCGTGCAAACTCGACTTGGCATGGGGATTTTGATTCGCCGAAGTCGTTTGGCTTTCGTGTGCCGCTTGGCTTTCCTGCGCTAGCAAATTAACGGGAACCGAACCGAATCCAACGAAGGCGGCCAAGGCCAGCGCGAGCAGGCAAACCCACCGAAACGGTAACTGAGTTTGCTTCAATGAAAAATCCGATCGGCTCATCTGTCTGGCTCTCCTGTCTGGCTCTCCTGAATCTTCGCGAAAAAAAAGGCCTTCGCCGCACTACGACGAAAGCCTGTTGTCTCAGGATTCTCGAAAGGGCATGCGTCCTTCCTACATACCCTTTTTCTCCATGTGTTGTTTCTTGATTACAAGGAAGTAAATCAAAACTCCGACCCATGTCGTGAAGGCCGCAATCACCGCCCAAAGTACGCCATTCTCTACGCCGTTCTTGTTCGCATCGGCGTAGACGATGTATCCACATCCGCCCATGATCGCGAGACCGATCAAAAATGGGACGCCGTAACACAGGCACATGATTCCACAAGCTGCTCCGGCACCGGCAGCTTCCGCTCCGGCATCGGCTGCGGAAACAACTTGCTCGAGCCCGACCGTTGCCAGCATTCCAAAAACCAAGAATCCCAGGAGCAACGCAATTGATTTCCATACTTTCATTGAATCTTTTCTCCGCGAAATTGACGAGCTGTTTGCAGTTTGGCCGCGGGTTTCAATCTAGTTGACTCGAAACCCGGTTGCAATCGCGTCAACCGTCGATCAACTGCATTTTTTCCGCCCTGGATAGGAAAAACTCACGCACCAAATTGATCAAGTCATTGACGACGGCCTGGGAGGTCGGAAATCGGCCGGCGCCTCGACCAGAGAGCTG
>CAYSXI010000231.1:0-6986 GCA_964434955.1 uncultured Pirellulaceae bacterium
GGTGAACACGATTGCCTGATGACCATCTGCGCCATGCAACGGTTGCGTATTTATGGCATTGTTTTTTCGAGCGTCAGGCTGGACGACCTCGCAATCAATTGTCTTGCTGCTTCTTCAAAAAAGTGACCAATCGAAATTGCCCAATCGAAATTGAATGAAGAGATTGGTAATTCCAAACGAATTCTGCCTTCATTGATGGACTTCCTTGGTGGGGGCAATAAAATTGCGTTTGATTCGAATGGGATCAGCGGATTGCAGCATGAAACCAATGGATGTCATTAATTGTCCGGAATGCGGCACGCGGGTGAAATACATGCCCGGCGGCTTTTGTCCCGGATGCGCGATCCCATTGGATGAGGCAATTCGAGCCCATTCGGGAAAAGCTTCCGGCACGAAAACCGAAGGCAGTGGCACCAGCGATGACCCGATGTACATTGCCGACGATCCATCTGCCGCCACCGAACAGGAAGTTCAAGATTTCTTGAACCGAAGTTCGATTGCTCAGTCTTATCCGATCTGGTCGGATCCGAATGATGCCAGACGCGCAGAATGGCCAACGGAAAACGGCGCCGGATTGTTGTGGATTCTATTTCGTTTCAATGGACGGATCCCGCGACGCGTCTTTTGGTGGTCTTTGCTGGGCGTGATGGTCGTTTTCTCGATGATGGACGGGGCCTTCGACACGTACAAACACTTTTTTTACGACAACTATCGCAGTCCAACTTACGGCGGTTACGTCGACGATACGGGGCGCGGCTATGGAACGGGACACTTCGAAGAACCCGTGTACTATTCCTCGATGCGAAGAAACCCGGAACCGGCCTGGGTGGCCTTGATCGATTTAGCCATCAAACTCTTTTTCATTTACCTCGCCGCAGCCATTTGCGCAAAGCGGTTCCATGATATTGATAAGAGTGGAGCCTGGGTTTGGATTGTGCTAATCCCTTGCGTCGGGATCATGATCCTGATGTTAGATTGTGGATTCGCAAGGGGAACGCTGGGAGCCAATCAGTACGGGCCTGACCCCACGTAGGCCTAACGATAGATCCTTTTCTTGGGATCAAACTTGGGATTCCGAGTCGGCATTTTTGAATCGGTTTCTTTGAGCCACTTATCCAGCATCTTTTTCATCAACTCGATTCGCGCTTCTTGTCTCGAGTCTTTGATCAAGTTTTTCTTCTCGCCGATATCATCATTCAGATTGTAAAACTCGAACGAGTCATCTTCGAAGCGGCGAATCAATTTCCACTGTTCCGCTCGTATCGCGGCACTCGGTGGCCCGCCCTGATTCCCATAGTGCGGAAAGTGCCAATACAAGGGGCCACGATTCATTTTCTCACCGCGCAGAAGCGGCGTCAGACTTTTTCCATCGACATGTTGCTTGGGTTTCAGCTTGAGCCCGGCCATGTCCAGCAGAGTCGGATAAAAATCGGTACTGATCACGGGTTGCGTGCAAGTTGACCCTGCTTTGGTAACGCCCGGCCAGTAAATAATCATTGGTTCCCGAATGCCGCCTTCGTAGATCCAGCCTTTTCCAGCCCGCAATGGCAAGTTCGACGTTGGATGTCCCTCCGACGTCGAAAGGCCACCATTGTCACTCATGAAAACAATTGCCGTATTGTCCGCGACACCTAGCTCATCCAGTTTTTTGATGACTTTGCCGACGGCCTGGTCCATCGCTTCGACCATTCCGGCGTAGACGGCGTGTTCCTGGACGAGCCGCAATTTTCGATTGCCTTCCTTGCCCCACAGCGGCCCCTCGATATCCCTTTTCGCATTTAGTTCCCGGTACTTGTCCCTCAAATCAGCACGGGCCATCAAGGGCGTGTGAACCGAGTAGAAAGACAAGTACGCAAAAAAGGGTTTGTCTTTGTTCGACTCAATAAATTTGCAGGTTTCTGTCGCCAGCCGATCAGGCAAATGTTCGCCCTCAGGCCCGTCCTTCAAACGCTTGTTTCCATAGGGCGAAAAATAACGTTTGCCGCCGTAGGGGCCCCCGCGTTCCAAACCGCCACGATTGATGTCAAACCCTTGATCTTCCGGAAAATGGCCTTCCGGTCCCAGGTGCCACTTACCGGCAAAGAACGTTGCGTATCCATTTTCCTTGAATGCCTCGGCCATCGTGACTTCTTTCAGTGGCATTCGGTCCGCATACTTCGGCGGGAGCAACACGGTATTCCGTCGCCATTTTTCCGGCTGGTTGCCGCCGTTGGGACTGATATAGGTCGTGATGTCCAAACGGTTCGGGTACTTCCCGGTCAGGATACTTGCTCGAGTCGGACTGCAAACCGGGCAAGCCGCATAGCCGTTTGAAAAGAACATTCCCGTTTTCGCCAAACGATCAACATTGGGCGTTTCGTAGAAACTACTTCCATTGAATGCCAAGTCGGTCCAACCAAGATCGTCCACCAAAAAGAAAACCACATTCAGTTTCTTTTTGTTCTTATCAACCTTTGATTCCTCGGCGAAGCCAGTTCGGCAAGCGGCAAGAAACAGGGTTATGAACCCGCAAAGAATCAAAACGATCGTTGAAGACTTGGTGGCGAATCGCAGCATTGACTTTCTCCGGCATGAATATGTGCAAACGCGATTATCGTCGCACAGAAAGCTGAATCAAGCCGCAGCAAGAATTCCGTCAGAAACGACACGTTGGATGGCAGGTAGAACAGCCGGTGGATAGACAAAGCCGGTCGATTGACAAAGCCGGTCGATAGACCTTGTCAGGCGGACTGCTTCGTATCCAAAGGTAATAACCCGACAACATCCGTAATATCGATCAAGCCTTGAGGCCGATTATTGGAATCGACCACCGGCAACTCACTGATACTGAGCGAACCGAGCAGGTCGACCGCGGCAATGGTTTTGCTGCCAACTTGCACGGTTGACGGATTCTTCGTCATGACTTCGCGGATCGGACGATTGAGCAGGTCGTCTTGCTCGCGCTCCAGCAGTCGAGCCAAATCACTGTCAGTGAAAATACCGGATAGTTTCTGCGATTCGTCGACCAACAAGATCGCTCCACTTCGACGCTTGGGTCCGCGAAGCTGGACGTACATATTTCGAACCGAAATGTTTTCGCTGGCCACACGGCATTCCGAGATGGGCCGCATGATTTCCTCGACGGTCGAAAGCTGTTTCCCCAAGGACCCGCCCGGATGACAACGCGCAAAATCATTGGGCTGCAG
This sequence comes from uncultured Pirellulaceae bacterium, assembly GCA_964434955.1. Taxonomy (GTDB): domain Bacteria; phylum Planctomycetota; class Planctomycetia; order Pirellulales; family Pirellulaceae; genus JANQLU01. Next base: position 3,186 of record CAYSXI010000231.1, read on the forward strand.
GTCACGGAGCCTTGAAGTCACCATGGACAAGGCATCGCCTAACGCCAACATGATGGTCGTGGTTGTCGTTGGAGCAAGCCCCAAAGGACAGGCCTCCGGCGTCTTTCCATAGTCCAGCACATACTCGGAAAAATCAGCCAGGGTTGATTGCGAATTGGCCGTAATCGCAATCACGGGAACGCCAAGCCGTTGAATCGTCGGAAGAATTTGTATTAGCTCACTGGTTTCACCGCTATTCGAGAAGGCCAGCACGACATCATCGGTGCCGACTTTCCCAAGGTCGCCATGCACTGCTTCTGACGGATTAAGAAAATGACTTCGCGTTCCGGTGGATGAAAGTGTCGCTGAGATTTTTTGTCCGATCCAACCCGCCTTGCCGATGCCGGTTACGATCACACTCCCTCCACAATTCGCCATAACCTCTGCGGCTTTGGGCAGGTCGACCGGAATGTTTTTGGCCAGTTGCTCGAGCGCATTGGCTTCCTGGCCGACAACATCTGAGGCCAATTGAATTTGTTCAAACAGGCTGAATTCAGAGATCTTTTTGGCGGGCAATCCCATCAAGCTGCCTCCTGCAGATTGGACTGTCGAAGTTTCTGGTAGGCAGGGCATCGGGCAAGCAGTTGTTCGTGGGTCCCTTGGTCGATGACCTTGCCTTCATCCATGACCACGATTTGATCCGCCAAAGAAAGCGATGACGTCCGGTGAGTGATCATGATGGTTGTTCGATCTTGGATAAATTTTGCGAGTGCTTCGTGGATCGCGGCTTCGCTTTTCGGATCGATTTGACTTGTCGCTTCATCCAGGATCAAAACTTTGGGGTCCTTTAGAATGGCCCGAGCCAGGGTCAGTCGTTGGCGTTGTCCGCCGGAAAGCCCGCTACCATGTTCCCCGATCGGCGTATCGTATCCACTGGGCAATTGTTCAATAAAACCGTCGGCCATTGCCTGTCTGGCGGCCTCACGCACTTGATCCAAGGTGGCATCCGGACGGCCATACCGAATGTTCTCGATAATCGAATCGTTGAACAACATCGCGGTCTGAGTCACATAGCCGATGTTGTGGCGCAAATCGTGAAGTGAGTATCGGCGAATTTCGTGATCGTCGAAATGAATCCCGCCTTCCTGAGGATCGAAAAAGCGCGGAAGCATGTTGATCAAAGTGCTTTTACCGCAACCATTCGCACCGACGATGGCCACGGTTTTGCCTGCCGGGACAATAAAACTTGTTTCGTTCAAGACCGGCATGCCTTCGCGATAGGCAAAGCCGACTTTTTCAAATCGAATTTCGGGAGCCTGAGTCGGAAACGGTTCTGGATTTTCGGGAGATTTCACATTCGGCTCCGCATCCATCAATGGGAACACACGATCCGCCGCGACCGCACCACCCTGGATCAGGTTGTAAACGTCGGCCATTTTCCGCAGGGGATCGGTGATGCCGATCATGAACGCGAAGAACAACATAACTTCGCCAAAGGTCATCGTGGCGTCGCTAAGCTGCAAGAAGAAAATGTGTGTGGAACCGGTGAGGACCATGTATCCCGCTGCGAGGAACGATAGACACATGATGGCGACACCGAGCATTTCATTGTTGACTCTTGCCAGGGCATTGTAGAAAGCGATCTTCATCGACTTTCGATAAACATCATGCGCCGTGGACTCGAATCGATCCTGCTCATGCTCTTCCATATTGAACGCTTTGACGATCCGCATGTACGTAACGGCTTGAAACAATCGGTTCAGCAACACGGCGGAACGTTCAATGGCTTTTTTGTTGGCCCGCTTGGTGGAACGAGCGATCTTCAGCATGCCCCAAGCGGCAACGGGGCAAATGATCAGTGAAAACAAAAGCAGCCGCCAGTTGACGACTCCGCAGCCGATAATGCAAACCGCCATCTTCATCGGTTCGCGCATGGTTCGGCCAAAGATCACCATGATTGCGCCGGCGACCGCGCCGGTTTCACCACGGATTCGGCTCACCAAATCGCCGGTGCCGTTCACGTCGATTTCCGACATTTCCATTTTCAATGACTTGCGGAAAAACATGTACTGCAAGTCAAGCATGACTTTTTGGCCAACGCGCGACACCAGTACCATGTTGCCCATCAGGCACAAGCCACGGATGAACGTGGCGATCACGAACAGGACGACAAGCCACAGCAATGTTTGGAATGCGTCGCTTGGCAAATATTCTTTGATGTAGGGCGCGGCCCAAAGCGCGGTGTCCCTTTTGCGAGATTCCCCATCGTTCGCGCTTGCCAAACGGGAGATCCTCGCGTCGATCGACCTAGCTTCGCTTGGCGAAGCTCCCTCTTTCTCTAACTCAAGGTCGGCGATGGTTTTTTCATTTTTCTCGATGATCTCTTCCGCGGAAGCCACCCGATCATCAACCCATTCGTGCAACGACTCGCCTTTAAAGACGACTTCGACGAAAGGGTAAAGCGCCGAAATGTTGGCGCCCCATAGCGCCGCTACGAGAACACAGCAGACCATGCTGCCGATGAGAGAAACCTTATATTTGAACGCCATCCTTAGCGCCCGCATCAGATTTTTCATGGGTCGAGATGCTTCCTTGCAGGTTCGAACCGGTCCAGGTTTGCCGGCGATGACTCGCTAGCGGGAGTTACCGACAGGTCTCGGTCCTAATTTGGTAACCCATTTCGGGATTTTCAGGCAAGATCAATCGCGGCAAAGGAACGGGGAGTCGCGATTTTCGATCCCAGAAATTGCCGAAATGGCGGAATCTGCCATTCCCCCTCCAATAACAATTCCCGGGTTGGAAAATCGCAAAGCGGCGATTTTGCCGCGTTTTTTCGGTTCGCTGGCTCGCAAGCCCTTAGAACCGAAGGCAAAAAAGGTTATTCTTGCGGACTTCGTACGGTCTAAAAAACAGCAAGCACCTCCTTCATGGCACTCGCATGACTGAGTTCACACATTTTGACGAAAAAGGTCAAAGCCGCATGGTCGATGTCGGCGAAAAAGGTGTGACTGCTCGGCTGGCGCGTGCAGGCGCCTGGATTCGCTGCCATGAATCAACGGCCAAAGCGATTTTCAATTTGGAAGTTGCAAAAGGTAATGTTCTGGAGGTGGCTCGACTCGCGGGCATCATGGCGGCGAAAAAAACTCCCGACTTGATTCCGCTTTGTCACCCAATCAACATTCAATCGATTACGGTTTCGTTCGAGCAAGTCGATTCGACTCTTATCAAGGTCGAATCGATGGTCAAGGCGAACGATCGAACCGGCGTCGAAATGGAAGCTTTGACGGCGGCATCCGTAGCGGCACTCACGGTTTACGACATGTGTAAAAGCTTGGAACGTTCGATGTGCATCGAGCGAATCGAGTTGATTGAAAAAGCGGGCGGGAAAAGCGGGCACTACCTGGCAGATGAGACTTCGCAGGACGCAAACTGACCGATGTTAATCCAAAGAACTTATCATCACCCCGGGCTAAAATCGATTGTCGACGTCGTCGCCAATCCACTTCAAGACTCCATGGCACTGCTCTCGCGGTACATGGAGAACGAAATCCCATTCGTTGATAAAGTTTTGCAACATGGAAACATGATCTCGGGCAAACGCCTTCGCCCGACACTTCTGCTTCTGGTTGCCGGCAACCTTGGAAACATCGATCGGAGGCACATTGCGCTGGCGGCTGCAATCGAGATGATTCACACAGCAACACTTGTTCACGATGATATCATCGATGAAGCGAGTACTCGCCGGCATCTGCCCAGCGTTCACGAACGCTGGAACTCGCCGACGGCTGTATTGCTGGGTGATTACCTGTTCTCAAATGCGGT
>CAYSXI010000232.1:0-6967 GCA_964434955.1 uncultured Pirellulaceae bacterium
CCAAACGCGTATCACGCGCACGTAGGACAACTCCAAATCCGCCGCGACCAATGGGCTCGATGATTTCGAACCTTCCCAGTCTCTCCATATCCGGCAAATGCTTGGCAGATGATTGATCGCCAGGGGACGTCGACCTTTTGGTTGACGGATCCCCGATGGTGTCGACCTGCTCATTGTTTGCCGCGCGCTCGTCGCCTTGCTGTTGGCTTACCCCCTCGCGGTCGTTGCTCTCTTGGCTGCCAAATGGATTCAGCTCTTCCAATAGCTGCAAGACTTGAGCCGCCGATTCAATGCGAGCATCTTCCGATTCACCCTCTTCGCGGGCCGCGGCCGGTTTGCCGCCGATTAAGCGTTCGTGTTCGTTCTCGAGTGCCTTCGCAAACCGCTCATCGGATTCGTTTGGCTTTTTGGGATCAGTCATGATTTTGATCGGACTGGAGCGACTCGTCGATTAGTTCGGGGGAATCGTCTTTTAAATTTTGTTTCAACGCTTCGATCGATCTCGCCCACAACTTGCGAGCGGCATCTTCGCTTCGGTCCATTTCTTTTCCGATTTCGGCAAATGCCAATCGTTCGAAGTTTCGCAATTGAATGACCTGTTGCTGTTCCGCCGACAGTCGTTCCATGGCCACTTTCATGGCCCGCGCTTTTTCCTGCTTGATCGCTTCACTGCTGGGAGTCAACTGATGATCGAGCAGTCCCCGGCCAACGGCCGACTGCTCCTGCATATTGACTTCCAGGTTCGCGTCTCGCTTCTGGGCGTTAAAGTGTCGGCGGCCTTTGCGAATGTCATTGGCCAAAATGGTTTTCAACCACGCCTTCAATTCGCCTTCAGAATCACCCTGGAATTGGTCAAAGTGAAGCTGAGCGTGCATCATCGATTCTTGAACGGCGTCCGATGCACCCATTTTTGCCTTGAGGTCGTCGCCGACATCATGGTTGGCGATCAGCAACAAGTAATTTCGGTACCGATCGATCAGGCTACCGACGGCATTGCGATCGCCGCCTTGCGCTTTCTGAACAAGCATCTCGAAAGATTCCTGCTCGGATGGATCAGCATTCGATTGGTCTGGGTTCTCGGATGGGTTCAAGTCACAACCTCGGTGATCCCGGTGGGTGGGGTTTCGGACAGGAATTTTATTATCGCACAAAAAAACTAGCCAAAAAACAGTCCGAATCAGGAGATCTCAGGACCGCAAAAACAATTTGGAATCATCGTCCGGTTCTCTGAGTTTGGGGATTCTATGGTTTGCGTGGCTTATCTGCCAACTTAATCGACATGAAGGAAATCCCCATGAACTCCGCGGCCATTCGCCCAGCTTTCTCATTCCAACTTCAATTCCTGGTTATTCCCGTTCTGCTAATGATTGGCGCTAGTAGCGCCGCCAGCGGACAGATCCTGGATGAAACCTTGTCCGGTTCAGGCAGCTTTCAATCCAATGCAGGTCGGCCCGGTTTTGACAATTTTGGATGGTTTGAAACAGGAACCGTATCCGGTTTCAGCACGAACAGTTTTGGTGAAGGTGTCTTTGGTGCCTCGGTCGATGGAAGCTCCAGTGGTTCCAGCGGACTGTTTCGAACGATCGGTGATCAGTCGTTTTCTACCGTCGTCGAATTCAGCAACCCGGTGCTGAGCAGTGGGGGTCTATCCAACGTGCAAATCAATGTTGCGGACCGAATCAATTCCAACACGCCCGCAGACCTGGTTGCGATATTCGTGAACCGAAATGGCTCGGAGTACCGCGCCTGGTTCAGTTCTTATGTCAATGAAGAATCGAACTATCACAACATCGTTTCATTGGGTAACAGCCTCGACCGCGTAACATTGCGGTTGGACTACGTCGAGGATCTCGTAAACGGAGGAGGAATCTTCAATGCCTATTACGACGTCGATGAATCCGGCAGCTTCACCCATCTCGGCTCGATTGATGGGACGGTTTATTCGACGGAGGCGACTTCAAATCGAACGGCCTTCATCGGCAACGTTGGAGATTTTGGCCACGCGGGCTCCGTAGAAATCGACCGATTTACGATCAACGCCGTTCCCGAGCCATCCACCCTGGCGCTTTTTCCGATCGCCATCATGGGTTTTGCCTCGCGTATCCGCCGGAGACGAAGTTAAGCCTCAACTTTGAAGCAACCCATCCCGCGAACCTGCGGGATTTTATTTCCCCGCATGTCCAGTTTTGGAATGGAATGATTTCGGGGTTAGTCACACTTCTTTATCCACCGGTCTCAGTTAGGACCCGCCATGAATTATTGCCCAAGGCATTTTCAGTTTGCCTTTTCTCGATTGCTTCTACTTTGCATTGCCGTCTTGAGTTTTATTGGCCCGACGCTGGCTTTCGGGCAGACAAGCATATGGACGAACACAACCGGTGTACCCAACCCCTGGTATTACGCGCCGACAAACTGGTCGACCGCCAATCGCCCACTGTCAAATGAAACGGCCCGATTCGATGCGAATGCGACTTACGAAGTATGGTGGGATGCCTTTACGGCAGTGATTGCACCCAACGTCGGTCGAGTCTATTTCACAAACAACACCGATGTCACTTTTGAAAGCCAGCTAAATGCTTTGTATCGCCTGCAGGTTACCGGCGGATTCAGCGACGACCTTTACATGACCGGCAGTTCATCTTTGACGCTAAAAGGAATTCACTTGGATGTTGATGGCAATGGAAGGCTATTTTCCGGCGCCGCGTTGACCGTTGATGGATCCCACTCCCAAGACTCCCTGCTGGACATCAGCCAAACTTTGTTTGTTGATTCGGGGTTTGTTTACGTGAATGGAGGGGCCGACTTGATCGCCAACCGGATGGAGCTCGGACGATTAAGCGGGGGCTTCCTCAATGTGGATGGAAGTGGTTCATCCGTGACGGTTCAAAGTGGATTTCGAGTAGGTAATTCGCACTATGGACAAGTCGACTTGAGCAATAACGCGCTGCTTTCGACCAACTCGGTAAGCTTTCTTGGGTATACCGCAAATCCTAGGGGAGAAGTCAACCTAACGAACAACTCGGTCTGGAACAGTGCCTCGACGATTTACGTTGGATACACGGGCGATGGCGACGTGAACATTCATTCTGGAAGCGACGTCGCTGCGGGGAGCATGGTAATTGGAAGAAACACCAATGGCAAAGGAAATGTGATCGTTTCCGGCTCGGGTTCGACGCTAACAACGTCTGACTACTTAATCATGGCGGAGGGCGGCGAAGGAACACTGCGGGTTGAAACCAGTGGGCGAGTCGAAGTCGGCACAGATTTGTCGATTGGTGCCGGTTTTTCTGCTGGTGGCACGGCGACGTTGACTGTCAATGGCGATGGCTCAAAAGTCGATGTCCTGGGGAATCTTTACATTGGCGGAAGCTCGGCTGGTCCGGGAGTGGGGACGGCCAGGATCGAACAAGGTGGCGAAGTTAAAGTTGGCGGTACGACGACTATCTTGTCCGGCGGAAACGTCCATGTTGACGACGGGACCTTTGAGTTTGGCTCAATGGTTTATAGCGGATTCCAGAAAATCAATGTCACGTCCGGGACCCTCAAGGGAAGCATCCAGATTCTCAATTACGAACGGGCTGACAGTTTGGCGCATTTCAACAACGCCTCAATCGACGTATCGGGGATCGACATCGAAAACAGTGGAACCCTGGTTGGAGGTTATGACTTTGCCGGTTCCCTGACCAATTCATCCAACGGCGAATTGGAAGTCGTTACGGGTGAGCGGCTTCGTTTTGCCGGCAGCGACAACTCGAATGCCGGCGAGATCAACAACTTCGGCGGCACGGTTCGTTTTGATCAAAGTTTGACCAATCAAGCAACCGGGTTTATTGCTGGCCGAGGGCAGTTTGTCGCCAACGGAGGTTGGATCAATCGGGGCGTGATGGCCTTCAGTGGCGGACCCGCGGACGTTCTCGGCGATGTCACGAATGAATCCGGAGGCAGGATCGTCACCGCCGGAGGCGCGATCACCACGTTTTTCGATGACGTGGTACATAACGGCGACGAAATCCATACGGGCAGCGGAAGCCACACCGTGTTTTTCGGCAACCAAAGTGGCGCCGGTTCGTTTACGGGTACGGGAACCGTTTTCTATCACGGTGACTTACGACCCGGCAACAGCCCCGCCGCAATTTCCCATGAAGGAAACGTGGTACTCGGCTCGAGCGCTAACACCCTGATTGAACTGGCCGGTTTCGCGTCCGGTCAGTTTGATCAGTTGATGGTTGCCGGAGATTTGGACATCGATGGTTCACTTGAGGTCGTCGCAATTGAGGGGTTCGAGCTGGGCTGGAACCAGGAATTTGTGATCGCCGAAGTCGGAGGCGCGCTGAGCGGCGAGTTCGATGGTCTCGGCGAAGGCGATTTGGTCGCCAATTTGAACGGCATCGATCTTTTCATCACGTACCAAGGCGGAGATGGAAACGATGTCTCGCTTTTGTCTGCCATTCCCGAACCGAACAGCGTCAGCTTCCTGCTTGCCGCTTCATTTGCTTGTTGCCTTTATCGACGAACTCGCTCGCGGCGATCGCCCGAACGTACTCACTCGTTTTTACTCTGACACGGAAAGATTCATCATGTCCCGATTGGTCGTTGCTGTTTTCGTCGGATGCGTTCTGCAGGCGATTCCAAACTCATTGTTTGCAGACGTTTTGCTCGGCACGCTAACGAAACAGGTTGGAACAATTTCCTATACCGTTCCGTTGCTCAGCCAAACGGAGCCGACTGGAATAACGTTCGCGCTCGGCTACGACGGAGAACCGATTTACGACCCGGCGGACCCGCTTGGTAGCTTCATAAGGGACACTCGAATCGGATTGGATTTTTCGCTCCCCGTTTCACCCGGCAACAATAATTCAGCGAGCAGAAGTTTTGATGTGAATTCAGCCGGGTTTGTTGAAGTGGTTGGCCGATTGACCAACGGAGTCGACGAAGATATCGCGTTAACGACCATCTTCCTGGCAGCAGACGGTTCGACGGCCTCACCTTCGCCGTCGTTGACTCAGTTTAAACAAGAGTCGGTCGAACTAAATTCGGCCTCCGATCTCTTCAACTTCGACGTGAGTCGAATTGATCTCGAAGTGAATTCCATTTCTTATACTTTTCAAAATCAGGGCCAGAATCGCCGATTGTTTTTTGGCTACGACTACGAGTATCGGATTTATGGAAGCTCCGCTATTCCGGAACCCAGCGGCCCAAGCCTGCTTTTGCTCGCCGGACTTGGAATGACCCGGTTGAGAAACCGCAGGAAACGATAGGAAGGGCCCTGCCCTTTGTTGAGACCGACTCAACCTGGATTGCTTCCAAGCGCTAGTAGCGTTTCACTTTCACATCGTTTTTCTGTTTTTTGCCAGGAGAACTTCGCCCATCGGTGATCAGCGTATCCAACGTTTCCTTGAGCAGCCGCACCTTTTCCGGCATCTCGGCGGCCAGATTGTTGGATTCGGAAATGTCGTCAGACAAGTTGTACAGTTGGATCGGTTGCGATTGGTCACCGCCCTTCGTCCAACCGCCAGATCCTTTGGCGGGAATGAACTTCCATTCGCCCAATCGGATCGCGGGTACGCCACGAATTGAAGTGCTGACCGCATTCTTTCGAACTGGTTTTTCGATTCCCTGAAACAAGGGCAACAGGCTGAAACTGTCCTCGCCTGCGTCGGCCGGAAGTTTGGACCCCATGATCTCCGCGAACGTCGCAAGCAAGTCAGCCTGATGAATCAACTGATGGCAATTGGTATTTGCGGCGACTTTGCCAGGCCAGCGAACAATGAATGGAACGCGATGCCCTCCTTCCCAGGCATCCGACTTGTAACCTCGTAGTTTCCCGCTCGGGTAGTGACCCATTTTCTCAAGTTGAGTTGCTCCAATATAAGGCGCGCACCCGTTGTCGCTCGTAAAGACGACAAGCGTGTTGTGTTCTTCGCCGCTCACTTTGATTGCTTCCAGAACTTGACCGACGACCGCGTCCGTTTCCATGACGAAGTCTGCGTAGCGATTGAGTTTGCTTTTGCCAATCCACGGTTTGTTCACGGAAAGTGGCGTATGCGGTGAAGTCAAAGGCATGTAAATCAAAAAGGGTTTGTCGGATTTCGATTTACGCTTGATAAAATCTGCAACTCTCGAGCCCAAGGCGGGAAGAATCGGTTCGAGGGTCCAATCCTTGACTGCCGGGCCCTGCTGGCTGGCCTGGTTTTTTACAAACAGCTTGGCGTTGGCATATTCACTGGGAATGCCAACCGTCCTTTCATTTTCAATAAAGCAGTAAGGTGGCCAGTTCGGCACGTCCGTCCCAAAGTACTCGTCAAACCCAACGGCCGTTGGTCCGCCTTTGATTGGTTTGGAAAAGGCCTGTTTCCAGGCGGCCCGTTGTTCCTCCGTCGCCACCAGACGTTTCTCGCCTCGATAGCCTGTGCTCGCAAACAGTTTTTTCTGGCCCTTGGGGATGGGCCAGTTCCATCCCAAGTGCCATTTGCCAATGCAGGCCGTCTGATACCCGTGCTTCTTTGCCAGGCTACCAATCGTCATTCGTTCAGGGGGAATTAATGGAGGTCCCCACAAGCCGACGATGCCCGATTGCAAACGAGAACGCCAATGGTAGCGGCCCGTCAACAACGTATACCGAGACGGAGAACAAACGCCCGAGGACGAATGAGCGTCGGTAAACTTCATGCCTTGCGCCGCCAAGCGATCGATGTGCGGCGTCGGGATCTTTCCACGGTCTGGATTGAAGCAGCGTACGTCGCCAAAGCCGAGATCATCTGCATAAATCACGACGATATTTGGGCGCTTCCCTTCTTTTTCTTGCCCGATTATTTCTCGCCCGTAGCTCAGACCGCAGGAAACAAGAAACCAGACGAGTGCCAGGCGTACCATTGCGCGGTTCATCGCAGGGATTTTTGTTTTGCTCACCATGCTAATTTCCAATCGGCGCTAATTTCCAATCGGCGCTAATTTCCAATCGGCGCTA